>JASLHF010000003.1 GCA_030152275.1 Acinetobacter sp. | reverse complement strand
TATTTCAATATGAATGTGGTGTTTAGCGATGACTCACGTTATGCCCAAAAGACAGGCTTAAACGAGGCTTGGCTAGGCTTAGAAACGCGCTATGAAATCAGCAAAAAAATCATGCCTTTTGTTGATGTGGCTTATCACTATGAAAAAGGGCAAAAGCAAACGGCATGGCAAGCGCAAACCGACAGTGAAACTGACTGGTGGCTGGGTGCGGGGCTGCGAATGAAGTTCTAAATCACGGCTATCCTGCCTAAACGATAGTCATTAAGATAGTCATTAAATAGCAATTAAATCGAAGCACCATGAATGCATGTCCATGGTGCTTTATGGCTTAAATAGACAATGAATACGGTTAAACGCATGAGCCGCTTATATTTGGAGCGAAACTAGGGTGCACGCAGCAATTCAACCGCATGCAGTGCGCTGAAAATGGTCAAAAAATGTAAGCATTGCCCTAAAATTCAGCAACTTTGCTATAATAACAACTTCACAGGAGGAACGACCTCCCTTTAACCTTCGATCGAAGGGGCAAGAAAAATCGTCAGGACGACCTGACTCTACTATGGAGGAAGGCATCATGGCCTGGGTTATTCTTGTATTCGCAGGTATCTTCGAAATTGTTTGGGCTTATTCAATGAAGCTGTCAGAAGGCTTCACCAAACTTGGCCCGAGTTTAATCACTTTATTTTTTATGATCCTGAGTTTTGGTTTATTGGCCTATGCCATGAAAACCTTGCCTTTGGGAACTGCCTATACCATTTGGACGGGTATCGGTGCGATTGGTTCGTTCTTAGTCGGGATTTTTATCCTCGGTGAACCGGCCAGCGCCATGCGCATGCTGGCAGCAGTCTTGATTATTTCAGGATTGGTCTTAATGAAATTATCTTCTAGTTAGTATTTAAAAAGCACAAAAGTGTTTCGCGCTTTTGTGCTTTTTTATGGGTATAGAAAATGGCGTGGATGTTATTGATTGTGGCTGGGCTGCTTGAGGTGGTTTGGGCCTATTGCATGAAAGTGTCGGAAGGCTTCAGCAAGTTAACTCCGAGTATTCTTACCATCGTCTTTATGGTTGCGAGTTTTGCATTACTGTCTTATGCCATGAAAAGCCTGCCATTAGGCACGGCTTATACGGTCTGGACGGGTATTGGCGCAGTCGGCTCGTTTGTCTTGGGCATTGTGGTGCTGGGTGAACCGGCAAATGCCATGCGCATGCTGGCGGCGGTGCTGATTATTTCAGGATTGGTCTTGATGAAATTATCATCCTCCTGAATAATTTAAACTGATCTTTTAAATACAGTTGGTGAACACGATGCAATTGTCATATCAATATTTGGACTCTCCGGTTGGACAGCTGCAATTGGTTGCCAATGAAACGGCTTTGGTTGCTGTGCTGTGGGAAAATGAAAAGCCTGACCGTGTGCGCTTGGCCTGCTTGGTTGAAGATCTGCAGCATCCGATTTTGCTGAAAACGGCGCAACAGTTAAATGAGTATTTTGCTGGAAAACGGCAGACCTTTGATTTGCCGCTGGATTTTTCCGGTACCGAATTTCAGCAAAAAGTGTGGCAAGCACTATTAACCATTCCTTTTGGTGAAACCCGCAGCTACAAACAAATTGCCGAACAAATTGGCAATGTGAAAGCGGTGCGTGCTGTCGGCGCGGCCAATGGGAAAAACCCGATTTCAATTATTGCGCCATGCCACCGTGTGGTCGGTGCCAATGGAAAATTGGTGGGTTTTGCTGGCGGCTTGGAAAATAAAGATATCTTGTTGAAAATTGAGAAATTAAAATAAGATAAAATGTATATTGAGTAATATTCAACGACTACAAGATTGAACCATGAATATTACTCAAATGTTTGCGCCGCTGCTGTCAATGCTGTGGTGGGTGATTCCGCTATTCTTGATTGTTGGCGCTATTCAAGCCTTTAAGCCCTATTTAAAAGGCAAAATGGGGGAGTTTGCTGTAGCAGCACATGTCAAACTTTATCTAAAAGGCGATTATATTCTGCTGAATGATTTGACCTTGCCAGATCGCGACGGCGGAACCACGCAAATTGATCATATTCTTTTAAGTCCTTTTGGCATTTTTGTGATTGAAACAAAAAATTATAAAGGCTGGATTTTTGGCAGTGAGCGGCAAAAACAATGGACACAAAAAATTTATAAGCAAAGCTTTAAATTTCAAAATCCGCTTCATCAAAATTATAAGCACATGAAGGTATTAGCAGCGGCACTAGACGATATTATTGAGGGCGAGTTGTTGTATTCCGTCATCGTATTTATGCCCGAAGCCGTATTTAAAACGGACATGCCCTCAAATGTCTTTCGCGGTGCAGCATGGACGGACTATGTAAAAACTTTTCAGCAGCCAGTCATTTCGGCAATGAAATTAAAGCGTATCCAACTCAGATTAGAAAAAGAAATTTTGCAAAAATCGTGGAAAACCAACCGTCAGCATGTTGCAAATTTAAAGCAGCGGCAAGATTCTTAATCTTGCTGTATTCTATGTTCCTCTTTATGAGAATTTTTAATTACAACAATAGCTCGGACAATAACAATGCACGATTCACTGCAGCAGCTTTATGAAACCACTTTAGATCATCCCGAACAGTATCAGGATTTTTATCAGCAGCTTTTAACCAGCCCTGTGTATTGCTTAGGTGGGCGTGATGCAGCGCAGCAGTTGCACTTTCAATTGATGCAAACCGATGAAGGTGAACAAGCCATTCCGTTCTTTTTAGATTTAGCCATGTTGCGGCAAGATGTTGGTGTTGATGCCGAATTTGTACTGATCAATGCGGAAAAATTATTCAGCATGACCAAAGGGGCAACTTTGGTCATGAATCCGACCTCGGAACACCCCAAAGAGTTTTTAGCGGAAGAAGTTGAGGCGATATTAGAGTTCGCCAAACAGCAAAAAGCTTGATGGTTTAAATCAGAGGCTTTAGTCAGCAGTTTAAGACAGTTGAACTTTTAACTTACATGCCCGCTTTAAGCTTTTCGACAATCTCGTCCAAAGGCTTAACGCGCTTGACTTCATCCCAAAGCGCTTTGGCTTCGGGATAGTGTTTTGACATCATGCCGAGCCATTGTTTATAGCGGCCGACCATATTCATTTCTTTTTTGTATGAACCATTCAAGAAGCGAATTTGCAAACCCAATAGCTCATGCCAAGTAATCAGCGGCTGATCGGTATTTTGGCGAATGCATTGGGTAATGTCAGGGGTGGTGACTGCGGCACGCCCAATCATCAGGTCTTCACAGCCAGACTCTAACTGACATTGCTTCGCGTCTGCATTGTTCCAGATTTCACCATTGGCAATCACGTTAATTTTTAATGCCTCACGAATGGGCTGTAATTGATCCCAAAA
>JASLHF010000260.1 GCA_030152275.1 Acinetobacter sp. | reverse complement strand
ATTTGCGGCGATAAACGTTTTAACCACCAAAATAATTTCGCGTCCGGCTGCGGAATGGTGTAGAGCTTGCCTGCATCCAAATGATCTAAGGTTAATTTGGCCACATCATGGCTGGTGGTAAAGGCATAATTCATCAGAAGCTGATCCGCCAGACCTGAATAACGGCTCGGTAAGCGTCCATTTTTCATAATATTGGTGGGCACCAAGGTTGGACATAAGACATTGACCCGAATATTGGCTGAACGCAGCTCTGCTGAAAGTGTTTCGGATAATGCCAAGACACTGGATTTAGTCACGTTATACACAGTCATTTCCGGCGCTGCAGTATAGGCTGCAGCAGAAGCCACATTAATAATGGCACCGCCCTGCTTATTTTGTTTCAGCTTGGGCACAAAATAATGACAGCCATGCACCACACCCCATAAGTTAACGTGCATACACCACTGCCAATCATCCAAACTCAGCTCATCAAATTTACCGCCCAAACCGACTCCGGCATTATTGATCACCAATGTGACGGCATGCCCCATAAGTTGCTCGGCGTGTTCTGCCAAAGCCTGTACGTGTTCAGCTTGGCCCACATCGCACTGCACCGCATAGGCATTGGACGAGGTTAAGGATTGAATTTCATCTACAGTTTCTTGCGCAGCATCCAAACGGATATCTGCACACACCACTGTGCCGCCGCGGCGCGCCAGCTCTAAAGCAAAACTGCGCCCAATACCGCTGCCCGCACCGGTCACCACCGCATAGGCGTTCTGACTCGGCTGATTCCTTTTTTTAAACAGTCCCATGTTGTTACATCCTTTTTATACTTTTAATGCTGGGGTAAATTCTTTAACAAAATAAGGGGTTAACACGCCATCTTCAGCATTAAGCAAGCGTTTTTTGTAGTATTCCAAAAATGGCGTAGTGTCATAATCATTGGGATGAAAACTTGGACGTAAATAGTCAAAAATATGTTTTAAGCTACTGCCATATACGCCATCTTTTAAACCGAAAATCAAACGCACACTGCGCGGCATCTCTTTCCAATATTTCCAGCTGATTAAATTCGACGGCTTGCGATAAAACGGCACAAAGAATGATGCAAAGGAAATAAGCACTAAAATGGTGATTAATGCCGGAAAGAAGCCCGCGACACGCAAGGCATAATTATTGGATAAACTTTGGAACACATCATAAGCAATGTCTTTGTGTTCGGATTCTTCCAACATGTGCCACATCCAAATCGCACGCTGTTTTTCGTCTTGAGAATGGAAGAATATCTCCTCATGATTCATCATGTACTCTGCCAATACCGCAGTGAAATGCTCAATCCCCGCCATGAGGGACAACTTCATTGGCTGCGGCAGACGATTAAATCCATAATCAAACACATAGCCTGCCAACGTACGGAATAGCTCAACCGGCAGTCCGACATCGCGATAAGTATCATTCATCTCATCATGTAGACGTGAATGTAATGCCTCTTGTCCAATTAATGAGGTAACACGCTGCTTCAGCAATGGATCACTGAGCAAATTGCGATGATAACGTGCAGTATCAATCACCAAATCTTCGCCAAAAGTCAGGAAGATCGATAATGAGCCAAAATAGGCACTGGCTAATTCGGCGTTCAAATAAAATTTTGGATCAAGCGTTGCGGGATCAAAATCAAACTTCATGTGTCGAATCGGAAGAATGGCCGATTGATTAGCTGCATCAAATGCTGGCGTATTGAAAAATTCGCTGAGCCTGTTCTGAATTGGACGTAAAATCTGCATAGCGCTGCTCTTTTTTTTATTGGCATAGGAAAGCCCATGCTCCTTCTTGCTGTGCAAGCGGCATGGCATTATGCTGAAAAATTAAGCTATCGCAAATGGTATGCCAGTTGCATAAACCGACATTAAATTGGCAATTTTCACCGTTTGCGCGGTATGTCAGACAAAAACGTAGATTTCTATTCTGCAGAAACCATTTTTATATCAGTTGAGGTCAGCAGAATTTCTGAGCCTATTCGGCACATCACAACCTACAGTGAAAATCGTGCTGCTTATTACGCAAAATGGCTTATTACAAATAATATAATTTCAGTTCACACAGTACTGTTCTTATTTTAACTTGAATGTTGGATGAGGAATTACCCTGCAGCAGAGGACTATAGCCATCAATAGAGTCACTGCTAATTTTGTAGATGCCCTTTGCTCAGCAGGCAGCTCGCTATTTTAGATAATATAATACAGCCCCTTTTAAAATCCGCCTCAGATGCCTCGGAGTTCATCCCGATAAAATCCAAATGGCGCCTCATGTAACTGTAGAATATCCAGATTCAATCAAGCAGCTCTGCTTGTGCCATTTCTTATATTTGATGCAGATGATTTTATTTTCAAAGTATTAAAGTGATATGCAATACACAACATCAAGATTTAGCCTGTCCAACTCTAATTTTTGATATTGCGGCACATTCAATAATCTTTATCGGCTTACGTTCAATGGCCGACTTTCAATGGCTTACTTTTTGGGAATTGTATTTGTCATAAAAAATGACATCCTATTGATTTAAATATTATCTATTCAGCCATCAAAAGTGCCCATTAAAAACATTAACAACGTTCAGTTATTTCAGGCAATCTGAACTGAAGGCTGCAGCTGCTTTATTTATCGAATAATACCCAGCTTATTCCATAACTCTGGAGTTAAAAAAGTGGTTACCAATTTATTTAAATCAATATAGCGAACAACGCCTTTTAACTGATCTTTCACTTCAGGTGTTTTTAAAATCTCCTCGCCTGTAATACTTCCCAGTTCTTGAAAACTGTCTCCCACAGCTTGCATACCTTCTGCCTGAATTACGGCTTTGGTCTGTGCAGAACACTGTTCTACCAATATCCTTTGCAGCACTTGTGCTAGATTTTTATCCAGCTGTGTTTTTTGTTCTGCATTGACGTTGCTGTATTGCTTCAAATCTGGGTGTGCAGACAGCGCAACAAACGTCCATTGCAGCACTGCAGACTTATCTGCAGCCGTGGTAGATTTAACTAAACACTGACTAAGCTGATCAACTGTTGGGCCAGCCGATGCGATTTGACTCAAGCCCAGCATAGATAAAGTAAAAATACTGAAGCAGCCCAAGCGGGAAAATTGCTGACGCACAGCAGTAAAAGTGTTTCGTGACATTCAAAAAAACTCCAGTTGCAGTCAGCACGTTTGTAACACACTGCGCGGCATAATGCCTATGAGGACTCTGTAAGCAAATACAGTACACCCTGCCTATTGCCTATTGCCGCGTCATTTTAAGCAAATCTAAGACTAAAGACAGATCCATCAATAGCAAATCAGAGTGGCTTAAAACCGTCATGTTGCTATGCTAATGTAAAAGCAAAATGAACATAAACAATTTTGAACAGAGGGAAAAAATAATGTCTAAACAAATACTCATGCTAGTGGGCGACTATGCTGAAGACTACGAAACCATGGTACCTTTTCAATTTTTAACTGCATTGGGCTATACCGTGCATGCTGTCTGTCCAGATAAAAAAGCAGGCGACAGCGTAGCGACTGCTATCCATGATTTTGAAGGTGAACAGACTTATAGCGAAAAACGCGGCCATAACTTTGCGCTTAATTATGATTTTGATGCCGTCAATACAGCAGATTATATTGGCTTAGTGATTCCGGGCGGACGCGCGCCAGAGTACTTGCGCATGAATGCACGTGTGCTTGAAATTGTCCGTGATTTTAATACTGCACAAAAACCCATTGCGGCAGTGTGCCACGGTGCGCAGATTTTAGCTGCCGCCGATGTGCTTCGCGGCAAAACCTGCTCTGCATATCCCGCTTGCGCTGCCGAAGTTAAACTGGCAGGCGGCAATTATGCCGATATTGCAGTAACAGATGCTGTCACCGATGGACACTTAGTCACCGCTCCAGCATGGCCTGCACATCCGGCATGGATGGCGCAGTTTGCTAAAGCGCTGGGCGCAAACATCAGTATCTAAACAGTGGGAAACAATATTTCCTATTAAAATAAAAACGCTAAGCAAATGCTTAGCGTTTTTAATCAGGCAGCGCCATCTTTTTCAATGGTGCCAAAAATTCAATGCACACGTATTTAAATACATAAGTATTTGAATATAGTCACCCTTAAAAAACCATTCAACGATCAATCAGCATCGCCTGAATAACTTATGCATACAGGTGTCTTATATTTTAACTATCTCTTATTTGATTTGGTTTAACATGTATTTTGCGCCAGCATGATTATAATTTTTGGATAAATTTTGCAAAATACCCACCGCTCTAGCTTTCGCATTTGGAAATTGACGGCTGTATTCGGGCACAGAGGTTAAGCAGCGTGCGACCAGCATACCAGATTCGGTGTATATGCGTGTGCCGTCTGTGCCTTGCAGTTTGCCATAACCAAACGCACGCTGCGCATAACCGCAGGCCACCGCTGGATTTTGCCCCTTGCTTAAATCCCTGCGCGCGGTGACATAATATTTCATTTGGCGCTGCTGCAGGCTTTCAGGAACAGGATTTGCTGCTTTTTCAGCGGCAGGCTGCTCTTTTTTCTCTTCCACATCTTTTAAAGCCTGAGTTTTAGGCGCAGGTTTTACTGCTGCTGCAGGCACTTTCTTTGCTTGCGATGCAGCCGGGTTCAGTTCTTTTTTACTCAACTCTTTATAAAAACGCTTGGCTTCTGCTTCAGTCATCAGCTCAGTTTTCAGCTTCACTGCGCGTGCATCTGCATATTGCACAGACTTCTGCTCTGCTGTCGGCTCAATTGAAACGATCCAGCGCTGGCCATCCGGCATCTGGCATTGATAGGCGCCAATCCCCTGTTTCACATGCATATTAGCTGCCAAAGCATTTCGCGCACGGCCTTCTTTAACTAAACTCAATGTACTTTTATACAGCAATGAAAATCTGCCGCCTTTAGCTTGGCAATAGCGGCTTAGATATTTTCGCGGATATAAAGAATGCGGTTCTGCACCTTTTTGTGATGCACCCCACGCATAAATGTATTCTTTTGCTCCACCGCCGGCCCCGTTAAGATTTTTTTGTGTAATCAGTTCTTCCGGACTTGCATATTTAGCTACAGGATCAGTCTTTAAATTACCTGTTGCAGTACAAGCTTGCAGCATAAGCGCCGCACATCCCAGCAGTCCAATTTTGTTCATCTTCACTTACACAACCTCTCCCCCAGCAGAGCAACCCAACATAGCTCAAACTTTCACAAAGCTCAAACTCAACATATTGTTTTTGATATTTTTTTATATGAACTTAGCATTCATTTTGGATCATTTATGCCTATTATTTATAAAATATTCTTCAAAATTTGATCTATTTCGCTTTTCATCTCTATCCAAAAAAGCCCGCACTAGGCGGGCCAATTAAATGACACAAACTTTTTCTAAAATTAATGTTTAATGACCGATTCAAAGGCCTTTAAACGCTTATAAATAGATAACAGCTCAATAATGGTCGGCCATGAGGCAATCAGGTACTGAAAAGACTCACGCACTTTGCCAAATACATTAGAAATCTGCATCATCAAGCCCAAGGTAATGGCGCCAGCTGCGATACTTGGGAACAGCACAAATAAGCCATATAAATTATCCAGCTGCAGATACCAAATACGCACCATATTAAAATAAGCATAATGGAAATACAGGCGGAAATAGTTAAAGCGCACTTTGCTGAACAGCTCTTTTAAAGTCAGCGGATCAGCCCGTTCCGGATCATCTTCACCATAGACCAGCTCTTTACGGTAGGCGGCTTCGACTTTTTGGTTATTAAACTCCAAACCCGGAAGTTTATAGCCCACCAGCATTAAAATGACTGTGCCGGCAATTGACCATGTTACCGCCGCCCACATCAAGGCATGCGGAATTTCGCCCACAAAAGGCAATTCTTTCACATGTGATGAGAGAGAAAATAAGACCGGCAAAAAGGCTAACAATGTCATCAATGCCTCGACCAGACTCACACCTAGCCCTTCCATCGTTTTAGCAAAACGCATGGTATCTTCCTGAATACGCTGTGATGCCCCTTCAATATGACGCAGCTGCTCCCAATGCGCTGTATAGTAGTCATTCATTGCGGTACGCCAACGGAAGACATAATGGCTGACAAAGAACAAATTAAATACTGCGGTTGTGACATAAACCATCGCTACATACAAGAAGGTCATGACTCCACTATATAGCTGATTAACATCACCGCCGCCATTGCTGAGCATTTTTTGAATTAAATCATAAAATGGGTTATACCAAGCATTGACCACCACACTGACTTGCACGCCAAACCAGATATTAAACAAAATAAAAGCTGAACCCCATACGGACCAGCGCTGCCACGGATTATTGGATTTCATTTTCCAAAACAGGGCAAAAATAACCGTCGATACGAAAAACCACAAATAGAACCATAAAAATGACGGCGCCCAAAAACGGCTAACACCGATGGGCAATTCTGCATCTGCATAACCTTGAGGAAAACCGATAAAACTGCCCCAGCCGCTGCCGCCGCTGTACCAAAGCGCTAGGTTTATCGCAAACCACAGCACTAAAGAACTAAAAAACCATTTAGGATTTGGGAAAAAGGATTTAAACATTCTGCTGTACGTGTCCTTTATTATTGCTTTGATGATTAGGAGTCAGATCATAAAACTTAAATCTTAATTTTTCTTTTAAAATTTGAAATTTTTTGAACAATTATGATTATTTTATCTGTTCCGCCATAGTACGCTTTTATCGAGATTTGCACACGGACTGTACAAAAAATAATGTATTTATTTTACAGGTTTAGCATATTTCACTGCAGTGAACCAGAGAGCAGCTATCCCTCAATGTTTTGGTGGGTTGGAGGCGATGCAAATGGATCTTTCATGTTCTTTGACCATATTGGCTCAAGTCTAATCCTGCATAAATGAATTAAATCATGCCAGCAAAAAATGCTATAAATTGGTGCATATCCTTATATTTATCATCTGAAATATCAAATTTAAGTGCTTAAATATCCTTTAATGCAAGTTAAAAATATTAATCACCACTATTTTTTTTATTATTATGCAAAACAATTCACAGTATTTTAAAAAAGATTTAAAATAGTGAAAATATGCTATGATCATAAAACAGGCTTATTCTAGCCTTGGGGAATTAAAATGGAAAATTTAATCGTAGAACTGCTAAAACCCATTACTTTAAATAAAGAAAACTGTGCACCGCTGGTTTTTGAAAGCGGGACCGTTCTTAAAGTTATTATGCAAACACCTGAAGGCTTCTTGGTCAGCCATGATGATAAGTTTAACTTTATGATTTCATTAAAAGATCAGAATACTGTATGGCGTGAAATTTAAAATTTAGCGCGATGTTAAGTTAAGCTGCATTTAAATTTATACCTCCCATTTAAATTGAGATGCAGCCAATAAAATAATAATGAAATTTCAGTTTATTCTTCGATCTTTCCACACTGAAGCTAAAATAAATATAAAACGCACTGATTTTTCTTTAAATTCACTCATTCAATATCAACAAAATACCTAAAAGCAGTGATAGACAATCCTTTCAGGTGATAGTTAAAAATTGATGTATATTTATTCTCCTCCTCCTTTTCTTTGATTCCTTTATTTAAAGCTAATGTCATTATTTATTATGCAATATCTCATGAATTAAACTGATATTTAGCGATATATTTAAATGGCGGTATTTATTTATTATTAATTTTTTTTATCATGCTCAGCAACACAATAATTCACACGGCAGCTCATGCCACAAACTTTCAATGCTCCAAACTTTCTCTGACCCACAATTTACATCTCTGCAAAATGATCCTCGGTACGTCATTTGCTATCTTTTCTAACATTGAGACCTTGAATATCGTCATCGTCTAGGATCATTACATTTTTGCATCATTCTATTGGAAACATAAAGTGCGATCGCTTAAGCTGAATGCATCTACTGACATGCGCATTCAGCTCTAAGTAGATAACAACAGCAGGATATCGCCGATGAGCAGCAGGAAAACAGCCAAGCCAGCCATGACCCGCTCTGAAAATATGGCGGCTATTCACTCTAAAAATACAAAACCAGAAATTAAAATACGAAAAGCGCTGCATCATTTAGGCTTTCGTTACCGTCTGCATGACAAAACCTTAGCAGGTAAACCGGATATCGTATTGAAAAAATACCGCACAGTAATTTTTGTGCATGGCTGTTTTTGGCACCGGCATGACTGCAAATACTTTCACTGGCCAAAAAGCAATCTGGATTATTGGCAGCCTAAAATTTTAAAAAATGCAGAACGTGACACCACACATATTTTACAGCTGCAGCAGGAACAATGGCGGGTCTGTATTTGGTGGGAATGCAGCACGCGCCATACCGATGACTTTGAATGGACTTTACAGCGTTTTCAAGAATGGATTGCGGCGCCAGACAGTCCGTATTTAGAATTATAGGCCAAGCCAGCACATTGCTTTTTTATTCATCTTAAAATTA
>JASLHF010000107.1 GCA_030152275.1 Acinetobacter sp. | reverse complement strand
ATTTTAAAAAACTGATGCATATTAGAGCACCACTGGGTCTGTTCATGTGCAATCAAATAGGTATTCATAAATTGCAGAGAGGTGTCTAGTTGATGGACTTGCACCTCCGTATAAAAATGTGATTGCTGTACATATTTTAGCGGTAAAATTGCGACCCCGACATCAAGACTGACACAGCTCATAATGCCGTCTAAGCTTCCCATTTCTAGGATGTTGGTTGCGGGTAAATCCCTGCTTGAAAGAAATTGATCGATTACTTTGCGGTAGCTGCAGCCCTGTTTAAAACTGATAAATTTTTTATGGCTTAAATCGCTATTCGTTAGTTCAGCTGATGCTTGCTGTGCGCTAATCAGCACCAATTCTTCAGTCCATACATGGAAATTAAATAAGCCGTCAATTGGGGATGAATTGGCAATAAACGCACAATCAAGTTTGCCGCCACGAATAAGTTGAATGAGCTCACGCGAAGAACCAGTTCTCAGCGTATAAGGAAGCTGTAGCCGGCTGTGCTGTACGTCACGAAATAATTTCGGTAAACGGATGGCTGCGGTTGTTTCCATACTGCCAATTTCAAGCGGTAGCGCAACGTCTACTTTGCTGTGACAAAAATGCTGCAGCGTGTTCTGATGCAATTGCAAGATTTTTTCAGCATAGTGAAGCAATTGCAGCCCTGCGCGTGTAGGCAGGATCGGGCTTTGCCGATGCAGCAATTCTGTACCAAGCTCTTGTTCTAGTTTTTTGATATGACTGGTGACATTAGATTGAACGGTGTGCAATGCATTTGCAGCAGCAGAAAAACTTTGAAACTGCACAACCGCGACAAAAAATTCTAAAGACTTAATCTGCATTGTTATCTCTATTTAAGATACTTGCTATCACTTCAAATCATTTTACATGATTGCATTCTATTGTTTTAATTTAATTCAATTTTTATAGAGTTTAGCAATGATGCATGTTTTAGCCGTGATGCGATTATTGGCCATTTTAACATTCTGTGCGGTCACACTCTGGGGGCTATATCTGCTTGAAAATCGTTTATTGGGCACAGTCGGTATTTCTGAGTCATATGAGCTGTATGATTAGCAGATCAATAAATACATTCGAATTTACCGTTAGAAAAGCCCTTGTATTTTGCATAAAAGAGCGCAATATATGCTCAACATCCACCTGATGTTGAACATGAAAAGTGAGAAGCGTAATGGCAAAGAAAAAAGCCCTGCCGGAAGTTGAAGTTCGCAACTTTGTGGCAAAGCACATGAACGATTTTAACAAAAGCCAAACTTTTGTAGATCGAAAGAAAGATGCAAAACGCGGTTACAGCAAGCACAAAAAAGGGAGATACTCAAATGATGATCTCCCTTTTTTGTGCTTGTATATTGTGCACTTACGCGGCTTGTTCTTATCCGTAACCGCCGTTTAAGAGGCCACTATACGGGTGGAAGCTTTCACCATTTCACCTAAGCCATGTGTTTTAAAATAATATTCAAGCCAGCTTTTCACCATCAGCGGATTGCTCATTTTGAGCACATGCTCCAGCAAATCCTGCGCATCCGTCATCGGCACATGGCAAATCGCTTTACGCACCCGCAAAATATTGCTTGAACTCATTGATAAAGTATTAAAACCCATCGCCATCAGCAGCACGGCAGACAGCGGATCGCCGGCCATTTCGCCGCAAATGCTGACCGGTTTTTCATACTTATGGCACTCTTGCACTAAACGTGTGAGCGCTCGCAATACGGCCGGATGCAGATGTGAATACACGTTAGCGACCCGCGGATTATTGCGGTCAACCGCCAGCAGATATTGAGTTAAGTCATTGGAGCCCACTGAGAAAAAGTCCACCAGTTCAGCAAACTCTTCAATCTGCAGTAAAATGCTGGGCACTTCCACCATGATGCCGATTTTCGGTTTGGTGATTTTGACCTGTTCTTCTTCCTGCACTGCTTGCCAGTCGCGGTCAAGCAAATATAGCGCTTCTTCTACTTCACTGACGCTGGTCACCATCGGCAATAAAATATGCAAATTATTCAAACCAATGCTGGCTTTGAGCATGGCGCGGATCTGCGACGAAAAAATTTCAGGATGATCGAGAGTAAAACGAATCCCGCGCCAGCCTAATGCTGAATTTTCTTCTTCAATAGAAAAGTAAGGCAGGTCTTTATCGGCGCCAATATCGAGGGTACGCATGACCACCGGTTTGTTGGCAAAGTGGCTCAGCTGCTGACGGTAAATCAGGCGCTGTTCCTCTTCACCCGGGAAGCGGTCACGCAGCATAAATGGAATTTCAGAACGGTACAGGCCAACACCTTTGGCGCCGCGCTGTACACCGCGCACAACATCGATCATCAGGCCAGTATTCACATACAGTTTGACTGCCACGCCATCAGGAGTAATCGCGTCTTTGGTTTCATACTGTTTTAAGTCTTTGGCAATTAACTCTTCTTCTTTTTGAATTTCTTTATAACGGGTGCGCAGACGCCGCGGCGGATTAATAAATACCCGGCCTTGATGCGCATCGACAATCATTTCCACATCATCCAGCGTATTAATCGGCAGTTCAGTTACGCCAACTACTGTGGGAATGCCAAGCGCGCGCGCCACAATCACCATGTGCGAGTTCATCGCGCCTTCTGTCGTGACAATGGCTGCGATTTTATCGACAGGAAGCTCAACCAATGCTGCTGTTGAAATTTCATCGCCAATTAAAATGCTTTCATCGGTAATTTCGCGGTGACTGGCATCTGCTTCCTGCAAAAAAGCCAAAATACGGCGGCCAAGATCTTTTAAATCCGATACGCGTTCCCGCAGATAATCATCTTCCATTTGCGCAAACAGGGCAATGTGCTTATCAATGACAATGCGTACGGCGCCTTGCGCCCAATTGCCGTCACGGATTTCGCTCTTAATTTCTGAGGGCAGGGCATTTTCATCCAGCATGCGTAAAAACACGCTAAACAAAGCCCGCTCTTCTGCCATCAAGGCGTCCTGCATTTTCTCATCAAGCGATTGGATTTCTTGACGCACTGCATCAATGGCATGGTCCAGCAGCGCCAGCTCTTCACTAATATCATCCGCTTCTCGGTCAGGCACAGAAGCCAAATCGGCAGGCGGATAGAGAATGACTGCACGGCCAATGGCAATGCCGCCGGAACCGGAAACACCCTGAAAAGTTTTATAGGCTGGCAGATTGCTGGGCTTGCGGAACACATCAATATTGCCCACTGCATGTGCATGCGCGATCACGCCAGACAGCTGTGCGCACAAGGTTACGAGAAAAGATTCAGCCGCTTCTGAAAAGTTTTGTGATTCTTTATTCTGCACCACCAGTACGCCCATGACTTTACGGCGGTACATCACCGGAACCCCGAGAAAGGAGTTATAAATTTCTTCACCGGTTTCAGGCAGATATAAAAAGCGTTCGTGCTTTGGAGCATTATCCAAATTGACGATTTCTTCACGCTGCCCGACCAGCCCGACAAGGCCTTCACTGGTGTGCAGGGAAACATGTCCGACGGATTCTGGATTGAGGCCTTTGGATGCCATCAGCAGGTAACGGTGATTGCGCTCATCCAGCAGGTAAATCGAGCAGACATCAACATGCATGGCTTCAGCCACCTGATTCACCATAATGTCTAAAGATTCATGCAAACTGGCGGACGCATTAATCTCTTGGACAATGCGTCTTAAGGTATCCAGCTGCATATTCGACATCGTGTCTGCTCCTAAAATTGTTCAGATTTTATTTATATCAATACTCATTGCAAAAATCTGCAGTTTCCACTGCGGATTTTACGGTTTTTGCGGCAGCTGATTGCACAGTTCCACCATGGCTTTGCGATAAACATCGCGTTTAAAATTGACCACTTGGCCTAATGGATACCAATAACTGACCCACTGCCACTGGTCAAATTCCGGCGGATCCGACAAATTCAGCTGAATATGCTGTGCAGAAGCGGTCAGTTTCAGCAAAAACCACTTTTGTTTTTGACCAATACATACGGGGTCTGTATCTGGCCGTATATAACGATTTGGCAAACGGTAACGCAGCCAACCTTTAGTTTGCGCGATAATCTGGACGTGTTCGGGCAGCAAGCCGACTTCTTCCCTCAGCTCACGGAAAAGTGCTTGTTCGGGGGTTTCACCATGCTGAATCCCTCCTTGCGGAAATTGCCATGCATTGTGGCCAATGCGCTTTGCCCATAAAACTTGACCAGATTCGTTTGCCAAAATGATCCCGACATTCGGTCGGAAACCTTCTGAGTCGATCATTTGGCTACCTAAATATTGTGTAATTTATAACTTTGCTGCCGGGGACTATTATTTCTTTGTCCAACTCGAAAAAAGCAAAGTGTAAATAATGTTAAAATTGCTATGATCTTAACGAATTTCTATCGACTAGCGGAGATAGATTTACAATTTTTTTCTTAAATTTCAGCTTTTACGAGTATTTTCATGAAATTGGCGCTCTTTGACCTTGATCACACCCTGCTAAATACAGATTCCGACCATTCATGGGGGGAATTTTTGGTTAACGAAGGCCTGGTCGACTCGGTTCATCACCGCGCGATGAATGATAAATTTTATGATGATTATAAAAAGGGCCAATTAGACCCGATCGCTTACAATGAATTTGTTTTTCAGTTCTTAACGCAGCATGACAATACTTACTTAACTGAATTGCATGCGCTCTTTATGCAAAAAGTCATTCGCGCGCAAATGCGCCCAGAAGGCTTTAAAGCCATTCAGCGCCATCAAGAAGCGGGACATCAATTGGTTGGCATTACCGCCACCTCAGATTTTATTACTGCGCCGATTTTCCGTGAATTTGGCATTACTGAAATTATTGCCACCAATGCTGAAGTGGTAAATGGAAAATACACCGGTAAAGTGATTAATACGCCGTGTTATCAAAAAGGAAAATTGGTGCGTTTGAATCAATGGCTGGAAGGCCGTGATGTGACAGAATCGTGGGCCTACTCAGATTCAATCAATGACCGTTTCTTATTGGAATATGCCGACCATGCGGTTGCGGTGAACCCAGATGACCGTTTAGAAGCACTGGCCAAAGAACAAGGCTGGGATATTCAGGACTGGTCGATTTAATCTTCGCTTAATTAGCCTTTACGGGCCGCTGATATTGCGGCCTGACTCATTGTGCATTTAGCTTCCGTATCGGGAGTGAAGGGCAGCGGCTGCCTTTGGATACTATGTACAAGCTGTGTGATAAATATAAAGAATACCGCCATGACTACTAATCTACATCAAGCGCCAGCAGCAGAGCCGGCGGCGCAAGAAATGACACGGATGCCGGCAGAGCCTGAGCTGCTGCGCGTATTTATTGGGCCGCGTGCAGAACCTTATATGCAGGCGCTGCACAGCACACAATTTCAATTCAGCTGGGTAGCTTTTCTATTTGGCGGCTATTGGCTGCTGTACCGTAAAATGCCGGGCTATTTTTTCGTTCTGCTGGTTTCAGGCGCGCTGCTGAGCCTGATGGGCGCAATTATTGGATTGCCTGCTAGCGGTTTCTTGGCGCTGGCGCTGCTGTTGAATACCGCGTTGGGCATGATGGGGCTGCAGCTCTATGCGCGCTTTGCGCAGCATCGCGTTCAGGATTACCGCAAAGATCCAAAATTCAGTGTGAAAATTTTCTCTGAGTCGGGCGGCACCTCATTCAGCCAGCCAGTTTTGCTGCTGTTGGTACAGCTGGCGGCTGTTTTTATGCTGCGTGCGCCATTTCTTCAGTATTAAACATTTTTTATGCAGATTGAGCCTGCACAGCATTCATGCTATACCCTTAAATCTGATAAGCAAAAACAGCAGCATTAAAATTAGGAGAACAGTATGAATGTGCGTCCAAGAATGACTCATTTATTTGAACAGCTGGGCCTGGACTCCAGCGAGCAGGCTATTGCTCAGTTTATCAGTGCGCATCAGCTGGATGCGCAAACACTGATAGGCGATGCGCCATATTGGAATGACGCGCAGCGTCAGTTTCTGCGGGAAAAAAT
>JASLHF010000101.1 GCA_030152275.1 Acinetobacter sp. | reverse complement strand
CTGTCTGAGCTGGAAAAACCAGGCCGTGACCCGCGTCCAGAATTCCGTACAGCGAAGTTCCGTGAAGACATCACAGAAGTTTCACAATTGACTGAAGGCATGCAGCTGGAAGGCGTGATTACCAATGTGACCAACTTTGGCGCATTTGTAGATGTTGGTGTACATCAGGATGGCTTAGTGCATATTTCTGAATTGGCCAATGAATTTGTATCAGATCCGCATAAAGTGGTAAAACCGGGTCAAATCGTGCAGGTACGTGTACTGACTGTGGATGCTGAACGCAACCGCGTGAATTTGTCGATGCGTCCTGAAGGCTCTGCAGCGCCAGCTAAAGCGCCGCGTCAGCCGCGCCGTGAGCACAGCAATGAGCAGCGCGGCGAACGCAAGCCTCAAGGTAAGCGTCCGCAAAATGCGCGCCCTCAAGGTGAACGTGGGCAAAACAGCCACAAGAAGCCGCAGGCTGCTAAACCGCAAGAAAATAAAATTGGCGGTTTGGGCGCATTGCTGCTTCAAGCAGGGATTAAAGGTTCAAAGTAATCTTGATTTCTAAATAAAAAACCTCCCATTTGGGAGGTTTTTTATTGTGCATATTTATGAGTGAATCATCGGTACAATCCAGCTGACCAAAATCAGCATAATCCCGAGATGGCCTAATTTACGGGTGACATACACCAGTTTAGAAGGCGGCTGTTCCAGCTGCTTAGCATAATCTTCCAGCCGCATGCCTTGCTGATTTTTATTGCTGAATAAAAAAGTCGCCAAGTCAATGCAGATTAAAATCGTACCGACATCTGCCACCACATCCATTAAATCGTATTGCGGCGCGCGCAGTGTCATGGTGACCTGATAGCAGAGAAATAGTGCAAAGCCAATGCAGGCGTACTGCAGGGCCAAGAGAAATATCCGCATAAGCATCTTAAATATTCAAAAATTGTGCTGATTATACAAGTCTAAGGACGGTCGCGCCATTTGCTACAGCGCCTGAATAAAGGCGGGGAATTGCTGTTTTTCCGTCAGTTCGAGAAATTCATCGCCTAAACGCTGGCTCTCAGCGACACACTGGTTCCACATTTTAATGCGCTGCTGTTGGCCTAAACCTTTCAATGTAAAATCTTTTCTGTCAGGAAGGCGGCCCAATGGCAAGCTGTTGAGATATTCAGCGGAAGGTGAAAGCAGTAGGGTGCGCGCCTGATTTTCTGGATTGGCTTTACGGTTTTTAAACATTTTATCAAACCAGCCCGGCGTGATGCTGTCGGTAAAATGCGGATACAGCACGATGCCCCGGCTGCTGAATGGCAAATCCAGATGATAGTCAATCAGCCCGCCGTCACGGTAGCTTCCTGCTGGCGCATCAGAGATGCCGCGTACGGCGGCCATAACGCCCGGGATAGACGCTGAAGCCATCAGCCAGTCCATGGCGTTGTTCTGATCTAAAGTCTGATAATGGGTTAGGAAATCATCCTTTACGCTGAACTGCGGGCCGCTTTCCGGCTGGCTGATCACACGTTCCATAAAATGACGGCTGTGACGGCGCCCTAATGCATTGGTGCCGACAATACCGGCTACAGATGCCAGCAGCGGCAAAGCCTTGTCGCTGGCAAAAAGATGACGCGCTTTGACCGAGAGAACAGTCAGATGCAGGTCAGGATGCGCAACCATTTGCTGCTGCCTGCCGGCGACTAAATCGTCCAGCATGCCTTTGCAAATGGCAGCCACTTCCTGACGTGACATTTTTTTATCAAAACACAGCTGAGTATACAATTTAGATAAGCGCTCTGTTCCGGCTTTAGCGCCCCAAGCCACAATGCTGGCAAAACGCCATGCGCCAATAGATGAGCCGATGACTGTACGCATCTGTTTGGCGCGGGGCAGAAAATCACCAAAGACAGCCTGATCCAGCCCTTGAATGCCAATGCCTTTTGGGCCGCCGGCGGCGCCAGGAATAATATCCACTTGGCTGGCCTGTAGGCCTTCCTGTTCGATCAGCTGGCGCGCCAGCGCGCCTGCACGAATGGTCAGAGCGGGCGGGCGTTTATTCAGAATTTGGGTCATGGCGGCAAATAAAAAATACAGTTGTAGAATTATTCTAGTAAGTTTTTAAGCGAACCCAATGGCGGGAAATGCCCAAAGATGACTCTGAAGTCATCCCTGTGCCTGAACGTTATGCTGGGTCGAATCGCCAGTATTTTTTAGGGTGCTGTTTAGCGCCAGATTTTAAATCTAGGGCGTAGAGCAGATTTCAGAACAGCTGAAAATTTAGCCCGATGGATGCCAGCCCATAGCGCTTATCTAAGCGTGAGGCGGTCACGCCATTATATAAAAAAGGGATTTGACCGACAAAATTATGCTGATACATTTCACCTTTAATAAAAGCTGTCATTTGCGGACGGACATTATAACTAAGCTTAAGGCCTAAACTGTGATTGTCTCGAATGGCTTGGTTGCCGAAATTGCTGATTCGGCTATCAATGGCATTCCGCCATAAGTATTGGTATTGATAGGCCAGCTGGCTTTCAAATTTTTCATAGCGCCAGTTCCATGAACCGCCGAGGCTGGCGAAATAACTGTCATAATTGAGATCCTGCTGTACATCTATCCCGTATTCATTTGCATTGCCCTGAACACGAAGATCGGTCAACGTAATGTTTCCGCTGACACAGGGCTTCGCTAAATTTCCAGTGTATTGGTTGCTGCTGTTGATGGAAATATTCATTAAACAGCCTTGCTGCTTGGCTTGAATATTGACTGCATTCACTTCGACTTTGCTGTAGCCGGCACTGGCAAAAGCATTCAACTGGTTCATGTGATCCAGTTTTTTGGAAAATATGGCATCCAGCTGAATTTGCAGATCTTTAGGGTCATTTACAATGACTTGTTCAAAAGTGCGCTGATTGACCCGTGTCGGGCTGGTTTTGCTTAAAGCATCCGCACGGTTCATCCAAACACTGCCGCGGAACGTTAAACTGTCTGAAGGCTTTAAGTTGAAGCTGGGTGTAAAGCGTAGGCCCAGCAGCGCGCTCTGAATTTTATTGCTGTCGCTGCTGTATTCTATGTCACGCTGCCAAAACGACGCTTCCGCAGCCCAACTTGAATTAAAGCGGTAAAGCGCTGCAAGATTAAACCCTTGATAGTCGCCCGCCGCTTGATCCGTTACACCTTCGCTTTTGCGGATATTAAAAACATCTAAGGTATCATTTACGGCATCTGCAGAAACCGTTACTTTGAGCACTGCGTTTGATGTATGGCCCAAATCCTTCGCCTGTAAAAATAAATCGTTGGGCGCTGCCGCGCATTGATAGGACAGCAGAGCGCCGCTGCAGAATAATGCAAATTGATTGTGCATATTAAAAATCACTGAAAAATGAATATAAAAATAAAAAAGCCAGTTCGAAAACTGGCTTAGAACGCAGCAATTAGTTCAAGTAAAAATATGCAGTCAGCGTGCTGGCCAAATAGTGATCTCCGCCAAAATCTACAGCGCCTGACTGAAGGCCTAAGTTGGCATCAATTACATAGGTGATTGGCAGGACATAAGCAGAAACCTGTACGGTATTTCCTTTTTTCAGTTTGGCCACGTATTGGCTGTAGTAGTCTTTCAGCGTTGTATTGCTGTCAATCAGGTTTTGCAGTGAGATTGCGCCATTGGGTGAAAGTACATCCACTGGTGTATTTAAGCTAAATGCAGAATGAGATACACCTTTTAATGTTGTATCTATATTGATTTTTGCACCGCTAGGGATTGATGCTTTTTTAATAGAGCCATCTGCATTGAAGTCTAAATTGATATTGCTAATGGTTACATTAAGGGTTTCCTGCTGCGTACCGCTTTCGCCTGCCAGTTTAAATGCAACTTTGGCTGTATCGCTTAATTCAGTACGTGTATTGTCCAGCTTAAACTCTACGTTTAGCACATTATTGAGTCCGCCTAAGTCGATATTCAATGGCGCTGATGCGCTGGAATTTTTCAGTTCATCAAGTGAGCGGTTGGCCAGGCTGAAACCCGAATAAACTGGAGTTTTTAAACTTTCTGTAATGCTGTTTTTCACGCTTGAATTGCTTGTAATTGCAGTCTGGAGCTGCGCTGCAGTTGCGCCGCTGCTTGCAACTGTATTCAGTGCATTTGTAATTGAGCTGATATTGGTATTGATTTGCGTAATGACAGTTGGGTCAATCTGGACTGTACTGTCATTAATAAGGACATCTGCTTTATCAACAGCTTGATTAAGAATTGCATTCAATGTTGTTTGATTAATGGCTAAGGTGCCCGCAGTAAATAAGGTTCCAGTTTTGAGCTGATCAGCCATGGCGTTAAATGCAATGCTGGCTGCCTGCGCTGCGCTGATCGGATTGCTTCCATTTCCTTTGCTGACGGCCTGCAAGCTGTCTTCAATCTGGTTTGCCAGCTGCTGTACGGCAAAAATAATAGCCATATCTTGCGCATTGGCCTCTTTAGCAGGATCAAACTGCGACAAGTCATATCCTGCGGTTTGCAATTTTGTCATTGTCGCTGCGCTGAGGCCTAAATTTTCTAATATCGGTTTGATCTCAGCATTATTGCTGGATGCTAAATAAGCCTGTAATGTCGTCAGCGGGCTAATCACAGCGTTATTATTCATTGTCTGCAAGTTGGTTTTTTTCAGCTTTAATGTGCCTGTAAAGCTTAACCCCGTCACAATATCAGTACCGCCAGTAACAGTAAGAGCAGAGCTTTGACATTCGGCTGTAGTTGAAAATTTAAATGCGCCAGATGCATCTGTTTGCACTGTAAGCGTTTCACCGTTCGTATTTTTACAGTCATCAAACTGCACATTTGCATTTGCTAAATAAAAGTCTACAGCAGTACCTGAAATTGTTTTTGGATTAAATGGTGTAGCCGTATTATTATCACCACCGCCGCCGCCACCACATGCACTCAGCAGTGTGATTATAGATGCTGCCAGTAAAGTGTATTTTGCTGGTTTGAAAAGTGCCATTATTTTTCCCCTGAATAAAATGCTAACTTTAAAGATGGGCTACTTATATCAAAAAAAAGTTTATAAAAAATTAATGGTTTATTTTTCAAATTATTTTTTAGATTTTTTTGTTAATATTTTTATTTATATTACCTTATTGGATTTTTTTCTTGTTTGTTTTATTGGTTTTTACAAGAATATCATCAATGAAAATATTTTTTAATAACTTGAAAATTCACATAAATATGTGGAATTTTTTATTTTATAAAATCATAAAAAATACCTATATTTAGGGATATTTTTATTTTAATTAATGTGTATTTGAATATTTTATATTTTTTTTTGAGTTGGTTTATTATTTTTTTGTTTTAAATACCTATATTTGGGGATATGATGATTTTAATAAATATGCATATTTTTTTATAAGGCTGATAGGATGTCTTAATCTAATTATTTTCACTGGGAATAATTTTAATTCAAATGATTGATGCTATTTAAACAATCTACTTTGTTTTGATTTTTTTTTAACGGCTGTATTTCAATGTGCTGCGTGTTTTAAAGCATGCATAGTTGATTTTTAAATATATAAAACTGATAGGGCTAAAGTTGAAAAAAGGGCTGTCTGGTTAAGCATGTTTAAAAGCTGAAGTGTTTGGTTCATGATTTTTCAGTTTTGACATGGACTGCATCATGTCATCATCAGCCATAAGAATGGGTGATTAATTATTCGGAATAAATTAGTTATTGGGAATAAAATGAAATCTTCTACAGGGGATTCGGACAGCCGAAAAACCTTTCAGTTCACATAAGCCATCAGATCAAACAAATAGATGGGCAGCTCCTAAAGCAGGCCATATAACTGCAAAGCAGCGCGGAGAGCTGTCACGATAGACTGCCTATAAAAAGCTGTATTTCATGAAAATATTTTTATTGTTTTGAAAAAGCATTGGATACAAAAAAGCCTGATCAATCAGGCCTTTTTAATTCTATCAATCCATTATTTAAAGACTCGCCAAACAGCAAGCAGGCTCGACAGGGCAATTAAAATAATCGATACATACCACGGCGCAATGACCGCTATCGAGAGGAAAATCGCCATAATGCTGCCGAATATCCAGCTGCGCTTTTGCTGATGTTCCATTTGCAGGCGCATGCTTTGCAGCTCGTTCAGCTGTTTGGCATGCCACGCAGATTGATTTTTCAGGCCGTTCAGGCTATCAATCAGCAGTGTCGGGAAATCCTGCGCGCCAATCAGAAGGTCTGGAATTTTCTGTCCCAGCTCTTTCAGATTTTTTTGCGGATTCATTTGCGCTTTAACCCAATCGGTTAAAATCGGTTTGGCCAGACTCCAAATGTCCAACTCTGGATAAAGATCAGTGCCTAGACCTTCCACATGCACCAGCGTTTTCAGCAGCAGCATCAGCTGCGGCGGAATTTCTAAATGGAAACGGCGCGCAATATCCATGACTTCAATCAAGATGCCGGCAAAATCCAGCTCATGCATGGGTTTTGACACCATCGGGCCGACAGTGCGGCGCATTTCCCGCGCCAGCGCGTCTTGATCTGTACCGGGCGGAATCCATCCAGCTTGATGCACGATTTGAATCAGCTGCATAAAGTCGCTGTTCATGACGGACAGCAGCATGCGCGCAACCGTCATTTGGTCTTGCTTTGACAGCTCGCCCATAATCGCGCAGTCCAGCGCAATAAAACGCGGATTGGCTGGATTGATGGTTTCGACAAAGACATTGCCGGGGTGCATGTCGGCGTGGAAGAAGTTGTCGCGGAAGACTTGGGTAAAGAAAATGGTCAGGCCTTTTTCCGCCAAATCTTTGCGGTTCATCCCCAAGCGTTCAAAAGTGGCGATGTCGGATATCGGCACGCCGGTAATCCGCTCTTCCACCATGACATCCTTGCTGTCCATGTAGACTTCAGGGACGTACATCATGCTGGAGCCGGTAAAATAATGGCGCATGCGGCGGGTATTATCCGCTTCCAGCGTCAGATCTAATTCTTTCAGAATAATCTGACGGTAGTCTTGAATGATTTCGGACAGATGCAGCGCGCGGGCGGCTTCTAAGCGTTTTTCCAGAAAATTGCCCAGCCACTGCAAAATTTCAAAATCCTGCAGAATTTGACCGCGGATATCTGGACGGGTGACTTTGACCACGACTTCGCGGCCGTCATGCAGGGCTGCGGTATGCACTTGAGCAATTGATGCCGCTGCCAGCGGCTGTTCATCAAAGCGGGCAAATAAAGTGTTTACATCGGCTTTTAAGGATTCTTGGATGCGCATTTTGGCAACATCTGATCCAAAAGGCTTGACCTTGTCCTGCAGCAATACCAGCTGCTGCAGCACTTCAGGCGGAATTAAATCGCGTCGGGTTGAGAGCAGCTGGCCCAGCTTGATCGCCAGCGGGCCCATGTCTTCCAGCGCTTGCTTTAATTTCAGCGGGTTTTTACGTTCACGGCTAGACCATGCCGCCGGATGCATGCGGATAAAACCCAGCACATGGCGCGCTTTTTCAGGCAGCTCATCCGCAGGAAACAACGTGTCGAGTCTATAGTGCGCGGCGATGCGCCAAAGGTCGAGTAAACGTGTAAGATGCGGAATCATAAGAGCAATTACCTAGTTTTGAGTTGTATCATGCGGCGCGTCAATGCGTGCCTGCAGCAGCTGAATTTTGGCTTCAGCGCGGTCTAAATTTTGATTCAGCAGGCGGGTATCCTGATTTAAATCATCCATTTGCCAACGCGGCGCCAGCAGTCCGGAATCTTCTTTTAAGGCGTCTTCAGCAAAAAACAAATGGCTTTGCAGGCTGTGTTTCAGCTGCTTGGGCGCCAGCTGCAATTTGCCGATTTCATGCGCCATCGCCGGGCCAACCCATGGCGACAAATGCGCTGCCAAATCCGGTTCAGCCTGCGCGATAATGCGCTGAATGTCCTGTAAAAGATGATAATCGCCCTGTACCGGAAGCGTGCCAATATCGTCGGACAGCAGCAATTTCAGCAGCTCGATGGTATTTTTAACATGCAGTGTTGCCGTGGCTTGAGCAGCCGCCTGTGCCTGCGTATCGAAAGGGCGCTGTTCAAAAATGGAAGCCGTTTCGCTATGTCCAGTCACGGTCGGTTCTAAACGGACTTTGCCGTCATCAAAATAAACATCGACAGACAGCTGCGGCGAGTCAATTGCGACCCGCAGCATTTTACCCTGCAGCTGATTGAGCTGAATGCGGGTCACCGCATCTAAATCAATCACATGATGAATTAATCGTTCAGCTGCGCCTAGCGCAAGAATCGACCACATAATGTTGACCTGAATTGCTTAAAGTTTGAAGCCGCGGTGTACCGCCACGATACCGCCGGTAAGGTTGTGGTAATCGCAGTTTTGGAAACCGGCATTTTCCATCATGCCTTTCAGCGTGCGCTGATCTGGATGCATGCGGATGGATTCGGCTAGATATTTATAGCTTTCTGAATCATTGGCAATGATTTTGCCCATGATTGGCAGCGCGGTAAATGAATACAGATCATACAGTTTTGAGAACGGCTCAAACACCGGCTTAGAAAATTCCAGCACCAGCAGGCGGCCGCCTGGCTTCAGTACGCGGTACATCGCTGCCAGCGCAGCATCTTTATCGGTTACATTGCGCAGGCCAAATGAAATGGTCAGCAAATCAAAGCTGTTGTCCGCAAAGGGTTCCAGTGTTTCAGCATTGGCTAAAACAAAATCGACATTGGTGCAGCCTGCATCAATGAGGCGGTCACGGCCGACATTCAGCATTGATTCATTAATATCAGACAGCACAACATGGCCGGTCGGGCCAACTTCGCGGCTGAATACTTTGGCTAAGTCGCCTGTGCCGCCGGCAATGTCCAGCACTTGCTGGCCGCGGCGCACGCCTGACATGTTGATGGCAAAGCGTTTCCATAGACGGTGAATGCCGAATGACATTAAGTCATTCATAATGTCGTATTTGCTGGCGACTGAATGGAACACTTCAGCGACTTTTTGCGCTTTATCTTCGCTGCTGACCGTTTGATAGCCGAAATGTGTGGTTGCGCCAACGTTGCCGGTATTGGCGCCGCGCGGCAAGTTATATTTGGGTACAGAACCGGTGACAGGCGTGTCAGTCAAGCGCTGTTCTAAAGACTGCTGCTGGCCTTGCGGTGCGCCTTGCGGAAGCGGTTCAGTTAAGAAAGGACTGGCTGTGTCTGTGTTTTGTGCCGGCGCTGCAGCAGGGGACGGCGTTTGATTTTCATTAGACATAGAGTCGCTCCTAACTTAAAAATAGGGAAATGCTTCAATGCGAGCATAATGACAGATTCTTGAATGTTATACAGCAATCATCATGCAATTGTTATGAATAATATACAGAAATCTGCGCGGACTGGCCGTATTTAATGCGCTTGATTTATCAGGCGCAGGCAAATGGGGCAGGATCTCCGGCGTGGACTTTATCAATAATCTGCCGTTCCACTGCGGTAAAGCCTGTGACAAATTTCTCTGCAGACTTTAGCGGTTTCATCGCCAAAAAGCCATCCTGCATAAAGTCATACATGACTTCAAAATTATATTTAGCCGCCGCGCCTTTGCACATTTTAAATGCAGTATAAACGACAAATGAGCGCATATATTTATCCAGACTTTTACCCAGCTGATCTAAGAGCGCCAGCTGTTTCAGCCGATTTTCACCCTGATCCAGCTGAAGATAGCATCGGCGCATCATTTCATCGGTCAGCGGAGTTTGGGCTGGGTAGTCCTGCAGCAGCTGCTGTGCCACCTGTTCATCCAGCTGCACTGCTAAAATCGCTAAATTAACGCCTGCGGTGCCGGTTTTGACCGCATTGTCCGGAATCAGCTTTTCGGCTTTATGCGCATATTTGGTCAGGCGCGCAATTTGGCCGGCCAACGCGTCAAAGTCCGGGCCGCCATACAGGCGGTTTAAAAAGTATTGCGCCATCAGCGCATTATTTTTTTCTGCAAACTGTTGCGCATGGGTGCGCTGCATGCGCTGTTTCTGCC
>JASLHF010000189.1 GCA_030152275.1 Acinetobacter sp. | reverse complement strand
ATGGATTCAAAGAAAAAACCCTGCACAAGGCAGGGTTTTTTAGCGAAGTCAAAGATTAAGCTTCTTTCGCTTCAGCTTTTGGTTTTTCACGTAAACGAATACCTAAATCACGCAATTGATTCGCTTCAACTGGTGCAGGGGCTTGAGTCAATGGACATTCAGCAGTTTTGGTTTTCGGGAATGCAATCACATCACGAATTGAAGAAGCGCCAGTCATGAGCATAACAAGACGGTCTAAACCAAATGCCAAACCACCGTGCGGAGGTGCACCATATTTCAACGCATTTAACAAGAAGCTGAATTTTTCTTCAGCTTCTTCTTCGCTAATACCCAATGCTTCAAAAATGGCTTTTTGCATTTCTAAAGTATAGATACGAAGTGAACCACCACCGATTTCAGTACCGTTCAAGACCATGTCATACGCTACAGACAATGCTTCGCCTGGGTTGTTTTTAACCTCTTCAACGGAAGATTTTGGTAGCGTGAATGGATGGTGAACAGACGTCCATTTGCCATCGTCAGTTTCTTCGAACATTGGGAAATCAACAACCCAAAGTGGCGCCCACTCGCAAGTTGCAAGTTTAAGGTCATGACCAATTTTCACACGAAGTGCGCCCATTGCGTCATTTACAACTTTAGCTTTATCTGCACCGAAGAAAACGATGTCGCCATTTTCAGCGCCAACACGTTTCAACAAATCAAGCACGATTGGCTCGATGAATTTAACGATTGGAGATTGAAGACCTTCAATGCCTTTTTCAAGTTCGTTGACTTTAATATAAGCCAAACCTTTCGCGCCGTAGATACCCACGAATTTAGTATATTCGTCGATTTGGCTGCGTGGAAGTGAACCTGCACCTGGTACGCGAAGTGCAACGATACGGCCTTTAGGATCTTTTGCAGGACCTGCGAATACTTTGAACTCAACGTCTTGCATCATGTCTGCAACGTCAACCAATTTCAAAGGAATACGTAAGTCTGGCTTATCTGATGCATAGTCACGCATTGCATCTGCATACGTCATGCGCTGGAATTTGTCGAATTTCACGCCAAGAAGTTCGTCGAACATCTTAACGGTCATACCTTCCATCAAATCCATAATGTCATCATCGTTTAAGAACGATGTTTCGATGTCGATTTGAGTGAATTCAGGCTGACGGTCGGCACGCAAGTCTTCGTCACGGAAACATTTTGCGATTTGATAGTAACGGTCAACACCGCCCACCATCAACAACTGTTTGAATAATTGCGGTGATTGCGGAAGGGCATAGAAGCTGCCATTTGAAACACGGCTTGGCACTAAGTAGTCACGCGCGCCTTCAGGGGTTGCACGAGTCAAGATAGGTGTTTCAACATCAAGGAAACCGTGTTCGTCTAAGTAGTTGCGAATTAACGTAGTCACTTTAGAACGGAAACGTAAACGGTCAATCATTTCTGGACGGCGAATATCGAGGAAGCGATATTTCAAACGAACTTCTTCAGAAATGTTGGCGTTTTCATCATTTAATGGGAATGGAGGAGTTTCAGACGCAGCAAGAACTTCAATTTCTTTACCTAAAACTTCGATTTGACCGCTCACCATATTGGCATTTTCTGTGCCTTCATAGCGGCGACGTACACGGCCTGTAATTTTTAATACAAATTCTGAACGTGCTTTGTCCGCAGTTGCGAATGCTTCAGGAGTATCCGGGTCAATCACCACTTGCACAAGACCGTCACGGTCACGCATGTCAAGGAAGATTACACCGCCGTGGTCACGGCGACGATGAACCCAACCGCATAATGTAACGGTTTGGTCAATTTGGGCTTCAGTAAGTGAGCCGCAGTAATGAGTTCGCATCATAGCGTTAGAAATCCAACTATATGGGTTAAGGTCAGCGTATGCGTAAACAGCGCACCGCCTTTAAAAATGTAATGTGAGATTATGCCTCTTTGAGCATTGAGCTACAAGGCAAAGCGCCAAAATCTCAGAAAATTTGATCAATTTTATGCAAATCCGCAACCGGTTTCAGCCCAATCTTTGCCCGCGGTCAAAAATTAAAAAAATCAGGCAGCAGATGCTGAATGCAGTGAGTGCGCCTTGCGCAAATTCGTTGCAGGATCGGCCAATAATTTCATATAAATCACTGCTCCATCGGGTAAAAAATGGTGAATGGAAAAACAGCCAAAGCTTCAACAACCCCGCTGCCGCGGATACTGCAAGTATGCTCCAAACGGCATATTTAATTTTCGCCTGTACAGGGCCGTGCTGATGCCGCTGCCGGTAATAGCGCCAGCACATCCAGACCAGCACCGGCAGCACAGCTGCCGAACTGCCAATTTGCAGCACGCGGTGCAGCGGGTAAATATGGCTTCCAAAGGACACTGGCTGCTGCAGAATATTTTTGAAGGCGAAAGTGCGGAAGTCTGCATGTGTCAGACCGTCCCAAATGATATGGGTAGCTGTGCCGGCAATGACCGCGATACAAGCCGCCAGCGAAAATTTCATCGCGCCGCTCAAGCTTTGGATATTTAGATCATGGCGCAGGCCAAAAAAGCGGTACAGCACAGGGCGGTACAGCAGATACCACAGCAGGCAGAACGCGAGGCCAATGGCTAAATCGGGATATAAGACTGCATGCCAATGATGTGAAATACCGGTGTCATCTTCGCTGAATAGCCGGAATAAATCAGGCACCATACAGCCGATTGCTAAGGCGGCAATGGGCAGGCGGTTGCCGCTGAGTTTGGCTAAGGGCGGCGCCAATACGGCATGAGATAAGGTAAAAGGCATTGATTTAAAAATAAATAGGTCAAAAGCAGGCAAATAGAATTTTAAAGTCTAATGCAAAGCCGGCAAAAGAAATGTTTCTTATTGCAATAATAATGAAATGTTATATTATAACATTATTGAAAATTGCCGGATTGAGCCCTTTCCATGCCTGTTAGTCAGATATCGAATAAGACATTGAGTCGATCATTCAAAAAAACCTTTAAAAAAAATCTAATCAGCCTTTCTATTTTGACCGCTGCAGCGCCTTGGGCATTTGCCGAAGACAGCAGTGTTCAGTTGCTGGCGGATGGCGTGCAGCAGCTGCAAACCATTCATGTGCAGGCGCATCCTTTAGAGCGAACAGCCGCTGATTTTGCGGCAGCGGATCATATTGTTGCGCAAAAAACGCTGTCGGAACGCGGCGCGACGATTGGCGATGCGCTGTCGGATGAACTAGGGGTGTATTCCAATCAATTTGGCGCTGGTTCAAGCCGGCCCGTGATCCGCGGGCAGGATGGCCCACGGGTAAAAGTGCTGCAGCATGCTTCAGAGCCGGCTGACGTTTCCGCACTTTCGCCGGATCATGCTGTGACGGTTGATCCAATTTTAGCCCAACAAGTAGAAATTATTCGCGGGCCATCAACATTGCTGTACAGCGCTGGCACAGTAGGCGGGCTGGTCAATGTCACGGATCAGAAAATTCCAACACAAATGCCTGAAAATGGCTATGAAGGCCAAGCCGGCCTGCGTTATAACTCTGGCAGTGATGAGAAGCTTGCCAGCGCAGGAGTGACGGCAGCGTTGAGTGATCAATTTGCTATTCGTGTTGAAGGGCTAACACGCAAAGCCAACAACTATATTGCGCCGGATTATGTGCATATTCATTCCCATGAACATGATTTGGGCAATGGCGTTGTAGAGCAGCATACGGAAGCGGTGCCTGAACGCCGGGTCGATAATACTTTTGCTGAAGGTCAAACCTTGAATATAGGCGGCTCATGGATTCATGACCGCGGTTTTGTCGGACTGTCCTACAGCAAGCGGGAAGATCAATACGGTTTGCCGGGCCACAGCCATGCCTATGAAAACTGTGAAGCGGTCGGCAACAGCTTGGATTGTGCGGATCACAGCAGTGCAGGCGCTGGGCATGCGCATGAGGAGGAAGATGAGCACGGCGGCCCGTGGGTGGATTTAAAATCTGAACGCTATGAACTGCGCACAGAGCTGGCCGATCCGTTTAAAGGTTTTCAAAAGCTGCGCGCGCACGCCAGCTATACCGATTATCAGCATGATGAAATAGAAGACGGCAGTGCTGAAACCACTTTTAAAAGCCAAGGTTACGATGCGCGTGTAGAGCTGGTGCACAATGCTTTGGCTGGCTGGGAAGGCGTGATGGGCGGGCAATACAGCCGTCAAAAGCTTAATATTACGGGTGAAGAGTCCCTGATGAATCCTAGTGTTACAGATAAATGGAGCTTATTTGGTTTGGAACATCAGCAATTTGGTGATGTCCATGTCGAATTGGGCGCGCGTGTTGATCAGCAGAAAATTGACATAGATTCGGCGCAAAAGAATTTTGATGATTATGCTTTTTCCTATTCAGGCGCGGTGAACTGGGCCTTTGCGCCGGATTATAAACTGTCATTGGTGGCGTCCCATCAGGAGCGCTTGCCTTTGGCGCAAGAGCTGTATGCCAATGGCAAACACTTTGCCACCAATACCTATGAGCGCGGCAATGAAAATTTAGGCGCCGAAAAATCTAATAATTTGGAATTGGGCCTGCATTATGCAGCGGATAAACTGGATTATCATGTACATGTTTATCATAACTGGTATGACAGCTATATTTATGCCGCTACGGCTGCCCAGTATGAGAACTTCCGCTTAGTAGACTATACCCAAGATAAGGCTAAGTTCTACGGCATTGAAGGGGAAACCGGCTACCAGCTGAATGATGCCTATAAAGTCAGCCTGTTTGGCGATTACGTGCGCGGTAAAATTGACGGCGCCAATGCGCCGCGTGTGCCGGCCGGCCGCTTGGGTGCGAAAGTTGATGCAGACTTTGCTGATGGATGGTCTGGTTTGGCTGAATATTATCATGTGTTTAAACAGGATAAGCTGGCCGATTATGAACAGGAAACACAAGGCTACAATATGGTGAATTTAGGCCTGTCTTATGCCGGTCAATACGCGAAAGGCAATGATTACCGCGTCTATGTAAAAGCCAACAACTTGCTGGATGATCAGGTCTATTCACATGCATCGTTCCTGTCGAATATTCCTCAAGTCGGGCGCAATTTTACCCTCGGGTTTGAATTAGGATTCTAAGCGGTACCTGCAGAAAAACAGCGTCCAGCAGTGTGAAATCACAGAAATCCTCTTGAAAAATAAAATGATAAAACCTAGTCTGAGTGCATTGGATTAGGTTTTTTATTATGCGTATTTTTGAGCGAATCCACAGCAAGCTGAACTGGTCACGGGAGCGCTATATTGGCGTGGTCTTTGGACTGCTGGCGCTGGGATATCTGTCTTCCGCTATCTATCATGTTTACAAGCCGCTGCCGCAGGGGCTGGATTTCACGGGCAAGCTGCGTCATGCCGATGTACAGTTTATTGCCGATCAGAGCTACTTGGACAGTGCGGGACGCCAGCATCTCGATCAGCATATTTTTAAACAAATGCTGAGCCTGATTGATCAGGCGCAAACCACGATTGTGCTGGATATGTTTTTGTTTAATCCTGAAACAGGAAGCTCGCAAGCACAACATCAGGCGCTGATGCAGCAACTGACCGACGCGCTGATTCACAAGCGTCAAAGTGCGCCGAATGTTGAAATTATTTTTATTACAGATCCGATTAATTCTGTTTATGGCGGAATTTATCCAGAGCAATATCATGCGCTGCGCCAAGCCGGCGTTGATTTGATCGAAACGGATTTAAGCCCGCTTCGCGCTTCAAATCCGCTGTGGTCAAGCTTATGGTATTTTTGCTGTCAGGGTGCCGGCAACAATCCAGATAAAGGCTGGCTGCCTAACCCTTTCGGTCATGAAAAGATCACGTTGCGCAGCTATTTTAATCTGTTTAATTTTAAAGCCAACCATCGCAAGACGCTGACCGTTGATACCGCCGAAGGCTGGAAATCACTGGTCGGTTCGATGAATCCGCACGACGGCAGTTCGCGCCATTCCAATGCAGCGCTGCTGGTGCAGGGCCGAACCGCACTTGATGTGATGCAAACTGAGCAGGCAGTGGGCCTGATGTCTAAAGCCAATATGCCAGCAGTTATTGCAGGTGATTTTGAAGATGCACAGTCGCTGCCGCAGGTTCAGGTGCTGACAGAAGGCGCGATTTACCGCGCAGTGCTTGAAATGATTAACAGCGCTAAGCCAAAAGAAAATATTGATTTAGCGATGTTTTACTTATCGGAACGCGGCATTGTTAAGGCGCTGGGCGCAGCTCAGGCGCGCGGTGTAAATGTCCGTGTGCTGCTTGATCCCAATAAAGATGCATTTGGCCGCCAGAAAAATGGCATTCCGAACCGTCCCGTGGCTGCAGAGCTGCATAAGGCTGGCGTCAATGTGCGCTGGTGCAATACACAAGGTGAGCAGTGCCACAGCAAAATGATTTTAAAAACTGGCGGCGCACAGTCTGAACTGATCTTAGGGTCGGCTAACTTCACCGCGCGCAATTTGAAAAACTATAATTTGGAAACAGACTTGAATGTCATTGGCGCGCCGCAAGCGCCCGTATTTACTCAGGCTGCCGAATATTTTAACGGCGCATGGTCAAATTTAAATGGCCGTCAGATCAGTGTGGAATATGGTAAATATGCCGATGAGTCCAAACTTAAATATGCGCTGTACCGTTTTATGGAATGGAGCGGCTTGTCGGCGTTTTAATCTTTCCCCTCATCCCAACCTTCTCCCAAAGGGAGAAGGGGATTCTATCTCTTTTTAGAGGAGGGTTAGGGAGAGAACTATTCAGCAATTTTTTAATGCTTCGGCTCAGGATTCGGCGGCACCAAGCTATCCAAATCCTTATCGGTCATTTGATCCAGTTCTTTAAGATCGGTCTTGATTTTCCATTTATCTGCATCCTCTACAGGCTGGGGCAGGCGCGCTTCCAGCCAGTCACAGATGACATCCGGCGGAAAATCAGCATGGTTGCACTGAATGACCCATGACAGGAACTGCTTTGCTTCACCGTTCATATATGGCGGCGGAGATACCGGCAAAAATTGCGTCGGCAGGCGTTCGTTTTTAGAGATATAGTTCAGCACATGGCCTAATTCCTGAACAGTTTGCCATGCGAGAGGGTGATCTACATTAATTTGAAATTTAAACCACCACGCGTTTTTGCCATCTGTGCCATAAGAATCAATTAAAGATTCTTGAACACTTGGCACCTTGCAAAAAAATTGATGAAGTCGGTCAAAACTTAATTCAGACACAGCCTTTGATCCACTACGAAATAAAATGAATCTTAGCATATTCTTATAAAAAACGGCTTTGCCTGTACATACAGCATTTCAGCTTCAGCATTTAACAATTTATTGCAGATGATGGATTTTTATTCACTTTTTCTCCTACAATGAATTTTATACTTCATATTCAAGTCTTAGGCCGCTAAGGAGCATCTACGTGAACGCACGATTATTTTATACTGCCGCAGCTGTGATGCTGGCGCTGTTTTCTGCGGGCGCTTTTGCAGACAGCCGCTGGTCAAATTACCAAGGTGCAGATGCTAAGCGCCCGCCTGCGGTTAATCGGCCTAATTATCCACAACATGGTCCGAATAATCCGCAACACTATCCAAACTACCCGCAGCATTATCCAAACTATCCTCATCGTCCACCGTATCCAAACAGGCCATATCCTCCTGTGCAGAATGGCGTCAGTATTCATTATCAAGCGCCGACCACGATTATTCAGAACTCGCAAAGCTACAGCTGGGTGAATGGCGATCCAGCCCATGCCAGCATATCCAGTTCTACCTATATGGTGATTACCGACTGGCGCCGCCTCGGTTTGCCGCCGCCGCCGCAGGATATGTACTGGATTATGGAAAATGGCCGATATATTTTGGTGCCGAATCGGTGATGCCACAGCGCTAGCCAATTCCCCTTTCTTGCGCCATAGATGACTCATCTTGATAAAAGAGGGGGCTTAAACATTAGGCCAGCTCATCATCTTGCGGGCGCGGAGTTTTGCCTTCAGGCAGCGGTTTTTCTGAGTGTTTATCTCGAATGACGGATGGATAAGTCCAAGAGGCATAGCGTACAATTAAAATCGCTATAGCGAGGATCAGAATAGAACCTGTAGTGATTACTAAGCCCATGTCGGCTTTATGGTCATGCTGAATGTCTGAAATGAGCAAGCGTGTTAAAGCGGTAATGGCAATATAAATTAAAAAACGCACAGGCATATGGTTGGTTTTAAAATAAATACCGACCATGGCGCCCAATTCTAAGTAAATGAACAACAATAAAATATCATCAATTGAGGCGAACTGTTTAACGCTGATAATTTCAAAAATGGTATGGCCTGCAGACCATAAAATCATACAGCCAATGACAAAGAGGGCAATGTAATGAAAACCTTCCACGGCAAGATTGCCAAAACAGTCAAGAAGGGCTTCAACTTTTTCGACTTTCGGATCACGGGGTGTCATCTTTTCCTCCTGTGCATATCACTTGAATATTCATTAAATAGCAAGCAAATTTCATGCACATTAAAGGGAGGTGATAAAAATATTTTTTAGATCAATATTTAATTTTAATGTTAAGTTTAAACTCAAATTTTTGTTGATATGACCTATAACAAGATGTATCTACCGACTCATTTTAAACAAGAAAATTTAACAGAGCTTTTCGATCTTATTGAGAAAAATCCATTAGCCAGCATGATGGTGGTTCAGGATGGAGAAATTGAAGCCAATCATATTCCTTTGGAGTTAGACCGGACTGCGGGTGAAAAAGGGATTCTTCGCGGACATATTGCGCGAGCCAATCCTTTATTTTCTGTATTGGAGAATGCGCAATCTGTTTATGCTATTTTTCATGCAGATCAGGCTTATATTTCGCCAAATTGGTATGAAGGAAAACAAGAACATCATCGTGTTGTACCGACTTGGAATTATCGTGTGGTGCATGTCAAAGGTCTGATGCGCCGTGTTGAAGATGAGAAATATTTAAGAGGAATTCTTGCGCGATTAACCCGGCAGCATGAAGCGGCTCAGCCTATGCCATGGAAAATGGGCGATGCGCCTGAAGATTTTATTGAAGAACAACTGGGAAAAATTGCAGCGATAGAAGTCGAGATTGATTCGATCATCGGTAAGTTTAAAGTGAGTCAAAACCGCAGCGCTGCGGATGCTGAGCGAGTTTCTAAGGCTTTGGAACAGGGTAATCCACAAATGTCAGAGGCGATTATGAAATATTATTCAGTTTAAAATGCTGCTTGACGTTATAAAAAAACGCCCGAATGATCGGGCGTTTTTTTAAGACTTTATAACTTAAGCCTGATTGGTAAAGTAATCTTCAGAGAAGTTCATGATGACTTCTGGGCCTGCTTTCACTTTTGTAATGCGCACAGCCAGTTCCGGCAAAATACGCTGTGTGAAATACATCGCCAGCGCCAATTTGTTTTGGTAGAACTCACCGTCTTTAGCTTTGGCCGCATTGGCAATGCGGGCAAACATATAAGAGAAGCTCAATAGGCCAACGGCATGCAGATAATCCACTGCAGCTGAGTTCGGGAATTCAATATTTTCAGCACTTTGCGCAATAATATAGCGGGTCACGTCTTCAACTTCAGCTGCCGCATCCAAAGTAGCGTCTTTAATGAAATTCAGATCGGCATCCAGATTATTAGTAAAGTCACGGATTTCTTGAATATATTCTGCAATGAAGTCGCCATTGCACTTAATGGTTTTACGGCCAATCAAGTCTTGAGATTGAACGCCGTTGGTGCCTTCGTAGATTTGAGCAATACGCAAGTCACGCACGCACTGCTCCATACCCCATTCACGGATAAAACCGTGGCCGCCGAAGCACATTTGCGCATCTAAAGTGGCTTGGAATGCCGTATCTGTTAAATAGGCTTTCGCAATAGGCGTTAACAGCGCAACACGGTTATTGGCAGCTTTTACCGCTTCTGGATCAGTCGAAAATTTCGTGATGTCGAGCTGTTGACCCACATAGACTGCAAAGGCGCGTGACGCTTCGTTATTCGCACGCACATTTAATAGCATGCGGCGCACATCGCCATGAACAAGGATGCTGTCCGCTGGTTTGCTCGGCGATTGAACGCCAGAAGCGCTGCGGCCTTGCAGGCGGTCTGTCGCGTATTGCGCTGCATTTTGGTAAGCAAATTCAGAAGCGCCTAAACCTTGGATACCCATAGACAGACGTTCGTAGTTCATCATGACGAACATGGCGGCCAGACCTTCATTTTCTTTACCAACGAGGTAACCTTTGGCGCCGTCAAAGTTCATGACACAAGTTGCAGAAGCTTTAATGCCCATCTTATGTTCGATTGAACCTGGCCCCGCGTGGTTGCGCTCACCCAATGAGCCGTCTGCATTCACCAAGAATTTCGGCACGATGAATAGAGAAATGCCGCGTGAGCCAGCAGGCGCATCCGGCGTTTTTGCCAATACCAAGTGAATGATGTTTTCAGACAGGTCGTGGTCGCCGCCGGTAATGAAGATTTTCGTACCCGTGATGTTATAGGTGCCGTCTTCATTGCGTTCCGCTTTAGTTTTGATAATGCCTAAGTCTGTACCTGCATGCGGTTCAGTTAAGCACATGGTGCCTGACCATTCGCCTGTATACATTTTTGGCAAATAAGTTTCTTTTTGCTCTTGAGATGCATAGCTGTTTAACGCCATGCCTGCACCGACAGAAAGAAGCGGGTAGAGCATGAATGATGGGTTAGTGGCGAACAGCATTTCGTCTGCCAGCACAGTCAGCATTTTTGGCATGCCTTGACCGCCCCATTCTTCATCTGCTGCTAAGCCAATCCAGCCGCCTTCGGCATATTGTTTGAATGCTTCTTTAAAGCCAGCAGGCGTAGTGACGTTGCCATTGCTATATGATGCGCCTTCTTCATCGCCAGTGCGGTTTAAAGGCAGTGTTACGTTTTGCGCAAACTTTGCCATTTCTTCCAGAATCGCTTCTGCTGTCGCAGCATCCACATGCGCTAGATTTTCATTGGCTTGCCAGAATTTTTCTGCATTAAATACATCATTTAAGATGAACTTCATGTCTGCAAGAGGCGCGTTATAAATTGGCATAGTTCCACCTGTTTCTTGTTTGATTCATATCATCACATACATGGCACAGCATGCTGCTTGAATTTAAAAAGTTTTAAATCTTGGATATCTTTATAAAGAAAAAGGACTGTCAAAGCTATGACCGTCCTTTCTCTATTTCTGTACTCTAGAGTACAGTAATTTGATGATCTGTGACCGTCAAATTAGAATGCGAAGTGCTCTGCATCCAAAGCCATCAATGGATCTAGACCGCCAGCGATGACATCTACGTGAGAGCGAACACGCGGCAAGATTTTCTTGAAATAGAAACGGGCGGTGGTTACTTTCGCGTTGTAGAAGTCAACGTCAGTTGTACCGGCAGCCAAAGTTTCTTGAGCAACAAGCGCCATGCGAGCCCATAGGTACGCAAGCGTTACATAGCCAGAGAAGTATAGGTAATCTACTGCTGCTGCGCCCACTTCTTCTGGGTTTTGCATCGCTTTCATACCAATCTGCATTGTCAGGTCGCCCCATTCTTTGTTGAGCGCAGCAAGCGGTTCAACAAATTCTTTCATGGCAGCATTGTCTTTGTTCGCTTCTGCAAATTTGTGGATGATCTTGGTGAAGTCTTTCAACATTGCGCCTTGCGTACCCAAAACTTTACGGCCTAACAAGTCGATTGCTTGAATTTCAGTTGTACCTTCATACAGGCAAGAGATACGTGTATCACGTACGATTTGCTCCATACCGTGTTCAGAAATAAAGCCGTGACCGCCGAACACTTGAACGCCGTGTTTTGCAGATTCTGAACCCGTTTCAGTTAAGAATGCTTTTGCAATAGGTGTTAATAAAGACAAGATATTGTCAGAGGCTTTACGTTCTTCTTCAGTTGCACCTTGTTCTACGATATCTGCATGCAGAGACAATAAGTAAACAAGCGCACGGCCGCCTTCAGCAAATGCTTTTTGTGTCATCAGCATGTTGCGTACAGCAGGGTGAACGATAATCGGATCAGCTTCTTTTTCAGGTGCTTTAGGGCCTGAAAGTGAACGCATAGCTAAACGGTCTTTTGCATAAGCCAGTGCGCCTTGGAATGAACCTTCAGAAGCTGAAAGACCTTGTACAGCCGTACCAATACGTGCAGTGTTCATGAATGTGAACATGCAGTTTAGACCGCGGTTTTCAGGGCCAATCAAGAAACCTTTTGCGTTATCAAAGTTGATGACACATGTTGCGTTACCATGGATACCCATTTTGTGTTCAATCGAACCGCAGCGTACCGCATTACGCTCACCAATTGAGCCATCAGCATTTACATTGAATTTAGGTACGATGAATAGCGAAATGCCTTTAGTGCCTTTAGGCGCGCCAGGCAGACGTGCAAGTACGATGTGGATGATGTTATCCGCCATGTCGTGTTCACCGGCAGAGATAAAGATTTTCTCGCCAGAAATTGCATAGCTGCCGTCCGCTTGCGGTTCAGCTTTAGAGCGGATAATACCCAAGTCAGAACCTGCATGAGATTCTGTTAAGCACATCGTGCCTGTCCATTCACCTGAAACCAGTTTAGGCAGGTAAGTGTCTTTTTGTTCTTGAGAACCATGGTGTTCTAAAGTACGTACAGCACCGTGAGAAAGACCCGGATACATGCCCCAAGCCCAGTTCGAAGTACCGACCATTTCAGAGATCACGTTGCCTAAAGAAACAGGCAAGCCTTGACCGCCGTATTGTTCTTCAGCAGAAAGTGACGGGAAGCCCAGTTCGATATATTTTTGGTACGCTGCTTTAAAACCAGTTGGTGTTGTAACAACGCCATCATTCCACGTACAGCCTTCGCGGTCACCGATTTGGTTTAAAGGAGAAAGTTCATTTTCACAGAAGTCTGCAGCAGCTTCTAAATACTGGTCAACCAATTCACGGCTTACGGTCTCAGAAAATGCAGGCAATTTTGCATAATGTTCTTCTGCATTTAAAAGTTCATGCAGAACGAATTGCATATCACGTAAGGGCGCTTTGTATTGTGGCATATCGTTTTCCTCAATACTGGTTTCTACCAGCGTTAATAATTCTAAATAAACGTTTGCACGTGTCGTCAATGACACGTATGGACATGGTTCTAATCGTGCAACATCTTCTTATTGGGTACAAGCATTTCAGGGGTATTTGTTAGTGACTGTAAAGTCAAAGATTTATCTCTTGAAAATGCTAAGTGTATTGAGTGTAAACACTTTTAGATAAAATTGAATGACACAAATAGTCAAAAAGCGTAAAAAGATATGTCCAATAAAAAAGCACTCTAAAGAGTGCTTTTTTAGCTTTAAACTGCCGCTTTAACAGTCATTCAGCTTATTTTACTGGTGCAGGCGCTTTAGGCTGGAAGCGCACTTCACATTGACCATTGATTTGCTGTTCACCCACTTTAAGGGCAACCGCTGTGCCATTGGTTTTACCTTGGCAGGCTTTTAAAACGGCTTGCTGTCTTGCTTGGCGCTCAGCCAGACGCTGATCAAACTGTTTGGTTAATTCGGCGCGTTTAGCATCTGTTAGCGGTTCACCGCGCTGCATGTCCATTGGGCCTTGCATATGGCCGCGCATTGGACGGTGTTCACCGCGCATCGGTTTATGTTCACCGCCGGCATTTTTCATTTCTTGTTTCATGGCTTTACGGTCAGCTTTAAAGACCATGGCACAAGTACCGTCAATGGCTTTATCGCCCGCTTTGACTTGCACTGCAGTACCAACGGCTTTACCGTCACAGGCTTTTTTCATTTCTGTAAAAATTTGGCGCTGTTCTGCGCGTTTTTCTTTAAATTGTTCACGCTGTTCCGGTGTCATTTGACGGCCGTGGTCACCGCGGTCATGCATCATGCGGCTGTGCTCGCTGTCTTTAGGCCCAGTTGAAGATTGACATGCAGTTAATGCGCCCATGCTTAAAACGCTAGCGCTGATTAAAGCCATTTTAGTCATTGTATTCATCGTCTTTTCCCGCCGCAGATAATACTGATTTGATGCTTAAAGATTAAATAATAATGATGAAGAAACAATGGAGAGTTTTTTAGCCCAGTGTTCGCTACAATAATGAATATAGAAGAAAAATAGAGCCTGTGTTTTGAAGATCCGTCGTGTGCCCATCGCCTTGCGTTTATTTTTGACTGTGCTGCTGACCACACTGGTTATCACAACGGTCAGTTTAGGCGTGCTTCATTGGAATATGCAGCGTAATTTCACCAAATATGTTTCTGATGTGGAAATGCAAAAACTGGACCATTTGATTGGAAATTTGGCGGAAGTGTATGAGGTGTATCATGACTGGGGCAATGCAATTCAGGCGCAAATTCTGCAGATAGAAGGGAAGGCAGGGCCGGATGATTATGACCGCCTTTCACGCTGGTGGCTGCGCCGGCAGTATGATATTGCCTTGCAGCAGCGCTATTTTCAGGAAAACAGCAGCACCGGCATGTTCAATGTCAATGTTAACGGCGCATCACAACAGCAAAATGCCAGCGCTCCGGCATCTAATATAAATTCTGAAGAGCTGAAAATGCTGGAGTTGAATTTGCCTTCAGAATTTCAGCCTTTTGACGGCCTTAAATTTCCGTTAAGTGAAAACCAAAATATGTTCCGTCCGCCAAACGCCAAGGACGCAGGCAAGCCGCCGCCTCCTGCAATGAACAATAATGGTAAAAAACAGTTTATTCAGCTGCCGGACCGTTTAGGGCTGAGCTCACGTTTGTCGCTATATGATGCAAAACGCCAGTTTGTGGTGGGTGAGCCTTCACAAAGCCAAATTTCATACCGGCCGATTGTGGTGAATAATCAAGTGGTGGGCTATTTGGGTTTAAAATCTGTTTTAGATCAGGATGATGCCTTAAGCATTAATTTCTTTAGCAATCAAAAGCGCTATTTACTGCTGGTTTATGGCTTAAGCTTTGCGGCCAGCTTAATTGTGTCTTTGCTGTTGGCGACATATTTTAAAAAACCGATTCAGCGCTTGCTGGATGGAACACGTGAATTGACCAAGGGCAATTTTCAGCATCAAGTAGCGGTAAACCGTAATGATGAGCTGGGCGATCTGTCGAATCAGCTGAACCGGCTGGCGGTGATTTTAGATCAGCATGAAACTTCACGGCGGCAGTGGGTGGCAGATACGTCACATGAGCTGAAAACCCCGTTGGCTGTATTGCAGGCGCAAATTGAAGCGATGCAGGATGGTATCCGTAAGCCGACCCCTGAACATTTTGCCTCCATGCTGAATCAGGTCGGCAGCCTGAAAAAGCTGACACAGGATTTGGCTGACCTTGCACAGGCAGAAGCGCAGCAGCTGCAGTGCTATTTTACGGCGGTTAATCCTTGGGACGTGGTGCTCCAAGAAGTTGACAGCTTTAAGCCAAAATTTGAAAAGGCTAGATTGACAGTCAGCGTGCAAGGACAAGGTGAAACATTACAATTAGATATAGACCGCTTTAAGCAAATTATGGTGAACTTGCTGGGCAACAGCATTCGCTATACTGAAGCTGGCGGTCAAGTGCAAATTCATACTGAAAACAGCGCTTCGCATTGGACTGTGCTGGTTGACGACAGCCCATTCGGCTTGACCGATGAGCAGCTGGCGCGTTTAGGTGAGCGTTTCTATCGGGTGGATGACTCGCGCACGCGCGCCACCGGCGGCACTGGTTTAGGCCTGGCGCTGTCTGTCAAAATGGCGAAAGCCTTGGGCGGTGAATTGACATTTGAACATTCACCATTAGGCGGCTTGCGCAGCAGGCTGACTTTTCCAAAAAATTGAAACAACAAGGATTTTTAAATGAAACATATCATGCTGGTTGAAGATGAAGTAGAGCTTGCGCAGCTGGTGCGTGATTATTTAGAAGCGGCCGGCTTTGAAGTCAGCATGTTTCATGATGGACAAGAAGCCTATGACAGCTTTTTGCAGCGTAAGCCGAGTTTGATGATTTTGGACTTAATGGTGCCGCGCATGGACGGTTTAACCATTTGCCGTAAAGTCCGTGAACAGTCAGATTTGCCAATTATTATGGTGACTGCGCGGACTGAAGAAATTGACCGCGTGCTGGGCTTAAATATGGGCGCAGATGATTATGTCTGCAAGCCATTTAGCCCGAAAGAACTGGTTGCCCGCGTACAGGCGGTCATGCGCCGTTTAGAGCGTAAAGCAGAACCGGAAAGCAATGATCTTTTCCGTATGGACAAAGGCCAGCAGCGGATTTGGTATCAGCAAAAGTCGCTGAATTTAACCCCAACAGAGTTCCGCTTGCTGGAACTGTTTTTAGAGCATGTGGGGCAGGTGTATTCACGCGCGCAATTGCTGGATCATATTAATCCAGACAGTTTTGATGTGGCGGACCGCGTAATTGACAGTCATATTAAAAACTTGCGCCGTAAGATTTCAGATGCTGCGGAAACCGGCAACCGTCACGAATGGATTCAAGCCGTGTACGGTGTGGGCTACCGTTTTGAATATCCTGATGAATAAGTGTTTTGGATCTCATCTTTTTTAATTAAGTCATGTAAGCGGATGAGTTTGAACTGATCCGCTTTTTTATTATGAATGGCAAATGAGGGCGACAGATGAAAATCAAGATTAGACCAGAACGCATGGATGATATTCTGGCGATTGAAGGTGTCACCCAAGCGGCATTTTTACATGCTGAACATAGCAGCCATACCGAGCAGTTTATCGTTAACCAGCTGCGTAGAAATGATCAATTAACCTTGTCCTTGGTTGCAGAATTGCAACAGGACATTTTGGGCCATGTCGCTGTTTCGCCAGTTCGCATATCAACTGGTGAGAGCGGTTGGTACGGCTTAGGCCCGATTTCAGTTTTACCGAAGATGCAGGGTCTGGGAATTGGAACTCAACTGATGCAAGCGGCGCTTGAAGTACTAAAAAACAGTGGCGCTACAGGTTGTGTGGTGTTGGGCGATCCGCACTATTATGTGCGTTTTGGCTTTCAAGTTTATCCTGACCTGAATCTAGCCGATGTACCGAAAGCATATTTTCAGGCTATCTCATTTGTAACAACCCATCCGCATGGCGATGTTGAATATTCGGATGCATTTCTTGCCACAGCATAATGAATGCGCCGGCAAAGTTTGAGCATGGCTGAAATACAGCGACAATATTTCTTGCATGACTAATTTTATTATTCCTTGATTCAAAACAAGATAAAAATATCCAATAACAAAAATAAATCATCAGGGCAGGCGCGGGCTAGGTTAGATGCTCCGAAGCCTTTACAATTCTCTATGTTATTAGCATGAGAGTTTGTTTTGAACAGCGAAACGCCCAAACTTCAGCGACGTTTAAAGAATCGCCATATCCAATTAATCGCCATGGGCGGGGCAATCGGCACGGGACTATTTTTAGGCTCGGCGCATATTATTGAATCGGCAGGGCCTTCAATCATTCTGGGTTATTTGATTGGCGGCATCATTGCATTTTTAATCATGCGCCAGTTGGGCGAGATGATTGTACAAGAGCCGGTCACGGGATCATTTAGCCACTTTGCTTTTAAATATTGGGGTAAATTTCCCGGTTTTTTAACTGGCTGGAACTACTGGATTTTATATATTCTGGTGGTGATGACCGAGCTGACCGCCATTGGTAAATATGTCAATTATTGGTGGCCGCATGTGCCTGCTTGGGTATCGGTATTGGTGTTTTTTGCGGTGATTACGCTTGCCAATTTAGCCAACGTCAAACTATATGCAGAATCTGAATTTTGGTTATCCTTGATTAAAGTTGTGGCGATTATCGCCATGATTGTTTTTGGGATTTATTTACTGGTAACCGCCGATGCGGGTTCAAGCGCTTCGATAAGCAACTTATGGGCGCATGGCGGTTTCTTTCCACATGGTTTTGACGGCTTATTTTATATGCTGGCCTTTATGATGTTTGCTTTTGGCGGCATTGAGCTGATAAGTATGGCGGCCGCTGAAACGGAAGATCCAGACCGTAATATTCCTAAAGCGGTGAATCAAACGGTAATTCGGGTGTTTCTATTTTATATCTGTTCTTTGGCTGTGCTGCTGTCTTTGGTGCCGTGGAATCAGCTGCAATTGGGCGGTTTGGAACATAGTCCATTTGTGCTGATTTTTAAGCAAATCGGGATTGATTGGGCGGCGCATTTATTGAATTTTATTATTTTGACGGCCTCGGTTTCTGTCTGCAATAGCGGCATGTATGCCAATAGCCGCATGCTTTTGGGTCTGGCAGAACAGGGCAATGCGCCCAAGCTATTTCAACGGGTGAACGAGCACGGCACACCTATTGCCGCAGTGCTATTTTCAGCGCTGCTGATTTTTGGCTGTGTACTGCTGAATTACTTTTTGCCTGAAAAAGCATTGAGTTATCTAATTTATATTGTGGTCAGTGCTGCGGTATTGAATTGGATTTTGATCAGTCTCATTCATCTCAAATTTAGGCAGGCAATGCAGCAGCAGGGCAT
>JASLHF010000004.1 GCA_030152275.1 Acinetobacter sp. | reverse complement strand
AATTCTTAATTTTTCATGGCCTAAATATGGCGCCAATTCTTCCGCTTCGACAAGCAAGCCAAAATTTAAGGCAGATTCAGTCATTTTAATACCGCAGCGTATTTGAATAAGAATAGTCCGATCTTAGCACAAGTCATTTTTAGGATAATTCTGATTTTTTGCTTTGCTTTGGCATTTTTCAGCGCCCCAAAAAAGCAGTGCAGGCTATCAAACCTGCACCGCCGCTTCTGCTGCCAATACTCGACTTATGCTTCGGCAATATCAAATACTTGTCGCAAATAGGCCAAGAAAGTGTCATTGTCCGTCATGGTTTTGCCCGGACTGTCAGAGATTTTTGCAACAGACTGACCATTACATTCGACCAGTTTCAGCACAATATTCAGCGGGGTTTGCCCCATATCATTGGTTAAATTGGTGCCAATACCAAAACTGACTTGGAAACGGTCTTTGAAGTAATTATGCAAATCCCACGCTTTTTCAATATTTAAACCATCACTAAATGTCAGCATTTTAGAGCGAGTATCAATCTTCAGCTTTTTATAGTGCGCATAGGCTTTATCGCCCCATTCATACGGGTCGCCGCTGTCATGCCGTAAGCCGTCAAACAATTTAGCAAAGTACAGATCGAAATCGCGCAGGAACGCATCCATGCCGACCACATCGGTCAAGGCAATGCCTAAATCACCGCGGTATTCCTGCACCCAAGTTTCCAGCGCAGCTTTTTGAAAATCGCGCAAACGCACATCCAGCGCCTGAAAGGCTTGCAGAAATTCATGCGCCATGGTGCCGATCGGAATAATGTCCAGATCTTTAGCAATCAGCACATTGCTGGTGCCTCGGAAAATATGCGGTACAGCTTGATAAAATTCTGCAATCACATGTTTTTGCCATTCATAGCTATAGCGGCGCCGTGTGCCGAAATCTGAGACTAAAAATGGCGGATCATTCGGTGTTTGCGCGGCCTGATACTGTTTCAGCAGCGCAATTTTATGCTGCAGGCGGCGTTCGCCTTCGTCCAGCACCTCTGGCGTGCGGATGCGCTGAAAATACAGCTCATTAACAATGGCCAAGACGAAAATTTCAAACATCATCGCCTGCACCATCGGGCCTTCGACCCAAATATCCAGCCGGCCTTGCGTATCAATGCCGGCTTTAATAAAGCGGCGTTTCAGCTGAAACAGTTCCAGATAATCAACAAAATCGCTCTTGATAAAACGCAGGCTGCGCAAATACAGCAGCTCATCTTCACGAAACTTCAGGCAGCACAGATGATCCAGCTGCTCATTTAAGTCATCCAGAATATCCGTCAGCGGATAGACCGTGTCATCTAAATTACGGCAGCGAAAATGATAAACACTGTGCGTTTGCGGAAATTTATGCAAAACCACCTGAAGCATGGTGAATTTATATAAATCGGTATCAAGCAAGGATTGAATGATTGGAGCCATATCTAATTGAATTTCGCTGTGCTTCCAGCATTAAAGCATATTTTCCAATATGATATTGGTGGTTTTACGTACGGCCAGCCCAATTTGCAGCAAAACCGCGCTGATGCCTCTGAATTATTTCTGCGCTTGAACTGCCGGTTTTTCCTGCGCCTGAATAATCTGCTGCAGCTGTTTTTCCTGACCAATTACTTTGGCAAACTCGGCCGCGGTTTTTTGCCCTGTTTTGGCTGCATGAACATCACAGTCCACTTGGCGCAGCTGTTTGGCAATACGCCATTCCATTTTAAACATGGCGCCCATTAAAGCCGTATTGCCTTTATTGTCACGTGCACAGCGGTCCGCGCCATGAGCCAGCAAAGCGGTCACAATAGGCTGTTGACCATAATAAGCCGCCATCATTAACGGGGTAAAACCCGAAGCATTGCGGACATCGGCAGGAAAGCCATGTTTTAAAAATTCGTTGATCACTTCAGCATTGCCGGTTTTTGCCGCAGCAAAAAATAGATCAATTAATTCTTGTTGTGAGGTCACCTGACTGCTGGCAGACGCTTGAGCCGGGGAGATCTCTGCAGCAACAGCAGCTGCTGCGAATACGGTGCTTGCTGCAAAAAGACTCATTAAAACTGCGCGCTTCAAAGCTTTCATGATGAACTCCAGCAAGAATCAAAATTGTGTGCTTGTCATATCACCGATATGAATAGATTAAGGCACTGGGGAAAACAGTGCCTGTAAAACTCCCCTAGGGTGCAGGAAAGGATTTGAGTTTTACAGGGCTTTTCGGTGGTGACTCCTATCCCCTAGTCACCGATTTGATGGACCAATCGAAATTAGTCTTTCAAGTTTGCAGCTTTTGCTTTTACTGTTGCGATATTGCCGTTGACCGCTTTGGTCATGCGCGTACCGTAGTCAGCATCTGCTTTGTAGAAGTAAGACAACATGATGTGTTTGGTTTCTGAATCTTTTACGCCGCCTAAATCCGCGGCAAGGTTCATAATCAAATCGTCTTTTTCTTTGGCTGTGTATGAACGGTAAAGTTCACCGGCTTGTTTAAAGTTTTGCTCTTTGGTGCCCACTTGCTGCACTGTACCGGTTAACGGCGTTTGCACTGCACGCGCTTTTTCAGTTGCAGGTTTAGGTTCTTTACGGCTCGGTTCGTAATTCACATCAGAATCGCGCATGCCGGTATTCATATAGCCATCTTGGTTGTTGTTATTCACATCAACCAGTGGACGGTTCACAGGAATTTGCTGATGGTTCGCGCCCAAACGGTACATTTGTGTATCTGAGTAAGAGAACACACGGCCTTGCAATAAACGGTCTTCAGACGGTTCGATACCTGGAACCAAGTTGCCCGGTGCAAAAGCTGATTGTTCTGTTTCTTGGAAGAAGTTCTTCGGCATACGGTTCAATGTCAACGTCCCTGCTTTAGTTTCAGGAACGATGTCAGTTGGCCAGATTTTAGTTGGATCCAGCGGATCGAAATCGAGTTTACCGAAATCTTGCGGATCTAAGACTTGAATATATAGATCCCATTTCGGGAAGTTGCCTTTGTTGATGTTGGCATAAAGATCGTTGGTCAAGTGATTGAAATCTTTAGCTTGCTGTTCAGCCGCTTGTTTGACGTTCAAACCTTTCACGCCCAGTTGAGAGCGGAAATTGAATTTAACGTATTTGTATTCGCCTTTGTCGTTATACAGCTTGTATGCATGTACACCGAAGCCATCTTGTTCGCGGTAGCTGGTTGGAACACCGTATTTACCGTAAACATAAGTCAACATGTTGGTTGCCCAAGGCTGGCTCGATAAGAAATCAAATACGCGGTTTGGATCTTGTACGTTATTGATTGGGCTTGGTTTCATGGCATGAATGAAATCAGGGAATTTGATTGCATCACGGATGAAGAATACCGGGGTCTGATTGCCGACCAAATCCCAATTGCCCTCTTGGGTATAAAATTTAAGGGCAAAACCATGCGGGTCACGTAAAGTTTCTGGTGAACCTTTAGGGTGAATCACGGTCGAAAAACGTAAGAATACAGGCGTCTTGGTCCCTGCTTTAAATAATGAAGCCAGGGTTAAATCTGAAAGATCTTTAGTGGCAACGAATTCACCGTATGCGCCAGTGCCGCGCGCATGCACTACACGCTCAGGAATACGCTCACGGCCAAAACGCTGCAGTTTTTGCACCAGCTGCACATCTTGCAGTAAAGTTGCACCCTGTGGGCCAGCTGTGATCGAATTTTGGTTGTCACCAACAGGCGCGCCGTTGTCTTTGGTTAACGCCGCAGCTTGAGTCGCAGCTGTAGCTGCTGCAAGCATTGCAACAAGCAAAGAACGCTTAAACATGGTCTATCTCTCTCAATTAAATACCTTTCCTGCCCGGAAAAAGATACTGATTCTCAACAAATAGATAAAACAATTTATTTTCATAAAAACAATCTAAATATTCGATTAATAAAAAATATACAGAAACTTTTCAACATCTTATGGTTAAAAATACAGCACTGAGGCGCAGCTGTTCTGCACCATTTGCTACAATCGCCGCCGTATTTCAATTCTCTGTTCGGAAAGTATTATGCGGGCCTTGTTACAACGCGTTTTAGAAGCCAAAGTCGTGGTCGATGGACAAACCACGGGTGAAATTAATCACGGTATTTTGGTGTTTCTCGGTTTAGGCAAAGACGATAATTTGGAAAAAGGCCAAAAGCTGATTGATAAGATTTTGAAATACCGCTTTTTTGATGATGAACAAGGCAAAATGGGCTGGAATGTCAGCCAAGCGGGCGGCGGTTTACTGCTGGTGTCGCAATTTACTTTAATGGCGCAAACGCAAAAAGGCCTGCGGCCTGATTTTGGCCCCGCCATGCCGCCGGCAGAAGCCAAAGCGCTGTATGAACAGCTCGTAGAATATGCAAAATCTCAATTTTCAAATGTGCAAACCGGTATATTCGCAGCCGACATGAAAGTGCATTTGGTCAATGACGGCCCAGTGACTTTTAATTTAGAAGTGGAATGATTAATTTTATCGTCACTTAGACAAGCATTAAAAAAGCCCTCTTGATGAGGGCTTTTTTAATGCTTCCCTAGCCCCTCCTTTAAAAAAGGAGGGGAAACAAGGAGTAAATCTTATTTGCCTGTTTTTTCTTTAATAAAACGGCGCGCAATTTTAATTTTTTCTTTCACCGGTTTCGGCAGTTTAGGCGGAATCAGTTTAGCAGCCTGATTAAACCAGACCAATAAGCCAAAGTCGCCTTCCATTTTAATGCTGCCGTTTTGCATGCCGGTCATAAAAGCGGTCGGATCGCCTTTCATCAACGTTTTAACGCCCTGCTCACTGTCCGCAAACTGCAAAATAAAATCCGCTTTTTCCGCATCGCCCGCTACAGTGTCAATGTGCCCATTATTTACAATAATCTGACGCGCCATGCCTAAATCTGTGCCGATTTGAATGCGGAACTGGCGTTCATGCACTAATTCAATAAATTTTGGACTGGTGCGCGCAAGCTGTTTCATGCGCAGCGCCAAGCCGGCAACCAGCAAATCCAGAGGATCAGTGCTGACATCAACCAGCGGCAGCTTAACGACAGGAATAGAAGATAATTTCATGGGAATGAGCCTATTGTAATTGTTGGAAAAACGGACTGCATCATCCTACCATAACTTCTATTTTTCGGCGTAAGCCTTTGTATACTAATTATCTACCTGCCGGACACAAAAAATGCGCCCTCAAGCGCATTTTTATGCTTCAGGTTCAAACCGGCTAGCGGCTTGAACACTGCTGTTCATCTTCATACACCGGCGTATGTTCGATGCAGCGGCGCTTCGCAAGCGCCTGTTCGGCTCTGCGGTCTTCACGCAGCAAAATGAGCGTAAATACCATCATCGCCGATGTCACTGCTGTTAAATAGCTGTAAGCCATTGGCAGTTCAAACACGCTTTGCGCGCCAAAACGAACGATTTCAATCAGTCCCCAAACCAGCATTCCAGCCAGCATAAAGCTTAACCAGCGGCGATACGGCGAAAAGAAAACAGCAATCAAAGCAGTGGCGATCAAACTCAAGCCGACGATGGTCGCTAAATTCGCAGTTACCATAAAAACCTCCGTCTTTCGGCAGCATAAGCGCGGTGCGCGTAATCTATGCCTGCCAGTCCCGTTAAATATAAATCAATGCAATTGTGTTGATCTGAATCTCTATGAATGCATTATGAGGAGTTTTTTGCATAAAAAAAGTCTTGCATTTCGAAGAAGCGACACACCTTGTCGCAATATTATTTTGTCATTACATTTTTTCTTTTTATGCTTTTTACGGAACAATGATTCCGTCCAGCTTGGCGTGTCATTACAATAAAAACACCGCATTTATACAATAAAAAAAAATTTTTTCAGAATTGCGCATTCGCTTTTTTTATCGCCAACTTATCTGATCCGCTTATCGGAAATGATTAAATTTAAAGCAAAAAAATGCGGCGCAAAGGCCGCATTGATTTTGCCGCACCGCAATTAAGCGCGGTTTAAGTCTTTGTCATGCACACCCAGCAGATACAGCACGCCATCCAGACCGACACTGGAAATCGCCTGATTGGCATTTTGGCGCACTAACGGTTTCGCGCGGAACGCAACACCCAAACCGGCAATTGACAGCATCGGCAAATCGTTGGCGCCATCACCTACCGCAATCGCCTGCTCCAGCGAAATGCCCATTTCAGCAGCAATTTGCGTCAGCAAGTGTGCCTTACGCGCGCCGTCCACGATATGGCCTTTCACTTCACCAGTTACTACGCCATCCTGAATATCCAGCACGTTAGCATGCACTTCATCTATACCCAGTTTCTGCTGCAGATATTCGGCAAAATACTGAAAACCGCCAGACAGAATCGCGGTACGGTAGCCCAGCGCTTTTAACGTTGAAATCAGGCGTTCAGCGCCTTCTGTCACGGTCAAGCGTGCAGCGATTTGATCCAGCACTGATGCGTCCATGCCTTTGAGCAGCGCAACCCTGGCGCGGAAGCTTTGCTGAAAGTCCAGCTCGCCCTGCATGGCGCGCTCGGTAATTTCCGCCACCTGTTGGCCGACACCGGCTTCTTTGGCCAGCTCATCAATCACTTCCTGCTCAATCAAAGTCGAGTCCATATCAAAGCAGACCAAACGGCGGTTGCGGCGGTAGGCATTGTCTTCCTGCACAGCGACATCCACACTCAGCTCTGCAGAGAGGCGCAAACAAGCAGCGCGCATAGCGGCAGCGTCCAGCATTTGGCCACTCAAGCCAAACTGCACGCAGGCGCGTTTTGGACCATCTGCCTGTTCGCTCAAGACCGGGCGGCCTGATAAACGGGTGACAGTTTCAATATTGAAGCCTTGGCCAGAGACAATTTTTGTAACGGCCTGTAAGTGTGAAGCGGTCAATTCTGGCGCCAAAGCCGTCACGATATAGCGTGTACGCCCTCCCTCACTTACCCATTGGTCATATTCTGCTGCAGAGATCGGTTTAAAGCGCACAGTTAAGCCGATATCATGTGCTAGAATCAGAATTTCCTTCATGGCTAATGCTGTCGCAGTCTGATCATCCGACGACACAACAATACCTAAAGTCAGCTGGTTATGGATGACGGCTTGTCCAACATCTAGAATTTGTAGGGAATGAACGGAAAGAACCTGCATTAATCGTGTAAATTGATTAGGCTGGTCAGGTCCTAAAAATGAAATAAGAATGATTTCTCGCATGAAGTGACTCGGGTCTGAGCTGCAACTATTGGGAGAATCATAATCGAAAATGAACAGAATTGCCTTGGAAGTTTACGTTGAATGCGCCTAGACAAGGGCTATTTGCTAGCCTACTGATTGTAAGTTTTGCTTTCCATACCTTTTTATTGGTATTGGCAACCACACACCAGTTAAATGAAAACCGCGCCAGTCAAGGCCAGCTCATGACCACGCAGCTGGTCACAGACAGCATTTCGGAAATGGAACCAGCCAACACGGTATCGCTGGCGCTGCTGGCGGACCGCTACGCAACCAACCCGAGTGTGGCCTCTATCCGGATCTTAAATGCAGACAATCAGGTCATGGCGACCGGCGGCCTGACCAAAACCCGAGAGGGCGAAGTTTTTGTCCGCGATGCGCTGCAAAATGAGAAAAAAGTCGGCTCAGTTGAAATTACCTTAATTAAACCGAGCATCGGTGAAATTCTACGCACGCAGTGGCTGGCGATTTTAGCCTCTCTCATTGTGCATGGGCTGCTGTGGCTGGCTTACCGTGCGATTGCCCGCCCAAGCCGTTCAGAATATCTGGCGCGCATCAACAATGAGTCCCGTTTAAAACACGAAATTCAGACCTTGACCCAAGCGCTGGAACAGGAAAAGCATAACGCCGCTCTCGCCATTGCGCAGGCGCAGCAAAATGCGCAGGCCAAAGCTAAAGCCAAAGAAAGCAAACCTGTGGTGGTCGACGTAAATGACTTGGCGCTGAATATTCAGTTCTATGATCCTAAACAATTGCTGGACAGCGTCAACAGCACAGTATCTGTGCCGTATTTCAATTTATGTCAAATTTTCCTGAACAAAACAGTTGAACTGTGTGTGCAGCATTACAAACTGAACAGCGCCGACATTTGCACGGTGCATAAATTTGATGACAAAGGCGCCAGCATCAGTATTGCCGCCGATAAAACGGATGCCCTGCCATGCCTGACCATGATCGGCGCGGTATTTCAGCTGCTGTCGGATGTGCTGTATAAGCGCTACCGTGAAGAAAAGCGCTTTGTGCTGCAGACCCGCAGTGCGGTTTCCAGCGCAGTCGAAGCAATGCAGCTGTCTTCTGTACAGGCAGCAGAACGTCTGGTGCAGCAGCTGGCAGCCAAAGAAAGCGCTGTGCATGTGCCGAATGCCCAGCTCAAAGAAATTTCTGAACATTTCCAGCTGGTCAGCATGCCGAATCCAACCAATGTGCTGACCCGCCACGCTTTCATGATTAACGGCATGGACAGCGGCGCTGCAGAACTGGCGCAAAGCTTCCGTACAGAAATTTTAAAATCCAAACAGTCAAAAGCGTCTTAATGCGCATCGCTTCGGCAAATCAAAACTGTATAAAAAAAGCCTGATTAAAATCAGGCTTTTTTTATACGCGGCATTCCAGTTTACAGCAGCGGATTACAGTGCATTTTTCTCTATCAGCAGGCGCTGCGCGCTATGCGCCGGCCCATCACTATGCGCTTTTTGCCATTGCCCATCAGCCTGCAGCTCCCATGCATTTTGATTGTCCTGCAGATAATTCAGCAGGCCGTCATTAAAAATGCGCTTTTTCAGGCGGGCATCCAGTATCGGGAAACAGGTTTCCACGCGGGAAAATAAATTGCGCCCCATCCAGTCTGCGCTGGCGCAGTACAGCTTTTTCTCGCCGCCATGCTCAAAATAATATACCCGGGTATGCTCCAAAAAACGCCCAACAATTGATCGCACTCGAATATTGTCCGACATGCCCGGCACGTGAGGAATCAGGCAGCAAATTGAACGGATAATCAAATCAATCTGCACCCCTGCATTTGAGGCATGATACAGCGCAGCGATCAGCTGCGGTTCTGTCAGGGCATTGACTTTAATGATGATTCGAGCTGCCTTGCCCGCCTGCGAAAAGGCGGTTTCCTGCGCAATCAGATGCAGCAGCTCGCTGTGCAGGGTAAACGGCGCATGCAGCAGCGCTTTAAGTTTGGCCATTTTGCCCATGCCGGTTAATTCCTGAAACATGCGGTGCACATCTTCCGCAATTTCCGGCTGTGTGGTCATCAGACCATAATCGGTGTACATGCGCGCATTGCCGGCATGGTAGTTGCCTGTGCCCAAATGCACATAACGCACTAATCTATTGGTTTCCCGGCGCACAATCAGAATCATCTTGGCATGGGTTTTATAGCCAACAATGCCATACACCACAACTGCGCCGGCTTCCTGCAAAATATTAGCAACAGTAATATTGGATTCTTCATCAAAACGCGCACGCAGCTCAATGACCGCAGTCACCTCTTTGCCATTTCTAGCCGCTTCAGCCAGAACCTGCACAATTTCAGAATCCGGACCGCTACGGTACAGCGTCTGCTTAATTGCTAAAACCCCGGGATCTTTGGCTGCCTCACGCAGCAAGCTAATGACAGGCTGAAAAGAATCAAAAGGATGATGCAGCAGCACATCCTGTGTTTTCAGCAGCTCAAAAATACTCTGCGCCTTGCGCAGCGCTTTAGGAATAACTGGAATGTACGGCGCATGCTTCAATTCTGGACGCAAAAAGCTGGCGCTTAAGCGTGACAGGTTGATCGGGCCGTGAACCCGATATAATTCCTGCTCAGTCAGATCAAACTCATTCAGCAGATAATCAATAACCGGCGCCGGACAATCATCTTCAATTTCCAAACGCACCGCGCGGCCAAAGCGCCGCGATGACAGCTCATCTTTCAGCGCCACCGCCAAATCATCCACATCTTCGGCTAAAATCAGATCAGCATTGCGCGTCACCCGAAAAGCATAGCAGCCTGTCGCAGTCATGCCGGGAAATAAATCACTGATATGTTGCTGAATAATCGCAGTCAGGAAGATCTGCGCATCGGCATGGCCCGCAACATCCTGCGGCAGCGGAATCAGGCGCGGCAGCGAACGCGGCGCCGGCACAATCGCCATGGAAATTTCACGGCCAAAAGCGTCCTTGCCTTCAAGGCTGACAATAAAATTCAAGCTTTTATTCACTAAACGCGGAAATGGATGCGACGGATCTAGGCTGATCGGTGTCAGCACCGGCTGAACTTCTTTGGCAAAATACTTAGCAATCCAGCCCTTATGCCGTTCTAAAATATCCTGATACTGAATGAACTGAATGCCTTGGTTTTGCAGCTCGGGTAAAATTGCATGATTCAGAATATCGTACTGCGCCTGTACCGACGCATGCACCGCCTCAGACAGCTGCTCCAGCACCAGTTCAGTCGGCAAGGCATCCGGCGTGCGCGCTATTGCGTTCAAATCTCGCTGCTTCATCAAGCCGGCAACACGGATTTCAAAAAATTCATCTAAATTTCTGGAAAAAATAATCAGAAAATTTAGGCGCTCCAGCAGCGGCAGCTGCCCGTCCTGCGCCTGCGCCAGCACACGGCGCTGAAATTCAAACAGGGACAGTTCCCGGTTAAAATACGTATCAGATGAATGCTGAAAATTTTGCATGCTTTCTCAATGCTGTTTGTAAACAGTCTGTCATATCGCTTTGGGCATGGTAGGCAGACTTTATGACATTCATGTTACAAACAACCCGCATGCGCATTAAATTGACTCGATAAGGCCTTATTTTTCCTTCGAAAATCCATAAAAACCGGCATTATGAGCCTTTAGGGCACGTTTTTTCTCCCGTTTTTCCCGCCCAATAGCTGGCCAGCGCCGGCCCGGAAATGTTATGCCACAAGCTAAAAATTGCGCTGGGCAAGGCCGTTACTGGAGAGGCTGCAAAATGCGCAGCCGCCAGCGCCACGCCCAATCCGGAATTCTGCATGCCGACTTCAATTGCTACAGCTTTGCAGTCTGCGTATGGCAGACGCAGCAGCCTGCTGGCCCCAAAACCCAGCAAATAGCCCAAACCGTTGTGCAGCATAACAATGCCTAAAATCAGTAAACCAGACTGAAAAATCTGCGCGCGGCTGCCGGCTATAATTGCAGCAACAATTGCGACAATAGCCATGACTGAAATCAGCGGCATCACCTGAATATAGGCCTCGGCCTGACGTTTCATGAGGCTGCGCGCAATCAGGCCCAGCACGATCGGAAACAGCACGACTTGCAGTATAGATACCAGCATCGACAGCGCATTGATTTCAATCCACTGACTGGCCAGCAGATAAAATATGGCCGGAGTCAGCAATGGCGCCAGCAAGGTAGACACTGAGGTGCAGGCAACCGACAGCGCAGTATTGCCTTTGGCCATATAAGTGATGACATTGGATGCCGTGCCGCCCGGACAGCAGCCGACCAAAATGACGCCAATAGCAATTTCCGGCGGCAGCGCAAACAGCTTGCACAGTGCAAAGGCCAGCCCCGGCATGACCATAAACTGAGCTGCCACGCCAATCAGCACCGCTTTGGGGCTTTGCAGCACGCCTTTAAAGTCTGCAACCGTCATGGTCATGCCCATGCCGAACATAATGATGCCCAGCATCCATGGGATATACGCTTTCAGCCAGACAAAAACCTCCGGCATCCATAGCGCAAAGCCAGAAAAAAGCACCACCCAGAATGCAAAAGTCTTCTGCATCCATTGATTAAATTTAAAAAAAGCAGCCATGCAGTTTCACCTGTTCCTCATACAGCGCAGCCCCGGCAAGCAGCCGATAATACGATTGCGCCTGATGCATCACACGCTATAGCGTATGCTGTACATTAACAATATCTTTTACATATACGCGCTTAACGCCCTGCGCCAGCATTTCCTGCCAAGCGTGCTGCAGCGAGCCCTGCAGGTCAATGCCCTTGCAGGCATCCGCCACCACAAATGACTGAAAACCCAGCTTGCAGGCGTCAATTGCCGTCCACGCTACACAAAAGTCTGTCGCGATGCCGGCCACAAATACGGTATCAATGCCCCGCGCCTTTAAATAGCCGGCCAAACCGGTCGAGGTTTTATGATCGGCTTCCATAAATGCAGAATAGCTGTCAATGTCCGCATGAAAACCTTTGCGGATAATCAACTGCGCGTGAGGCGCCTGCAGCGCGGGATGCAGCTCTGCATCGGCTGTGCCCTGAACGCAGTGCCGCGGCCACAGCACTTGGGGACCATACGGCAGCTGCACCGTATCATAAGGCTGTTTGCCGGGATGATTTTGGGCAAAAGAAATATGCTGCGCCGGATGCCAGTCCTGCGTCAGAACTACATTACTGAACTGCTGCGCTAACAGGTTAATTGCCGGAATAATCTGATCCGCATTGGCAACAGCCAAATTGCCGCCCGGGGTAAATCCATTCTGCACATCCACAATAATCAGCGCGGTATTGTTCTGCATAACACTGCTTCCATTTTTTATTTATCAAAGTCTGTTCATTCAGCATAGCTGAAAATCAGCGCAGTATTGAGCACTGGCCCCTAAAAAGAAATGGCTTTGCGCACTGTATTCCAACAGCAAATAGCAAACTTTCAGTCCATTAAGCCAGCAAAAAGCCCGCAAAAGCGGGCTTGAGCAACAGCTGAAGAATATAGGCATAAAGTCTTCACTCTATGCATACATTCACTGCAATGCTGGCTTAGGGCGCAATGCGGCGCACCAGCAGCAGCATAAAAATAGCGGAAATAATAATGCACGGGATGGCAGCAGAAATTACACCGGCTGCGCCAAATCCGGCTGCCAGCAGCTGGCCGGCAATAGCAGGTCCAAGCATCGCGCCGATACGGCCGACTGCAGAGCCAACACCTACACCTGTGCCGCGCACTTCTGTCGGATAGACAATCCCGCCGAATGCATACAGCACACCTTGACAGCCGATAACAAAAGCGCCAACTAAAGCGGAAGCCATATACATTTGCGTTAAGGAGCCAGCGCCGTTCAAAGCAAATAAGCCAGCCAAAATACCGCCGTACATCAGCAAAATGACATAGGCTTTTTTCCAGCGGTCAGTCAGCATGCCTAACACAATAGTGCCAATGGTTGCGCTGACCATGAAGTAAAATTGCGCTGTACTGCCTTCTTTGCGTGAAAAGCCCAGTTCCATAAACAGTGACGGCAGCCAGCTGAGCATGATGTACACGACCATTAAGGTAAAGAAATAGCTAACCCAAATGCACAGCGTACGCACGCGGTTTTCTGCACTAAACAGGTCTTTAAAGGTAGCGCGCGGCGCAGTATCCTGCTCTGAAACTGATTGGGTTTTCAGGAATTCTTTCGATTCAGGCAGCAGCCACATCATCAGCGGAATCACAATAATCGGCAGCAGGCCGCCCAAATAAAATACGTTTTTCCAGTTGGCGCCAAACTCTGTGGTTGCAATCAGCGACAAAATAGCAGCGCCCACCGGCATGCCGCAGTACATCAAGCCAACAGCGCGGCCGCGGTTTTGCGGGCTGACCGCTTCCGAGGCAAGCGTAATGAGAATAGGCATCGCCGCCCCTAAGCCAGCGCCGGCAAGAAAACGTACCGCCAACAGGCTGTTAAAGCTGTTAACCCAGACTGTGCACAGGGTAAAAACAGCAAATATTGCAGTCGACCAAATCAGCACTTTTTTGCGTCCAATCCGGTCCGCAAAACGCCCCCCAATCAGCGCGCCAGGCAACAAGCCCAGAATCCCTGCACTGAAGAAAACGCCCAATTGCGATTTATCTAAGCCAAAGTATTCGCGGACGCCGGCTGCGGCGATACCGGCAGCCTGAATGTCTAAGCCTTCAATGACCGCAATCAGGAAACAGATCGCCACCGTGACAATAGCGTGTTTATTATCTGATTTTTCCATTGGAAAATCCTTGTTCAATCAGTGTTCAAATATGAACGCCATCATCCCTGAGCAGCCTAATTGAAATAACTACCAATAAGTTGAACCTTTTACTCAGGATTCAACTGCAATACTGGAAAAGTATTGGTTTTAAATCATGCTGTATAAAGTGTTAAAACCAATAAGTCACACATTCTCAAAATCGCTTTATTTGTATTTCTCACTTATAGATCAAGTTAAAAACTGTGCTGTCTGGCAAATTTTAAAGCGCTTGTTAATATTTAAAACAGATTATTAATATAGTTTTTATTGATCATTTTAATCACGAAAAAGGTGCAGAAAGATAGATTTAAGGTCTATGGTGATTGTTTTTTCATCTTAAAACTTGAGTAAAATACACGGTATTTCGGTTATTTAGCGCTAAATTTCCAAACCGCCACGCTTTCATTACAATTAATCACCTATTTTTTACTGGGTTTTTAAAACACGCCTTATTAAGAACAGCCCGTCAAATTGCGCTTCAAAATAAACTGCCGGCATACACGAAATGTTTTAAATGCCTTTTGTATAAAGATTTTTATGGCTTTGACTAAAGCATATTGTTCTTAGGCGCATGATCAGTCATAATTTGCATAAGCATTATTCAATCGTGCAAAAACGCATTGATTTCGCTACAAATCAAAATACGAACCCATCCACATTTATGTTTCCTACTTCACTTCGGATGGACAAATAGGATTTTTTTTAAAATGACTCAGCAAGCACAGACCATTCAAGGCTCAATTGTCGCAATCGTCACCCCAATGTTTGAAGATGGCAGCGTAGATTGGAAGGGTCTAGAGAAGCTGGTTGAATGGCATATCGAACAAGGCACCAACAGTATTGTTGCAGTGGGTACAACTGGCGAAGCCTCTACCCTCAGCATGGTTGAACACGCTCAAGTGATCAAAGAAATCATCCGTGTCGCCAACAAGCGCATTCCTATTATTGCTGGCACTGGCGCCAACTCTACGCACGAAGCGATTGAGCTGACCAAAGAAGCCAAAGAGCTGGGCGCAGACGCTGCGCTGCTGGTAACGCCGTATTACAATAAACCTACTCAAGAAGGTTTATATCAGCATTATAAAGCCATTGCCGAAGCAGTTGATATTCCTCAAATTTTGTATAATGTTCCGGGCCGTACCGGTGTTGATATGCATAATGACACTGTGATCCGTCTTGCTGATATTCCGCAAATTATCGGCATTAAAGATGCAACTGGTGACGTGCCGCGCGGTAAAGCACTGATTGAAGGCCTCCAAGGCAAAGACATGACTGTCTATTCCGGCGATGACGCAACAGCTTATCAACTGATGGCATTGGGCGCTAAAGGCAATATTTCAGTGACTGCAAACGTTGCGCCAAAAGCGATGAGTGAAGTCTGCGCCACAGCAATTGCAGGCGATGCAGCTGGCGCAGAGCGCGCAAATGCGCAAGTTGCAAATTTACACAATATTTTATTTTGTGAATCTAACCCAATTCCTGTGAAATGGGCGCTTCATGATATGGGCTTAATTGGCACAGGCATCCGCTTGCCTTTAACCCCGCTGGCAGAACAATACCGCGCGCCGCTGCATGCAGCACTTGCTGAAGCGGGCGTCAACAAATAAAGAGCGAAAACATTATGCAATTACGTTTAGGACTTACCCTGGCGCTTTCAATTTTCAGTTTAGCCGGCTGCAGTTCGCTGGCCGTTAAAAACGGCACGTTGGACTACAAAAAAACCACCGACTTAAGTCCGCTGAAATATCCTGAAGGTTCAGTGGCGCGTCCTGCAACGCCATTGTATCCTGCTCCAACGGTTGACCAGCTTGCAATTGAGCACGCGCCTAATCTGCAAAACAAAAAAGGCAACCGTTTCGCTTTGCCTCGCCCTGATGCTGCCCAAAACACTAATACCGGCGTCAGCAGCACGGCCGCTGATGATTCTGTAGGCCGCCCACAGGCCGTAACGGACGGAAATCAAAATCCTTTGCTCAAAATCGATGGAAATTCTGCTACAATTTGGCAATACACACTTGCTACACTCAGCAGTCTTAACCATACCGTCGTTGGTCAGAGTAAAAACCGTTACGAAGTGACTGTAAAAGTCGATCAGCAAACCTACATCTTAAGGCTATTAACCTCTGGGTCCAGCAACACTCTAGCTGTGTTCAATGCCGATAACACGTTTGCAGACAAAGAAAAAGCTGCAGACCTGTTAGCTCAAATTTACCAAAATTGGCCAGCCTAGACATTTCTAGGCATTTTTTTCGAAAAAGGTTCCCTCCATGTTAAAACAAACCTTGCTCTATACTGGTAAAGCGAAATCTGTTTATGAAACAGACAGTGCAGATCACCTCATCCTAGTCTTCCGTGACGATGCTTCTGCATTTAACGGCGAGAAAATCGAACAGCTGGATCGTAAAGGTAAGGTGAACAACCGTTTTAACGCCTTTATCATGGAAAAGCTGGCAGCTGCCGGTATTGAAACTCACTTCGAAAAACTTCTTTCTCCGACTGAAGTGCTAGTGAAAAAATTAAAAATGATCCCTGTTGAATGTGTAGTGCGTAACTATGCTGCAGGTTCATTGTGCCGCCGCTTAGGCGTTGAAGAAGGCAAAGAGCTGGTGCCGCCAACTTTTGAACTGTTCTTTAAAGACGACGCGCTGGGCGACCCTATGGTGAACGAATCTCAAGCGATTTCTTTGGGCTGGGCGACTGCAGAGCAGCTGGCTCAAATGAAAGATTTGACTTATAAAGTTAATGGCGTGCTGAAAGAACTGTTCGATGCCGGCAACATGCTGTTGGTCGACTTTAAACTTGAATTCGGCGTATTCCATGACCGTATTGTGCTGGGTGATGAATTCTCTCCAGACGGCTGCCGTCTATGGGATAAAGACACTAAGAAAAAACTCGACAAAGACCGCTTCCGTCAAGGTTTAGGCGGTGTGGTTGAAGCGTATGAAGAAGTTGCTGCCCGTATCGGCATCGATCTTTCAGATATCTAATTGGTCCTCAATTAGATCGCTAAATAAAAAAACTGGGCTATGTGCCCAGTTTTTTTATTTCTGGCAGTTCTGCAACTGCTGGCCTGATAATCTAAAAAACAGATCATTTAAATATGAACTATCGTTTTCACAACATTTGATTTATCACATAAAATGTTTTGCAGACCAGGCGGCATGAGCAGCTTTACTGCTGATGTCTCGCCAACCAAATTGCAAATCTATTTAAAAAACCCTCTAGGATGTCTCTCCCAATGAACATCCTATTTTCGCCCAGCACTCTAAGCTGGGCTTTTTTTATTGCTGCTGTTCCTGCATCCAGCGCCGCTGCTGCAGGCGTTCACCTTCAACTTCGCGCTTATTGCGTGCCGATTCATATAATTTTGTGCCTTTGAGTTCCGGCGGCAGATAGTCCTGCAGTACAAAATGTTCAGGATAGTTATGCGGATACAGATAATCAGCGCCATAGCCCTGCTCTTTCATCAGCTTCGTAGGCGCATTGCGCAAATGCAGCGGCACCGGCAAATTAGCGGTTTTTTCCGCCAGACTCATGGCTTTATTGATCGCCATATAAGTACTGTTGCTCTTGGCGCTGGTAGCCAGATATACGGCGCACTGCCCCAATATAATCCGTGACTCAGGCATTCCAATCACCTGTACGGCGCGAAAGCATTCACCCGCCAGCAGCAATGCATTAGGGTTAGAATTGCCGATATCTTCTGAAGCAGCAATCAGCATGCGCCGGGCAATAAACAGCGGGTCTTCACCGCCCTTGAGCATCCGCGCCATCCAGTACAGCGCAGCATCCGGGTCACTGCCTCGAATTGATTTAATAAAAGCGGACACTAGATCATAATGCTGTTCGCCAGATTTATCGTAACGGGCAATATTCTGCTGTGCAACTTTAACCACCACCGCATTGGTAATAATATTTTCCTGATCGGCTTCAAAAGTACTGGCAATTAAGTCTAGCAAGTTCAATGCCTTGCGTGCATCACCCGCAGCAAATTGTATCAAAGCTTCAAATTCTTCAATTTGAATATAGCGCGCTTTAAGGAATTCATCCTGTGCCAAAGCCTGCAGAAGCAAAGTTTGAATCGCGTCCGCATCCAATGCATTTAGTGTATAGACTTGACAGCGTGACAGAAGCGCGCTGTTGACTTCAAATGAAGGGTTTTCAGTGGTCGCACCAATCAGCGTGATCTTGCCTTTTTCCACCGCATTCAGAAGCGCGTCCTGCTGCGATTTATTGAAGCGGTGAATTTCATCAATAAAAACCACAGGCGTCAACAAATCACCGCCTTCTGCAATCACTTCGCGCAGCTCTTTGACGCCAGTATTCAGCGCAGAGAGGCTGACAAAAGGCCGGTCTACCGCCTGCGCCAGCAGCAATGCAATCGTGGTTTTACCTACGCCCGGCGGCCCCCAAAAAATAATGGAAGGCAAATGGCCCTGATCAATCATTTGGCGCAGCGGCGCGGCGTCACCCAGCAGATGCTCTTGTCCAATAATTTGCGACAGGTCGCGCGGACGGAGCCGTTCGGGGAGCGGAATATGGCTGTCTGACATCTTATTCTTACTTTCGCGGCAAAATTAAATCTAATCCTATTCTAGCATCAGCATTTCGGGAAATGAGCATTATTGCAGCCAATTCTGCTCGCTTAAAAATAAAGCGCTAACCAACCCTGATGTCATTGCGGATTCATCTGGCTGAACTAAGATTTAAAATCTAAGAAATGAGTCTAATAGTCATTTAATTACACTGCAAATCACAGTAATCTCGTATTGTATATCTAACCTCTAAATATGTGAGCGCCATGAAATCGCATGATAAACGCCAGCGGCATTCCCATGCCCAGCCCGAAGCTGAAATGCCGCTTCGATTTCAGCCGCGCTCTGTTTTTTCCTTGACTGCGGACAGTCCTGAACTTTGCCCTCTGATCAGCCACATCCCGTTGCCCATTTGGCTGCAGCCGCTGAATGGTGACCCCTGCATCAACACAGCTATGGCAGATTATCTGGGGATTGATCCAATACAGCCTCCAATAGCAAAGTGGCTGGATTTTGTGCATCCAGATGATTGGGGAAAAGCCGCCATCTTGTGGGAAAGCGCGCTGTCCAGCCATCAAAGCTTCCGTGTCCACTGCCGTTTCAGGCATGCGCAGCTGGGCTACCGCATGTGCGCGCTGCAAGCCGATTTCAGCAGTCCGGCACAGACGGCATTTGAATGGATGGTGAGCTTTATTGACACACATGAGCATTATGAACAGCGCCAGCTGCTGGACCAGCGGATTTTAAATCAAAGCAGTATGCTGGACGCCAGTCTTGACTGTATCAAAATGCTCTCTACCGACGGTAAAGTCATTTATATGAACCGTTCCGGCTGCATTGCGCTGGGTGTTGCGCCCAATGAGAAGCAGTTTGGGATGCGCTGGCTGGATCTGCTGCCGAAGGACGCCGAAGAAGCTGGAAAATTTGCGCTAATACAAGCCTCACAAGGGCACAATGCCCGCTTCCCCGGAAAAAGCGAACTGCCCGGTGAAGCAACGCAGTACTGGGACAATATTCTGACGCCTATCATGGATGAATCCGGTGTCACACAAAATATTCTGTGCGTTTCACGCAATACCACGCAGCAAATCATGGCTGAAAGCAAGCTTCAGCAAGTCATTGAACAAGATGACTTGACAGGTCTGCTGAACCGGCGCGCCTTCAATAAACTGTTCAGACAGCGCCTGCAGGAAGCTGTTGAACAGCGCCAGCTGGCTGGGCTGTTACTCATTGATTTGGACTATTTCAAGCACGTCAATGACACTCTGGGCCATGTTGCCGGCGACCATTTGCTGCATACGCTTGGCCTGCGCTATCAGCGCTGTTTTGAAGCGCCCGTGACTGTTGCCCGGCTGGGCGGCGATGAATTTGCAATTTTGGTGCCAAATTTGCAGGATGAAGCGCAGCTGCTGCGGATTGCAGAACAGGCCGCGTTGCAGATGGCGCTGCCCATTACCTATGCTGGACAGTCGATGAACAGCGGCATGAGCATTGGCTGCGCAGTTTTCCCGCGTGATGCGCAAACTTCATCAAATTTGCTGAAATGTGCTGATATTGCGCTGAATGATTTAAAATCCAGCGGGCGCGGCGGTATCCGCATGTTTAATCAGACCATGTTTGAAGTACTGGAGCAAACCACACAGCAGCTGACGCTGGCGCGCAGCATCTTAAAATCGGACAGTATTGTGCCATTCTATCAGCCCAAAGTAATGCTGGACAGCGGCCAAGTGATCGGCTTTGAGGCGCTGCTGCGCTGGTATGACTTACGCGGCAATCTGCATCTGCCGTCTAATATTTACGCCGCCTTTCATGATTATGAGCTGGCATCAGGCATCAGTGAAATGATGCAGAATAAAATTTTTGCCGATATCCAGCACTGGCAAGCCAGCGGCTTGAAGCTGCTGCCGATTTCCATCAATGCCGCGCCTGTTGAATTTCTGCGTGATGACTATGCGGAAAAACTGCTGCGGCGCATGGATATATACGGGATTGCGCATGATGCGCTGGAAGTGGAAATTACCGAACAGAGCCTGTCAGAACGGGGCGCCAACTATGTCACAAGAGCTGTTAACATCCTAAAATTTAATGGAATTAAAATTTCACTGGATGATTTCGGCACCGGCCATTCGTCTTTAACCCGGTTACTAGACTACCCAATTGACTGCTTGAAAATCGATAAAAGCTTTGTTGAGCATGTGACGCAAGACCCATCCGCCTTTGCAATTGTCAACGCCATCAGCCAGCTCGGCAACAGCATTGCCTTGGACGTGCTGGTAGAAGGCATTGAAAATGCTGAACAGTTAGAGATTTTAAAGCGCTGCAAATGCAGTAAAGGCCAAGGGTTTTACTTTTATAAACCGCTCAGCAGCCGTGATGCTGTCAAGCTGCTGCAGCCTGAATAAACTGCAGCCTATGCTTCTCAACAGCGCTGACGCGCTATAGGTAACCTCATGTATTTAATTAGCGCCTGTCTTGCCGGTCTGCCGGTGCGATATGACGGAAAATCATACCATATTCAGGCAGTCCAATGGCTGCAGCAGCAGGGTCTAGCCGTGACCGCTTGTCCAGAAATGCTGGGCGGATTAAACTGCCCGCGCGAGCCGGCAGAAATTTACGGCGGCAGCGCGGCCGATGTGCTGGCAGGCCGCGCCAAAGTCCTCACAGAAAATGGCGCAGATGTCACACAGGCCTTTATTGACGGCGCACAAATTACTTTACAGCTTGCACAGCGCCATGCAGTACGCTGCGCTGTACTCAAAGAAAATAGCCCTTCCTGTGGACGTAACAGCATTTATGACGGCAGCTTTAGCGGCAGGCGCCAAGCGGGCATTGGCATTACCGCAGCCTTACTTTTGCAGCATGGCATTGAGGTCATTTCAGAGCAGCAGCTAGCTGAATACTTAACCCAGCAGGGCCTGTTTTTTGAAACATTTTCCAGCTGACAAACCTTCTATCAGAATCATCTCTAAGTTAGGCCAATCATCAGCTCTTCACCGCTGGAGAGCGTAAAACCGTCATTGCGGTTTTGAAAATAACGCTGCGCCAGCTCGCGTGAAGGCACCTGCAGCACCTGTGCAAAACCGCCTTGTTTCATCAGTATTTCTGCGTCTTCCGGCCGGTAAAGACTCATAAACGGATGGCCGCTGCGCGCTGCGCCTTGCATGGATGCTTTAAAGTCAGCTTGATATTCCGGCTCAACCAGTTCCACAGGCAAAATAAAACTGCTGATAAAGCTGGAACCCGGCGCCAAACGGCTCATATGCTCACACGTATTTAAATTGGCCTCATGGCTTAAATACATGCTGACCCCGGTGGATACCGCAATAGCCGGACGGCTCAAATCAAAACCCGCCTGCAGCAAAGCATCTTGCCAGCCCTGTTCAAAATCAGCTTCTACAAAATGCAGCTGGCTGGGTTGCGCATAATGCAACGCCTTCAAACGCTGCCGTTTCCATCGCTGCGGTCCAGCCTGATCGACTTCAAAGACCTGCATTTCTTGCAGAAGTTCTGGACGGCGCTGGGCAAAACTGTCCAGCCCTGCCCCTAAAATCACGTACTGCTGTATGCCGGCTTCCAGCTGCGCCTGCACATAATCTTCAATAAAGCGCGCACGCGCGACAATAGATGCGCGGAAATTTGCTGTCTGCTGCGGATGCATGTCTGGGCGCTGGCGCCAGTCTTCATCATCGCCCAGCAGTTCCAGGCCAACACGGTCCTCAAAAATCAGCGGCGCCTGTTCCAGCTCTGTATGCAGCGCACGCCATAAAGCGACACGCGCAGCAGTAGACTCCGGCGCAATCACGTTTTGGCTCATCTCGGCATTCTCCTGCACAGATTCAGTTCTTCAGCCTCAGAGCGCGTCAAATATAATTAACAGGCTTAACGTACCCAGCGTACAATATAATCTTCAATTTCATCTTCATGCACCTCACTTTCACTGATGCAGCGCCCGGCAGCTGACTTTCTGGCGCTTAAAATACTTTCACGGCTGCCGCTGATTAAATAATGCCATGACGGCAGGCTTTTACCTTCAGCCAAGCGTCGGTAAGCGCAGCTGGAGGGCAGCCAGCGGATCTGCGCCAATTTTTCCGGCGTCAGCTGAATGCAGTCTGGAACAAACTCTTTGCGCGCAGTGTAATTTGAGCAATGGCCAGTCCGGCAATCCAGCAGTTTACAAGCCACCTTGGTATAGGCAATTTCCTGCGTGTCTTCATCTTCAAGCTTAATGAGGCAGCATTTTCCGCAGCCATCGCATAGCGCTTCCCATTCAGCGTGGTTCAGCTCCGCTAAGGCATAGCGGGTCCAAAATTGCGGGCGCAGTAATTCAGTCATCGCTCTACATTCACTCCAATATCGCTGGCCATTATAACCGCGGCAGGCTGCGCTTTTTGCGCAATGTTTTGATTATACATTGATAATAAATGATCACAATTTAATCAAACTCATTCAACAAAAGAATAACAGTGCGGATATACGCATGCTCCTATACTGAAATTCAGAATAAAAACACATGGAGAAGTACAATGTTTCGTTGGGCTATTATATTTGCGGTCATCGCGCTGATTGCGAGCCTGTTAGGCTTCGGCGGCGTCGCTGGGCTATCTAAAGATTTTGCAGTTATTCTACTGGTCATCGCAGTCATTCTTGCGATCGTGGGCTTCCTGTCCCGCGGCAAGGTATAAGTACTTCTGCATTCAGTTAAACCACTTTGGGAATACCCAGTTTTAATCCAAGCTCCCAAAAATAAGCGCCTGCATGGCGCTTATTTTTCAGCTGTATATTTTTAACGCAAAAATTTATAAAAATGCTTTATCAATTTATTGATCTATAAACTTAAGCGCAACTTTGTTAGCTTAGATTTTAAGGACGCAAATGGCGCGGACGGAAACCAGTTGCCAGCAGCCCAGCGCCATAAGCCGCAGCGCCAGCAATACAAAAACCAATCACCTCAGCAATTCGGATCCATTGCGAAACTTCGCCGTTATACCATGTCAGCGCGTACCACAGCACCGCGATCATCGCCGCATTAGCAATCGCGAACTGAAGTCCCAATTTTTTCCAATGCGCCCCAAAGCGGTAAATATTGCGTTTATGCAGATAAAAATACAGCATGCCGGCATTCACCAGCGCTGAACCGGAAGATGCCAGCGCTAAAGCCATATGCTCCGCATGCCAGTCAATCAGCTTAAAGAAACCAATGAATACCACGTTTAAAATGGCATTGGCTGCCACAGCCATTAAGCCCACACGTACTGGCGTTTTTGTGTCCTGCTGCGCGTAAAAACCCGGCGCAAACACTTTAATCAGCATAAAAGAAATCACTCCTGCACTCATGCACTGCAGCGCAAGCGCCGTCATTTGGGTGTCCTGCACAGTAAATTCACCGCGCTGGAACAGCGCCTGAATAATCGGCGTCGACAGCATAAACAAGGCGATGCTGGCAGGCACACCCACCAGAATAATCACTTTGGCCGCCCAATCAATCATGCCGCGGAATTTAGCCTGATCCTGCTCGGCATGGCGCGCGGATAAAGAAGGCAGAATCACCGTGCCGATCGCCACGCCAATCAGCCCCAGCGGCAGCTCTGTCATGCGTTCCGCACTGTACAGCCAAGACACTGAACCATCCTGCATAAAGGAAGCCCAAATAGTGTTCAGCAGCAGGTTAATTTGAGTGACCGATACCCCGAACAGCGCCGGAAGCATCAGTTTCATAATGCGGTCTACGCCTTCGTGCTTGAAATCCACTTTAGGCGGAATCAGCAATTTTTTATTCCACAATTCCGGAATCTGAATTGCCAGCTGTAAAACGCCGGCAATCAGCACGGACCAGCCCAGCGCCATAATTGGCTGTGCCATATGCGGTGTTAGCCAAACTGCGCCGGCTATCATAGCGACATTCAGCAGCACGGGTGAAAAAGCCGGCGAAGTAAATGAACCGTAGCTATTTAAAATACTACTGGCAAATGCGGTCAGCGACATAAACAGCAAATACGGAATAGTCAGGCGGAACATATCTGCAGCCAGTGCAAATTTTTCCGGATCATCATGGAAACCCGGCGCATAAATATAAATAATCGCCGGCGCCGCCACCATAGCCACAAAGGTCAGCGCGCTCATAAATGTTGCAAGGCAGCCGAATACCCGGCTAATTAGAATCTGGACTTCAGCATGCGTTCGGCTGGTTTTATATTCAGTCAAAACCGGAATAAACGCCTGCGAAAATGCCCCTTCGGCAAACAGGCGCCGGAAAAAATTGGGAATACGGAATGCCACCACAAAGGTATCGAAATCTTTGCCTGCGCCAAATACATTCAGCAGCACAATATCCCGCACTAGCCCCAAGACCCGTGACAGCATGGTCATTGCACTGACAATGACGGTCGATCGCCATAATGCCATCGTATTCACCTATTTTTTAAATTGCCGCTATTGTAATGAAACTTGGGCCAAATTTTCATTGAATAATTTGGCCCGAATGTTGTTATTTATTTATTTTTAAAATGATGCAATTGAGCTCTGAAATGCGCCCAGTCAAAAAATGGCCCCGGATCAGTCTTGCGCCCCGGCGCAATATCAGAGTGTCCTGCCAGATGCTGCTGAATTTTAGGATAGGCCTGCTGCAGGCAGGCCGTAACCGCCGCCAGCGTTTGATACTGCGCCTGTTCAAAGGGCTGATCATCACTGCCTTCCAGTTCAATGCCAATGGAATAGTCATTGCATTCATTCAGCCCCAGATAGCTGGAGCGCCCTGCGTGCCAAGCGCGGTCATTGAAATTAACAAACTGCAGCGCCTGGCCGTCACGCAAAATCAGCAGATGCGCAGACACCTGCATGCCTTCAATCGTTTGAAAATATGGATGCGCTGACCAGTCTAATTGATTCTGAAAAAACTGTTCAATATACCCTCGGCCGAACTGCGACGGCGGCAGACTGATATTGTGCACCACCAGCAGCTGAATGTCTGACTGCTGCGGCCGCTGGTTAAAGTTTGGCGATGGAATTTGGCGCGCGCCCAGCAGCTCCCCGTTCAGCACCTGAAATTGCGCTTGTTGCGGCATATCGTGATCCTAATTGTTTTTTAACTTGCCCGCCGGCAAAGTTTCAATCCCTAATGCTAAAACTTTCATCTGCAAATCTCAATTCCAGCCCGCCTCCTGTACGAAAAATCGCTCATTTTCCAGAACAGTGTTACTATAGCGCGCACATTTTCTTGGGTTAAAAAGACGGAACTTTATGAGCATACCTCAATCTTTGCTTGAACAATCCATCCAAATCAATATTCAGCAAGCGCTGCAGGAAGATATTGGCGAGGCTGACATTACAGCGCTGCTGACCCCTGAAGATGAACAGGCGGCTGCAGCCATTATCAGCCGTGAAGACATGGTTCTGGCGGGCCAGCCTTGGGTGAATGCGCTGATTCAAGCTTATGATCCTGCAGTAAAGATCACATGGCTGAAAAATGACGGCGACCGCGTAGCGCCCAACGAAATCTTTTTAACGCTGTCTGGCCCGGCGCGCAGCCTGCTGACTGTTGAGCGTCCGGCGCTGAATTTCATTCAGACTCTATCTGCTGTAGCCACAAAAACTGCAGACTATGTCAAACAGCTGGATGGCTTAAATACCAAACTGCTGGATACCCGAAAAACCTTGCCGGGCCTGCGTATTGCACAAAAATATGCCGTTGCGGTCGGCGGCGGTCAAAATCACCGTCTAGGATTATTTGATGCCTTTTTAATTAAAGAAAATCACATTATGGCCGCTGGCGGCATTGCGCAAGCCATCACCAAAGCGCACAGTATTGCGCCGGGCAAGCCAGTCGAAGTCGAAGTCGAAACCTGGGATGAACTGAATCAAGCGCTTGAAGCGAAAGCGGATATTGTAATGCTGGACAATTTCAGCCAGCAGCAAATGATCGATGCCGTGCAGCATGTAGCCGGCCGCTGCAAGCTGGAAGCGTCTGGAAATATAACTATTGAAAACCTGCGCGAAGTCGCAAGCAGCGGTGTCGATTACATTTCAATGGGCGTGCTGACCAAAGATGTCAAAGCAGTCGATCTGTCCATGCGCTTTAATCCTGAAAGCTGATACGCCAGCAGGCAGTGCTTTCTCTAGCGCTGAAGTACCCCAAAAGATAAATCTGATAAAAAACGCGCCTTCAGGCGCGTTTTTTATCACTGAGCAGTTGTGCTGCAAACTGTATTACCAGCCCAAAGCTTCCTGCTGTTTTTTGATCAGTTCCTGAATGCCTTTTTCTGCCAGTTCCAGCATTTCATTACACTGCGCGCGGCTAAACGGCTTGTCTTCTGCAGTCCCCTGCAGTTCAATAAATTCACCGGCTTGCGTCATCACCACGTTCAAATCAGTTTGGCAGTTTGAATCTTCTTCATAGCACAAATCCAGCAGCGCTTCATCTTTATACATGCCCACAGATACCGCAGCCACTAAGCCTTTTAAAGGATCATGCTTAATTTTTTTCTTTTCCAGCAATACATTCATCGCGTCAATCAAAGCTACGGCAGCGCCGGTAATTGATGCAGTACGAGTGCCGCCGTCAGCCTGAATGACGTCACAGTCAATCGTAATGGTATTTTCACCCAGTTTTTTTAAATCAACCATGGCGCGCAGGCTGCGTCCGATCAGGCGCTGAATTTCCTGTGTACGGCCGCTTTGCTTGCCGCGGGCGGCTTCACGGTCAGAACGGGTATGAGTCGAACGCGGCAGCATGCCGTATTCTGCAGTCACCCAGCCTTGGCCTTGACCTTTTAAAAAACGCGGCACGGAATTATCGATGCTCGCAGTACACAGTACTTTGGTATGTCCAAATTCAACCAATACCGAACCTTCGGCATAGCGTGTGTAGTTGCGGGTGATTTTGACTTCACGTAACTGGTCTAATGCTCGCTGGTCGATACGCATCTTGAATCCTTAAATCTGACAAAATAAATTGCGCCTGATTATAACAGATCTTGCAGCCGGTGCTGACTGCGCCAGCATGGCCAGTTTTAGGCAATAGCGGGTTAAAGCGCTGTCATTGCAGCCGAGGCGATAAAATAAAAAGCACGCATAATTTTGCTGCTGTCCAGTCAGCCGCCCGCGTCGTTTTGAAGCGGCTTTTTTGCTAGACTAAAATAGTCCGCCCAAACAGGAGCCTGCATGTCCATCCGTGATGAACGCAAACAGCAAAGCCGTCAGGCTATACTTGAGGCTGTCCTGTCCCTGTGCGCTTCAGGGCGCGCGTTCAGCAGCATCAGCCTGCGTGAAGCTGCCCGCACAGCCGGCTTGGTGCCGGCCGCCTTTTACCGCCATTTTGCCGATATGGATCAGCTTGGACTTGAACTGGCCGACCAGACCGCTTTGCATCTCAAAGGCATTCTGCATCAAATGGGACAGGCCTACCGCTATCATCCGAACACTCAAGTTTCTATCTGCATGAGCCTGTTTTTTCAAGCGGTTAGCCATCATCCTAAACCATGGGTTTTTGTAGTTGCAGAGCGCTGGGGCGGTTCTGCACCGCTTCGTCAGGCCCTTGACCGTGAAATTCAGTGTTTAACTGATGACTTGGCCAATGCAGTGCAGTCCATGAAAGTCGCCAGTCACCTGCAGCAGCCGTCCACCCTGCAGGCGCTGGCTGGACTGCTGATTAGTCAAGGGCTGACTTGGGCGATGCGCTGGATTAACGCAGAAGGCAATGACCCGCAGCGTGAACAAATCAAACAGCAGGCCCAGCTCCAGCTCCAGCTGATGTTCGGCGGCATTGCCCACTGGCAGGCGCCGGACAGCAGTTTAATGCAAGTCTAAAACAGCCAAAAGCCCGCGCGAAGCGGGCTTATTCAGTGGCTGTGCAAGTAAAGCGCGTTGATTTATTTTGCTTTGCGTTCCTGCTCAATCAGGTAATTCAATACTTCTGTGACTTTGCCGTCTTCACCCTGAATTACATATTTGCCATTCACAGTTACTGCCGGCACGCCGCTCAGCTGATAGCGCTTGGCTAAATCCTGCGCCTGAGCGATTTTCGAACTGATCGGGAAAGATTTATAAGTGCTGTTGAATTTCGCTTCAGGAATACCGAATTGAGTAAAGAATTTAGCAAAGGCTGGCTGTTCTAAAATATTTTTGCCGTTGGCATGAATTTCATGGAACAGCATTAAATGGGTCTTTTGACGCACGCCTAAAGCTTCAGATACATAATAGGCACGGGCGCCCTGCTCCCACAGCGGGTTCATAGCTGCCGGTGTACGCACAAAACGCACATCGCTTGGCATTTTTTTCAGCCAAGCCTGCATGTGCGGCTCCAGTTTGAAACAATGGGGACAGCCGTACCAGAAAAATTCACGGACTTCTATTTTACCCGGCTTTTCAACAGCAACCGGAGTTGCAAGAACGGTATAGTCTTTGCCCGCAACGAATTGCGCTGCCATGGCACTGCCAGAAAAAGCAAAAAGAGCAGCTGCAGCACTGCTGAAAAGGAATTTTTTCATTAAGCTTATAGTCCTCTAAATCGTTATGATTAGCTTATGTCCACACTATAAATCAAAACGGCCAAATTTCGTTTTCATTCTGTGAACTTTTTTGCCGCTTTTATCGCTTTTTCCAGAATAAACGCTACACTATCATCCCATAGACTTTTTAAAATAGAACGACTTGCTTGAGGTGACTCTAATGTCTCAATTGAATGTTGACCCGCAAGAAATTGCCAAATTTGAAGCATTTGCTGCCATCTGGTGGGATCAGCATTCTGAGTTCCGCCCGCTGCACATGATCAATCCGCTGCGCTTGAACTGGATTGATGAATATGCTGGCGGCATTGCCGGCAAAAAAGTGCTGGACGTCGGCTGCGGCGGCGGCATTCTGGCAGAAAGCATGGCGCGCCGCGGCGCAAATGTGCTGGGCATTGATATGGGCTTAGCGCCTCTTAATGTTGCCCGTCTGCATGCAGAACAGGAAAATGTGCAAAATATTGAATACCGCCAAGTGCCTGTGGAACAGCTGGCCGAAGAACAGGCGGGACAATATGATGTCGTAACCTGCATGGAAATGCTGGAACACGTGCCAGATCCAGCATCGATTATTGAAGCCTGCAAAAAATTAGTTAAACCGGGCGGCCATGTGTTTTTCTCAACCATCAACCGCAATCCGAAATCTTATCTTTTTGCCATTATCGGGGCAGAATATGTATTGCGCATGCTGGCCAAAGGCACGCATGATTACCATAAATTCATTAAGCCCTCAGAGCTTGCACATGACATCCGCAGTTCAGGCCTGAAACTCCAGCACATGACCGGCCTGCACTACAACCCGCTGACCAAACGCTACTGGCTGGCGCCGAATGTCGATGTCAATTATATGGTGCACACTGTGCGTGAAGATGCCTAATGAAAGCAGTCCTGTTTGATTTAGACGGCACATTAATTGACACTGCAGCGGATTTTATCCGCATATTGCAGGACATGTGCCGCGACAAAGGCTGTGCGGTAGTCGATGCAGACCTGATCCGCACGCAAGTGTCTGAAGGCGCGCGCGCCATGGTGAAACTGGTGTATCCAGAGCTTGACGTGGACGATCCAGTCTTTCTGGCGCACCGCCAGCGCTTTTTAGACCTATACGGTGCAGACATTGCAGTCGATACTGACCTGTTTGACGGCATGTATCCCCTGCTGGAAGAGCTGGAAAGCCATCAGATTCCATGGGGCATTGTGACCAATAAGCCGCGATGGCTCAGTGAAGCGCTGCTTCAAGCGTTGCATTTAACTGAACGCTGCGCAGTATTGGTCTGCCCTGAAGATGTCAGCAAAACCAAACCTGATCCTGAACCTATGTATCTGGCTGCAGATAAAATCCAAACAGATGCCAAAGACTGCATTTATGTCGGCGACCATCCGCGCGATATTGATGCTGGACGCAGCGCCGGCATGTATACCGTTTTGGCTGCCTATGGTTATTTACCGCTGCAGTACAAAGATGACTTAACAGCGTGGCGGGCAGATTGTATAGTGGACAATGTTGCTGCACTGCATAGCGTCATCCGGCAGCTGGCCATTTTACCGGCAGCCGCGCAAACACTTTAAACTGCAGCAAAACTGCATTCAACATCAGAAAACCATAAAAACGAGGAGGCATAACATGAAGTATTCAGAATATCAGCCTCGCCCGGATCTGCTCAAAGACCGCATTATCCTGATTACAGGCGCGGGCGACGGCATTGGCCGGGCAGCAGCCATCAGTTACGCGCTGCACGGCGCAACCGTCGTGCTGCATGGGCGCACACTGAACAAGCTTGAAGTAATCTATGATGAAATAGAAGGCTTAGGCGCGCCGCAGCCTGCGATTCTGCCGCTGCAGCTGTCCAGCGCGTCTCCTCGCGATTATGAATTGCTGGTCGACACCTTAGAGCGTCAGTTTGGCCGGCTGGACGGCATTTTGCACAATGCGGGCATTTTGGGCGAACGTACAGAACTGGCGCATTACCCTATTGATGTGTGGGATGATGTGATGGCAGTCAACTTGCGCGCCCCGTTTATCCTGACGCAGGAACTGCTGCCGCTGCTGCAAAAATCAGAACACGCATCGGTCGTATTTGCCAGTTCGGGCGTGGGGCGTGAAGCGCGTGAACGCTGGGGCGCCTATTCAGTGTCTAAAATTGCTATCGAAGCGGTCAGCACCCTCTTCGCCAAAGAAAACACCCATCCGAATCTGCGCTTTAACTGCATAAATCCCGGCGCAACCCGCACCGCTATGCGCGCAAAAGCCTACCCAGATGAAGACCCGAAAATCCTGCCGACACCAGAACAGATTATGCCGGCCTATCTGTATTTAATGGGCGATGACAGCCTGCACATGACCGGTCAAAGCATCGATGCTCAAGGCTAACGCTGCATTTTAAACACCCAACTGCGACATACAGCAGGACGCTTCAGCGTCCTGTTTTTTCTTCAGACAAGGGCAATTGCGCCTGTGCCTTGTATTTTTTCAAAATTTACGGATACTGGGCGCCATCTTTTTCACGTTTTGAGAACGCCATGTCTGATTTAAGCAATATCACCGTAACACCGGCTGAAGACGGCATGATCAGCCTAATGATTGACGGACAGCCGCTGTCTGAAAAATACGGCATGAAATTTGCCCCCGGTATTGCTGATGAGCTCAACGCGCTGCAAGATGGCCAAAGCGTCAAACTGTTTGAGCAATTTGTGTTTTCACATACCGACCTCAACTTTGAACATGCTTACAGCTATACCTTAGGCATTATCAAAGTGCAGGAACGCTATCAGACCGCCAAAAATTTTGTTTACAAAATTACGGCAGCTGGCCAGCAGCCAATTGAACATGTAATTACGAAGCAAGGCGCGCCGATGTCTGCCGATGATGTGCGTGAATTCATTCAGGCCCATCTAGCCAAATCGCTGAGCGATTACACCGATTTAAACTACGCTTACTAAGTACATGGTGCACTGGCGGTATACGCCTGTGCGCCTTATCACAGCATATCAATCGTTTTTTTTAATAAAAACAATAAAAACATTCTGTTTTATAAATTAAAGACGCTGCTTTATGCTGGCTCTCATTCGACAAAGCCGCCCAGATGGGCCTTTCAGTTTCAGGAGCACAGTATGGCAGATCAAAACCGTAAAAATGACGTAATCCGTTCCATTGAATCTTTACAGCTGACTGAAAATTTAATTACGGCGCTGGACGATAGCCAAGAAGCAGAAGCCGTGGCGGCTGCAGTGCATTGTCTGCAGCGTTTAGGCGAACAGTGGAATTGAGGCCAGATTGACAGCGGATTTTTTTGCGCAGCCTTGCGCAAAATTGCTATGCTTGGCGCACTGCAGCCGCATTGCCTGCACGATATTTAAAGAATTTATGCGCTTTCTTCACAGTTTCTCTGCATTTTTTGCGTACAGTAACTAGATTGAAAATGAATTGTTTTTTGAGGATTCAACATGAAAAAGATTTTGACCACGTTTGCAATATCTTTCAGTGCTTTGATGGCAAGCAGCTTCAGCGCTGCTGCACCTCATTTTGATCAAGACCGCGGCGGCTATGACCACCCTCGAGGCGCAAATCAGGGAAAAAAACACCGCAATTTCCGCGATGATGATGATGACCATGTACAAAATGTACGCCGCCAACGCGAAGAGCGCGGGGTACAGCGCCTGCAGCAGCATAAATGGCAAACCGGATTTGTTATGCCGCAGCATTACCGCGGCGAAGGCTACAAAGTTGATTATAAAGATTATGATCTGCCCAAGCCTGACCGCAAGCAGCAGTGGTATAAAATCAACAACGATTATATTTTAGTCAACTCTGAAACCAACAGCATTTTACGCATTATGGGCCTCTAAGCGCCGAACGCCTGCTCTCCAATTTTTCATTTTCTTTTTTAGTGCGCCCAAGTGATCAGGACGCGCTGCGGCCCAACACATGTTGGGCTTTTTTTGTCTGAGCCGAAGGCAATAGTTTGGTTACATGACTGCTTGATTTCTTCATTATGTTCACAATTCACCTAAATAGCGCTCATGCTTTCTCTGCACTTGCCGGTTAATTTGAAGCTATCGGAACATCAATGATTCCCCGCTTAGAGGCGACCTCAATGAAAAAAATATTAACTGCAGCGCTGTTTGCGCTGACCGGCTTAAGCGCAGCATCTGCAATGGCCTCTCCAGACCACCGCTTTGATGACAACCGCTACAGCAATGCCTATACGCAAAACCATCAGCAGCACTGGAATAACAGCGATAGCCGCCATTATGACGGACGCTACAGCAATAACAATGTCAACCCAAGCCGCCATTGGCGTGTAGGTCAAACTTTGCCTCGGACGTTTGATTCATCACGCTATAAAGTCAGCGACCGTGAGGCGCGCCGTCTGCCCAATACTGGACGCTATCAGCAATGGTATAAAATCAACGGCGACTATGTGCTGGTCAACCAGCGCTCTGACCGTATCCTGCGCATCATGAACTGATCCGCCGGCATTTACCTGCCGCTTAAAACGCCTGTGCTTCGCCGCCAGGCGTTTTTTTTCGCGCAAATGCATAATTGTTCTGCCAGAACACGCATTTTTGATTAGAATCTATAAAAATCGTCCAATTTCGAGATCCATATGCAGCTGAATCCGGCAGAACCATCAGAAAGCACAACTTTGCAATATGTGCATTGGTTTCGGCATTCTGCACCTTATATTAATGCGCACCGCGGCAAAACTTTTGTGCTGATGTTTGACGGTGAGGCTGTTCAGCATGAAAATTTTCAGCATATTATTCATGATATTGCACTGCTGCATTCACTGGGAATCCGGCTGATTCTAGTGCATGGCGCGCGTCCGCAGATCAATGAAAATCTGCGCGCCTTTGGCCTAAGCACACCATTCCATTTGCACCGGCGCATTACCACCCGCGAAGCGCTGGGCGCAGTGATGAACGCTGCCGGCTCAATCCGCCTGCAAATTGAGGCGCTGCTGTCAATGGGACTGGCCAATTCTCCAATGTACGGCGCGCGTATTGATGTGGTTTCCGGCAATCTGATTACCGCCAAACCTTTCGGGATCCGTGACGGCGTAGACTTTCAGCTGTCCGGCGAGGTGCGTTCAGTCGATACGGATACCATTCAGCGCCACTTGGACAGTCAAAATATTGTTTTGCTAGGGCCGGCCGGCTATTCCACCACCGGCGAAGTGTTTAACTTGCTGGCCGAAGAAGTGGCAACCAAAACCGCCATCAGCCTGCGGGCGGATAAACTGATTTTTTTAGGCAAACAGCATGGCTTGCTGAATGAACACGGCCAGCTGCAGCGCGAAGTTGCGCCTCATCAGCTGGAACAGCATATTCTGCAATATCAGGACGCCAATCCGGATATTGCCCTGCACTTGCGTGCAGCCCAAAGCGCGTCACTGCAAGGCGTGAACCGCGTGCATCTGATTTCTTATGCCTATGACGGCGCATTAATTGAAGAGCTGTTCACCCGTGACGGTTCCGGCACGATGATTACTGATGCGCATTATGAAGATGTGCGCACAGCGAATATTCAAGATGTCGGCGGCTTAATCAGCCTGCTGCGCCCGCTGGAAGAAGAAGGAATTTTGGTCTACCGCTCGCGCGAACGGCTGGAAAATGAAATAGACCAGTTTGCGGTCATTGAGCGTGACGGCACTATTTTGGCCTGCGCCGCTTTATACCCGATTCCGGCTGCTGCCGGCGAATTGCGTTCCGCGGAAATTGCCTGTGTCGCGGTGCATCCAAGCTACCGCAAATCCAACCGCGGCAGCCAAATTCTGCATTATTTAGAAGAAAAAGCCAAACGCATGGGCATACAGCAGCTGTTCATTTTAACCACCCGCACTGCGCACTGGTTTTTAGAACAGGGCTTCGAACCTGCCAGTGTGGATGAGCTGCCGAATGCGCGCCAGGCCTTATACAACTATCAGCGCAATTCCACTGTATGTAAAAAGGTGCTGTAACAGCGTCTTAAAAAACGCGTCTATTTGCATTATTTTGCATAAGGTTATCAAAAATGCCCGCATCCAGCGCTTATCTGATGCGGGCCGCACCCTGCCGGTGCTATAGATGAAATTCAAAAAATTATTTTTATATTTAAAATTCATAAAGTTAAATTCAAAAT
>JASLHF010000116.1 GCA_030152275.1 Acinetobacter sp. | reverse complement strand
AGAAATTCAGAACAATTATTTAAAGTAAGATATTTTCTTAAGAATTTCTTAAAAGATTGAATCTTTTCTGGAAAAACACTTTCTTCATCCCACAAAATTGTATTCATAGCAGAGCCTCACTATTTGATCTAACGCGCGAATTATAATGACAACAAATAAACCATACAAGTCTTAAATGTGACTTAATTATCAATATTCAACTACTATTTCTTCAAATCATCTTTGGCTTCTTTTAAATATTTAACCACTTCAACAATCGTTTTTCCTTCCTGTTTATTAATAAAATTAAATGTCCAGCGCACAACAGCCAGCCCGGCAACCCGCATACAGAAAAGAATCCACCTAAGGCAATCACTCCCCTAATATCTGTGACCCACTCATGCAGCCCCCATTTCACGATAATGAAAGCTCCGCCGGTAAGGCTTGAGACGACTGTTGTATTTTCATAAACTTAGACAAAAATTAGTTGTTAAGCTGTCGCGATTTAGCAAGATTCGTAATTCAATAGACTGCAAACCAGTTTATGAATTTATTTTAATTAAATAATTTAAAGAACGGAAAGAAATATCCAAAAAAGAAAAAGTGAAATAAGTTAGATCCCCCGCAATAAAGCAAACCATAAAATATTAAAGCCATTCCAGTTTATAAAATACTAGAATGGCTTTAATTGTATTAATTCATCATTAAAATTTATTAACCTTAAATATTTTAAAGAAAAATTTACTTAATACGCTCAATATGAATCACATCAATATCTGTTGGTTTTACTCGATGTGTATCGACTTCACCAACAATCCGCACCTTATCACCAGCTTTGAGCTGCATTGGCTTCCATAGATCATCATCAACATCTATGATCATTGTGCCGGTTTCATCTTTTAACTCAAAATCATCACCAGAAATGTGCTTGGAAATTGTACCCTTTAAAGTCACTCCAGTTTCGTCTGATAATTTTTTTGCTTGAGCAATTGTGACCACATTTTTTTCAGCTTCTTTCAACAAAGCAGCATCAGACTTTGCAAAAGCAGAATTGGCATTTAATAAAGCAAAACCAGTCAGAGCTGCAAATAGTACTTTCTTCATGTGTATGACTCCATTTAGACAGTTAAGATCAACAACTTACAAGAGTAAATACCTTCTTCTCATCTATATTTAGGTCTTTTTTTATATCTTTCAAGTATAAAAACAATTTTTAAAGGGCTTAAATCTAAATTTTATACATAAAAAATAAAACTCGTTCAGACTGGACTGGCATAGATTACATGCATGTACATTCACCTATATTTCCCATAACAGTTAAGTTTAATTGCGCATTCTTGTATTACTCGATATGGATACAATGAGAATTTTACATCTACACCCTTATTTTAATAAAATCATTTTTTATATTTTATAAATTCAATAATCAAAAAGCCGCCAGAAGGCGGCTTTTAAATAGCTTAAACAATTTTATTAATTTTTTGCGCGAACCAAGTTTAAGAAGTGTAAATGGCGTTCATATTGATCGATCACATCTTGTAAAAGATCTTCTTGTGTCCAATCAATAATATCGTAATTTTGACCACCTTCTCTTAAAAATACCTCAGCCTGATAATCATGCTGGATTTCTTTTGCATCCATCATAAAGCTCGGTGTATTTTTTTCTTGCACAACCACTTGGTAAATAAAGTTTATTTCATCCTGATGATTTACGCGCAATTGCAGACCATCATCAAGATTTTGAATAGATACATCCAAATGCCGGCGTTTAAATTCATTCTGTAAGTTTAAAAAAGCTGGTCTTACCGTTTGATCAATATAGCTTTCAACTTCTGCACGTGTGTGCGGATAATGCATAATGAGCCCTAAACGCTGCTGCCAACTTCTTGGGTTTTGAATTGCCCTTGGAGTAATACGCGCTTCTTGTAATGCCTGCATTTTTGTCGCATCTAAATGCAGCGCCTTCACTAAGCCCCAGCAAATCAAAAGCATCACAAAAGTAAATGGTAACGCGCTCAACATGGTTGCTGACTGTAATGCGCCTAAACCGCCTGCGCACAACAAGACTATTGCGAGTACAGCCATTAAGCTGCTCCAAAACAATCGCTGCCATGTCGGCGAATTTTCAGATTTTGCGGTTAGATAATCTGTCACTAATGCACCAGAGTCCGCTGATGTTACAAAGAACAGCATGACCAAAATCGTCGCAATGAAACTCATTGCACTTGAGAATGGCAAGGTATGTAAAAACTCAAAAAGCGCTACAGATGAATCTCGCTGTACGGCGCTTACCAGCGATGTATTCGCTTCATTTAAAATGCTGAAAAGTGCAGCATTTCCCATCACGCCCATCCAGATCAGAGTAAAACCTGTTGGGATCAGTAAAACACCGACAACAAATTCACGAATCGTACGGCCTTCAGACACGCGCGCAATAAACATGCCTACAAATGGCGACCATGAAATCCACCATGCCCAATACATAATTGTCCAGCCGCCAATCCAACCATCAGATTGATAGGCGTAGAGGTTAAAGGTCATATTGAATAAATTAGAGAAATACTGACCTGCATTTTGTATGGTGGCTTGCAAAATAAAGATGGTTGAACTTGCAAAAAAGACAAATGATAAAAGAACTAAAGCCAATCCTAAATTAATCTCTGATAATCGTTTAATACCCTTATCTAAGCCCATAAATACAGACAATGAAGCCATAGCCGTCACAATGACAATAAGTATAATTTGCGTAGTTGTAGAGTATTCGATACCAAATAAATAATTAAGACCTGAGTTGATTTGAGTCACACCAAAGCCAAGTGTGGTTGCCACACCAAATACTGTCCCGATGGTTGCAAAGGTATCGACCCCATCACCAATGGGACCATAGATTTTTTTTCCAATAAGCGGATATAAAGCAGAACGAATTTTTAAAGGCAAATTATGTCTGTAGGCAAAGTAAGCTAATGCCAGCCCGACAATGGTATAGATTGCCCACGCATGTAAGCCCCAGTGGAAGAAAGTTACCCGCATGGCTTGCTGTGCAGATTGAATTGTTTCTGGTTCGCCTGTCGGTGGCGAAACATAATGCATCACAGGTTCAGCGACACCAAAGAACATTAGGCCAATCCCCATGCCCGCGGTAAATAGCATGGCGAACCAAGAACTATTGCTATATTTCGGTTGGCTATGATCTAGACCGAGTTTAATTTTACCCATGCTCGAACAAGCAATATAAATGAGTACAATTAAAAATATAGCGACAGAGAGCACATAGAACCAGCTAAATGAGTCTGTGACCCATTGATTGAGCTGTTTTGTTATTAAATCAAAAGCATTGGGAGCTAAAAATACAATGGCAATAAAAATGCCGATAATCACCACAGTACTAATAAATACATTTGGATTCACATTGGAATGCCACGACGGTTTCAATGAAGACATACCTTCCCTTTTCCGTTTTATTTGTAAGACAGATCTAAATTGATCAAAAAAGATATCCGCCAGATGCGGAAAAAAACAGGCTTGTAGTGATGAATGCTCGATCATTTTTTCGGAAGATATTGAATACATTCGTCTATAAAAAATGAAGC
>JASLHF010000111.1 GCA_030152275.1 Acinetobacter sp. | reverse complement strand
GATGCTTCCAAACGGCCATCCGCCTCCAAAATAGCAGCCTGTTTTTCACCATCTGCTTTGGTGACAGTTGCGCGGCGCTGACGCTCTGCTGCGGCCTGTTCTTCCATTGCTGCCTGCATGGTATGAGATGGTTTAATATCTTGAATTTCTACGGTTTTAAGCGTAATTCCCCAATCTGCAATGTCATCTGAAATGCTGGCTTTTAGGCGGGCCTTAATGTGGTCGCGTGAAGATAAGGCATCGTCCAGATCCATTTCACCCACAATCGAACGTAGAGACGTTTGCACTAAATTTTGAATTGCCCAAGAATAGTTTTCAATGCCATACACTGCATTTACCGGCGTTGTAATATTGATATAGGCTACTGCATTCATCAGCAGCACAGCATTATCTCGGGTAATCACTTCCTGAGAAGGAATATCCAGTACAATATCTTTGGTGGTAACTTTATAGGCTACTTCATCAATATACGGGATTACAAAATTCAGGCCGGGTTCCAGTACCGTATGGTATTTTCCTAAACGCTGTACAATCCATTTATAGCCTTGCGGTACAATGCGTACACCTTTAAAAATTGTAATTGCAACAAAGGCTAAAAAAGCTAAAACAACAATTGTAGCTCCGCTCATGTGGTTACTCTCTTTTTAATTTTCTGAAAAGCTGTGCGCTTGCACAATTAAGTCATTGCCCATGATGTCTATAACCCGCACGCGGTCACCGACCTGAACTTCAGATTGTGTGCGGCAGACCCATTCGGCATCACCCAGCACAGGAATGGGGAAGCGCACTTTAATTTGACCGCGGTCCAGTCCAGTTTGAATGACCATGCCGACTTGCCCAATAGCAGCCTCGCGTGAAAGCCCAGCTTTGGTTTTGTCTATAGACAGCGGTTTAATGAATTTAAACCATGCGACAGTACATAAAACAGACAGAATGATCCAAGTGACCAGCTGCGTGGTGGTTCCCATCATCGGGAAAAGAAAATAAAGAATACCGACCATGATAGCGCCAATACCAAACCAAAGCGCAGCAAACGCCGGCAGCATCAGTTCTGAAATGATCAGCAGAACGCCTAATACAAACCAGTGCCAAGGTTCAAATACTAATTCCATACAGCAGCTCGCATCATTGTCATTGATATAGTCGGTCAGACATCTATATCAATGTAGCAGATGAATAGAGAATTTAATATTGAAAAAATCAATTTTTATAAGGAGCTAGAACTTGTGAAGCGGAATTTTAGCTAAGTGCCTTTACCGGGTATTTCCCTGTTCAGAAATGGCGCTGCAGCGGCTGCAGTTATACTTCATTGGGCCTTTAGATAACGCTGTTCAGAGAGTTATCGCCATAAAATAGCCAATAAAAAAAAGAAGAATGCGCTTGCGTGATGATCACGGCGGCCTAAAAAATTAGCCAATCTGTGTTTATATGCTTGGAAGAATGATTTATTTAAAAATGTCTGCGCCCGCCTAAAACAAGCAGGCGCTGGTTTAAGGAATTAAAATTTCGCTGCTGGCGCTGGCTTTAAAGCCGCTGGTGAAGCTTTAAAGTCCGTAATCGCTTTTTGAACCGCGCGAATTTTCAGCTGAGCAGCTTTTTCACCTTCTAAGATGGTTTCATTGCTGGATTTTAGGTCTAAAGTCCCGATATGGCCAACTTTTGGCTGAATCACAACATTGGCTTGCTTGAGTTCAGCATCAATGCTTTGCTGACCCATGATGTTAATGGTTTGATCCAGAACCCCGAACATATTCATAGCTTTGCTGCCGTCTGGGCGGGCAGATATGTCTACAGCAATCACAATATCTGCTCCCATATCTTGTGCAGTTTTTACTGGAATTGGACTGACCAGTCCGCCATCCACATATTTTTGACCGCCAATGACTGCCGGCACAAAGACGTTGGGAATGCTGCAGGAGGCGCGGACAGCTTGGCCAGCATTGCCTTTAATAAAATCAGCCTTGCGTCCGTTATCTAAGCGTGTTGCCACCGCGGCAAAGCGGATGGGGAATTGCTCAATCGGCTTATTGCCTACATTTTTATTGACATAGTCCTGCAGTTTTTGACCCAGCAGAAAACCTTGACGGTTCAAGGTTAAATCTCGGATATCAGATTCTTTGAAGTTCAGAGCCAGCTGCTGCAGCTGGTAGGGCGTTTTGCCGCTGGCATACAGGCTGCCGACAAAACTGCCGGCGCTGGTGCCGGTAATGATTTTAGGTTTGATACCGTGCGACTCTAAAACTTTTAATACGCCGATATGCGCAAAACCTTTGGCGCCGCCGCCGCCCAATGCGACTGCAATGACTGGCTCGCGCGCTTTCATTGGAGTCGTTTGCACAGGTGTTTGTACGTTTTTATCACAGCCGGAAAGGCTGAGGCCTAAAAGGGCAAGCGCAGAATAATGTAATAATCTCATAAAATAAAAAAGCTGAAGATTTGTTCAATTAGGCGCACATATCAGCAAAAATTACACATTTTTGCTAGCGCTTTTTCCAACGGTTTTGTAACGGAAGCGCCAGCCATTCAGGATTTTTAGGGGAAAAGTTCCCCTCATAATGCTGTAAAATTTGCTCTAAATCTTGCTCATACTGCCCGGTTGGGTGAAATACGCCTAAAATGCGGATGGTTTTATGCGCATAATCCAATGCAAACATGACGATTGGAATTTGGGCTTCATAGGCAATATAGTAAAAACCGCTTTTAATTTTCTGAGCTTTTTTCCGAGTGCCTTCAGGCGCCATCGCAATCCAGATTTGATCTTTGGCGCGGATGATTTCAGTAATCTGCTGGGTTAAGCCTTGACTGCTTTCACGGTGAACAGGGATTACACCAATCCATTCCAGCAAGGGCTTAAGCGGGGTATTAAACAGTGTATCTTTACCAAACACCGTGATTTTAATGCCTAAACCCAGCAGTGCAGTAAAGCCGTGCCACGCATCGACATTTGATGTGTGCGGAGAAACAATAGCAACGGCTTTGGGCAGATTCGGAAATTCACCTTCAAAGCGCCAGCCTTGCGCTAAAAACAGCTGTTTAAAAAAATTTTGAGTCCATGCAGAACTGCGCGACGGTACTTGGTCTGGCAAGATGGGAAAATCCTGAGTCATTCTTTTTTTCGGTCTCTTCCATATATATCAATTATCATAAACGGCTGCTCTTGTTGATTCATTGGCAGGATTGTGCAGTTTGTAATGTGCTGTTTTGCAGATTGAGCATGAAATTTTTAATCTTTTGGATTGCTGGCGGCCTGTATTTGGCTTTCGCTGCCATGTATAAAAGTATGCTGCTGGGGCGGTCAGAGTATTCTTGCCGAATTATTCTCCATTCGTCTCTAGGCTATTCTTGTGTTGTCCTGAAAAATGAAGGCTGCGCAATGAATTCGCCAGATACAGGATAAGAGTGACTCACCTGCATCACAGCAAAATGACATTAAGGCAGATTGGCTGTGCGGTCAGACAATCCAGATAATGTCTTTAGAGGAGGATTGCTGTTAGAAAGCTCTGGGCAGAGTCAGATATCATGACTGTTATGATTGTTCTCAGTGATTGTGTATGGGCCATAGAAAATTATTGTTTAGGACTTTGACGTTAATAAAAATATTTTAGGATAGTTTATGCCGGCTGCGCGCAATGTTTATTTGCTGCTGTTTTCACTGTATTGGGCGCAAGGCCTGCCTGTGGGTTTTATGACACATGCGCTGCCGGTGATATTGCGGGCGCAGGGCGTTTCACTGACACAGATTGGCGGTTTTGGGCTGCTGATGCTGCCGTGGTCAATTAAAATTTTTTGGGCCCCTCTAGTTGACCGCTTTGGGCATTCAAGGTTTGGTCATTACCGCAGCTGGATTATTCCGGCGCAGCTGCTGAGCACGTTGGCGCTGGTGGGTTTAGCCTTTATGCCTATTCAAGCGCTGGATCAGCCTTTATATCTGCTGTGTTTTTTTATTGCGCTCCTGAGCATGAACACTATTGGCGCTACGCAAGATATTGCGACAGATGGTTTAGCGGTCAATATTTTAAAAGACAGCCAGCAGCATTGGGGCAATACCTTTCAAGTGGCTGGTTCACGGCTAGGGTTTATTGTCGGAGGCGGCGCAATTCTATGGGCACTGGACTGGCTGCAGTGGCAAACAGTATTTTTTATTTTAGCGGCATTGGTGCTGCTGAACACACTTCCTGTGCTGTTATATAGGGAACCTATACATGAACAGGCCGTGCAAATAAAAAGCCATCCTGCACCGAATATTCACACACCAGAGGTCATGTGGTCTGAAGTGCGCCAGTATCTGCGCTATTATTTTGAAAACCGTGTGCTGATACGCTGGTTTGCGGTTTTGCTTAGCTTTAAAGTGGCTGATGGGTTGGCTGGTCCGCTGCTCAAGCCATTAATGGTCGATTTGGGCCTGAATTTTTCGCAAATTGGCATTTACGTTACCATGCTGGGCGCATGCGCAGCTCTGGCGGGTGCAGGGCTGGCAGGCATGTGCCTGAAATGGCTTGGGCGCGGACAGGCGCTGCTGATTTTTTCGGTATTAAAAGTCTTTAGCCTAGGCGCGTATGCATGGCTGGCTTGGCGCTTTGATGCGCAATTGCCTGTCTCGAACGCAGTGATTTATGCAGTCAATGCTCTTGAGGATTTACTGTCTTCGATGTTGCTGGTGGTCATGCTGACGCTGATTATGCAGTATAGCCGCAAGCATTTGGCTGGCACAGATTTTACGTTTCAAGTCTCTATACTGGCAACGGTCAGCGGCGGCCTATATATCGTCAGCGGTATTGCGGGCGACTGGCTGGGTTATAGCCATTACCTGATGCTGATCACTGCTGTTTCTGTGTTCTGCCTGATACCGATTTACCGCTGGAAGCAGCTGGAAAGCTTTGCGCATAGCCCTAAACAATAAATGGAGTGTTTCACCCAAAGTGCGCCAACAAAGGCATAAATTGAAAACTGACCAATGTTGGGCAGACATGTGTGCCAATAAAAAAGGCGCTGGACGATGATACTGGCTATCTCACATTCGCCATGATCAAATATTGCGGTTAAGGATAATTGCCCATCAGCAAAGATGTACATTTTTTTGAAACAGGCAAATGCATTTTGTATGAAATTCCAGCATTATGAGGTGTTTGAACTAAATAATCTGTCGAATAATAAAAACAAGCTGAACTGTTAAGCATGCTTTAAGTTTGATGTTTTAACTTGGCACCATCCCTAAAAAGCTGATGAATGATTTGATGTTGACAGGATTGATTACCCTTAAGAAAAAGCTGCCGCCAATAAGTTTAAGTCTGTTCAATTTTATTGTTGCAATATGGCTTGGCCTTGCGTTGAATTTAGCATTTTTTCGTAAAATACATGCATTAACGCCATATAACGGTATTAAAGCCCAGCTGTTTTTAGGGGCGACCGTAGTGGTGGTCATTGCACTGTATAATCTGCTGCTGCAGCTTTTGCAGTGGCGCTGGAATGCCAAAATTGTAGCAGCCGTGCTGATCTTTATTGGCGGTTTTAGCGCATACTTTGTCAGCAGTTTGGGGGTGGTGATTTCACCAGATCAAATTCAAAATGCAATGCAGACAGATAGCCGTGAAGTGCAGGATTTGCTGTCTGTCCGTTTTATGCTGTGGGCAGTGTTGTATGTTGTATTGCCGATTGCCGTGCTATCACAGCTGCAGATCCGCAAAGAAAACATGTCTAAAATGTTATTGAAAAAAGCCGCTGCTGCCGTAGGATCGCTGGCGGTTATTGGCAGCTTGCTGTTTGTATTTTATGTCGATTATGCAGCAATTTTTCGCGAAAATCGCGATTTGAAAGGCATGCTTTCGCCGCAAAATGCCATTGCTTCAAGCTTGAGCTATTACCGCCATCAGGCACCAAAAGAAAATTTGCCGCTGGTGGCTTATGGCATCGATGCGCACCATGCAGTTCCGTCAGAGCAGGGCGCTAAGCCAAAACTGATGGTGCTGGTGGTTGGGGAAACTGCGCGGGCGGAAAGTTTTTCATTAAATGGCTACAGCAAGAATACCAATCCAGAACTGTCTAAACTGGATGTAATCAATTACAGTCAGGTCAGCTCTTGCGGTACGGCAACAGCGGTATCTGTACCGTGCATGTTCTCTGGCATGCCGCGTAAAGACTACGATGCCCAATTGGCAAGCCATCGTGAAGGCTTATTGGATATTGCTAAGCGCGCAGGCTATAAAGTGGCTTGGCTGGACAATAATTCTGGCTGTAAAGGCACTTGCACACGTATAGAACAAGTTGAGTTCAGTCCAGAACTGAAGAAAAAATGGTGTTCAAGCAAAGATGGTGAATGCCGTGACGGTATTTTAGTTGACGGCTTAAAACAGTATATTGATGCAATCCCTGCGGATGATCATACGCCGCGGTTGATTGTGCTGCATCAAATGGGCAGCCATGGCCCGGCATATTATGCCCGCACTACAGATGAATTTAAGCCATTTAAACCGACATGTGATACCAATGCGATTCAAGGCTGTTCACAGGATTCACTGATTAACACGTATGACAATTCAATTGTTTATACAGATCATGTCCTAAGCCAAACTATTCAGGCATTGCAAGATAACTCCAAATATCAAACTGGTTTATGGTATTTGTCAGATCATGGCGAATCGACCGGTGAGCACGGCATGTACCTGCATGGTGCGCCATATGCAATTGCCCCTTCACAGCAAACTCATGTGCCGATGCTGATGTGGTTCTCTGCGGACTGGAAAGCGAAAAATCCGCGTCAAATTGCTTGCCTCAGCAGCCAAAAAAGCAAAGAATTAAGCCAAGATAACTTATTTCCTAGCTTATTAAGCCTGCTGGATGTGCAAACCAAAGTCATTGATTCACAAAATGACATGCTGCATAACTGTGCCCCAGCGTCAATGTGAGAATTAAATACATGAGTAAAATCTTAATCATTGAAGATGATTTTATGATTGCGGAATCCACGCAAACTTTATTGAAATATCAAGGTTTTGATGTGGCATGGGTAAATAACGGCATTGACGGATTGAAATTGCTGCAGCAGCAGCCTTTTGATGCAGTATTGCTGGATTTAGGATTGCCATTAATGGATGGCATGCAAGTACTGAAACAAATCCGTCAGATCCTGCCAACTTTGCCTGTACTGATTATTTCTGCGCGTGATCAGCTGCAGCAGCGGGTGGACGGTTTAAATCAAGGAGCGGATGATTATCTGATTAAACCTTATGAATTTGATGAGCTGCTGGCGCGCCTGCATGCTTTGCTGCGCCGCAGCGGTAAAGAAAGCGCGCAAAATAACCAGTCTATTTTGACTTATGGCGATTTGGTATTGGATGTCGAACAGCATTTGGCAAAATTTAAAGGCGAATACGTCGATTTATCTAACCGAGAATGGGCGATTTTAATTCCGCTGGTAACTCATCCCAATAAAATCTTTTCCAAGTCGAATTTGGAAGATAAACTCTATGACTTTGATAGTGAAATCAGCAGCAATACTATTGAAGTCTATGTGCATCACTTGCGCAACAAGCTGGGCAAAGACTTTATCCGCACAATTCGCGGTTTAGGCTACCGTTTGGGGCAGCTTCCCTAGGTAGGCCTGCGCTGCGGAACTGCTGTTTTTAGGGGAAATGAAGTTTATGGTATGGCGTACAGGCAATTCATTAAAGCGCAAGCTGATTATCTATACTTCATTTTTCAGTTTGGTATTGGGATGCCTGCTGATGGTAGCAGCCTATAAAATCTCCTTAGAAGAAACCAATGAAATTTTAGATTCGCAAATGAAAAATTTGGCGGAACGCGTGGCGGCGCATTCGCCAGAACCAATGCAAAGCGAATTTGATCCGGCTAAACATTATCATGAAGAAGACCTGTTCGTGGATGTCTGGCCTTATGCTGCCCAATCTCACCAATATCATGAATTTAATTTACTGATTCAGCCCATTAAGCATGCCGGTTTTTATACTCATAAAACTGCCGATGGTACATGGCGAACCTATGTGCTGCCAATGAAAAATTACCAAGTGCAGGTTAGCCAGCAGCAGTCGGTACGTCAGAATTTAGCTCTAGAGCTGGCCGGCAGCATGTTCATTCCTTATTTGTTGATGATGCCTTTTGTGTTGTGGGGACTAGGCTGGATGATCAGCCGGATTTTACAGCCTTTAGAGGATTTTAAATCTGAATTGGCGCAGCGCGGTTCACGTGAGCTGCAGCCGATTGATGCCGCGCCTTATCCGATCGAAATTGTGCCGACTATTGATGAAATGAACCGTTTGTTTGAGCGGATTTCAACAGCGCAGCAGGAACAGCGTCAGTTTATTGCTGATGCTGCGCATGAATTGCGCACGCCAATTACTGCACTAAATTTGCAAATTAAAGTGCTGCTGCAGGAATTCCCGGAGCATGAAGCACTGCAAAAGCTCAGCTTGGGTTTAACCCGCATGCAGCATTTAGTTTCACAGCTGCTGAATTTGGCGAAGCAAGATGCATCTTTGCCGGAACTGGAAAATCATCAGGACTTTTGCCTAAATGTTACAGCCTTAAACTGTGTGGAACAGCTGCTAAATTTGGCGATGCTGAAAGACATTGATTTAGGCATGGAACGTCAGGAAACTTTGAAAATACATGGTCAAGAAAGCGCAGTGCATTCTGTGATTTATAACTTGATTGACAATGCGATTAAATATACGCCCCCGCAGGGCATAATTAATGTCTCCGTATTTGCACAAGACGGCATGGCTATGATTCAGATTGAAGACAGTGGGCCGGGGATTGATCCTGCACTGCATGCACAAATTTTAAAACGCTTTTACAGAGTGCATCATCATCAGGAAGTCGGCAGCGGTTTAGGCCTATCCATTGTCGATAAGGCGGTATCGCGCCTGCACGGCAGTTTAAGTTTTGGCACCAGCGCAAGCCTTGGCGGACTGCAGGTGAATGTGCGTTTGCCTTTACATTCTTGAATGGTAAAAATTAAGCTTTAGCACCGGAATATAAAGCATTTGGGCGGATTCCAGCCTGCTGAAGTTTATCTGGTAGGCAACATTCGGAATATTTCATCACTGCATTCTGTAAGTGGCCTAAACTGCAGACATTAAGACATATATTGGCTTAGATGGCACAGTGCATGAAACAGGCTTAAACTTCGCTTGGCAGAGAAAATTCAGTGCTGCTTGACTGTGCGGCGCAGAACGTTTTTTGCTGGCAAACATTTAACACAAGAGGCTGGTATGTCAATGCGCAGTACTGGCTCAAGCTGGCCATAAGTTTAAGTAAAGCACTATTTGCAAGCGCCTCTAACGAAGAGCGAGCAGCCGAAAGACGGATTTGCTCTGCAGCTTTTAAGCCGTTGATGATTCGTTTGGAGCTTAGCGGAAACCTGCAGAACGCGCTCAATTGAAGCTTAGAGTATGGTTGGGAGCTGTGCGGAGCAATTTATGCCGCTCGGGGGGCATCTCAGATAAAACTGAATATCAGTTCAGGATTGCTCTGCAGTCAGCGCGTCATGCGGCATGACCTGATCATGCTGTGCTAAAGCCGAAAAACGTTTGTAATACAGCGCATAAAAGACCGCATTGATGCACCATGCGACCCAGCCCGTCCATAAGTTATGGCTGAGGAAGTGTGCGCCGCGCATCATTTGCGCCCATCCCATTGCAAAACCTAAGATAATGCCGGCAATTAAATAGAAATAAGCGCGTTTAGGCTGTGTCAGGTGATATACAAAATAACCTGTGATAAAGGCGAAACCGGTAGAGGCATGTCCGCCGGGGAAGCAGTGGCCTTTTTGCGCATTAAAATCCCATAAAAAACCGTGGGGCAGGTTTTCGGTCATTGACCATGGGCAGGCATGTGCGGATTGTGATTTTAAAATTCCAACAGTTGCCGTGCACAGCATGGCCACCCAGAAAAAATAGCCCAGTTGAAAGCGGCTGGCTTTCCAGCGTTCAACACGAAAAGATAAGAGCCATTTCAACAAAATCAGAACATAAGCGCCAATTAAAATATCTTTTACCCAGCGGTGGTTTAAATCTGCCAGCGCCCATTCATAACGCAACGGAAATCCGCCATTTTCATCCATAAAAGGTTCAATGAGCTTTAAATCCAGCGTACCGCCTACAGGGAAAAATACCCATAGGATCGCCATGCTGATCAGCAGCAGGCAGGCTTGAATAAAGATAAAACGCTGTTGGTCTTGCATAATGAACAAAGTGTTTTTAATGATCTGACATTTCAGCAAATTCAGCTTAAATTGATCTTAAAATTTGCTTAAGAGTTCACCGTGCAATTTTCTGTACAGTTATAACCTTATGAAAGAAGCATCAAAGCTAGGCAAGAGCGGCAAGTTACAGTGACAGCGCATGAATAGGGCTGCTATGCACGAAGGACAGAAAGCCTGAACCTTGCTTTGGGGGCTGATAAGAAAAGCGGAAAATATATATGCCAATACGTGCAGTGCTGTTTGATTTAGATAATACCTTAACCCATCGAAGCGCAAGCATTAGCGCATATAGCCAATATTTAGGTAATTTTTTTAAAGCACAGCTGCGCACTGCGGATACCGCAAAAATACAGGATATTATTCAGCGTATTGACTGCGGCGGTTATCCGAAAAAAGAACAGCTGACGCATCCCAGTATTGCTGCTTCTGCCGCATATGCGCTGCTGCAGGAGCTGGATTGGCGGCATGCACCGGATTTTGAGTTATTAACGCAGTTCTGGTTTAGCCATTTGGGGCGCCATGCTGTGGCCATGCCCGGCGCAGAAGCTGTGCTGCAGGAACTGCAGCAGCGCGGTTTTAAATTGGCTGTAATTTCTAATGGCGGTCACGGCACTCGGTTGAAAATTATTCAAGGCCTGGGCTTTAGCCGTTATTTTGACTTGATTGTGAGTTCCGAATTGGCCGGCATTGCTAAACCGGATGCGCAAATATTCCGCTATGCCAGTCAGGCTTTAGGCATAGCGCCGCCAAAGTGCCTATTCGTCGGCGATCATCCGGTCAATGATATACAGGGCGCAAACAGTGCCGGCATGCAGTCTGTGCTGCTGAGCGGCTTTCATGCTGCGCCTGAAGATTTGCCCTGCAAAGCGCGCATACAGCAGCTGGATCAGCTTGGGCTTTATCTGGACTGAACGTGTAAAAATGCCGCCAAATTTCAGGCTTTAAAATCTTGAGTCATTGCCTGCGGTTCCAAATCAATGCATTGGCGAAGAGGTTTAGATTCTTCAGCTTCATTATAAAAGCATCATTGGCTGTTGCTGCATTTATTATGCGCCGCCAGCACGCTGCACTTTGTTCAAGGCACGCATTATTTTCAGCGGCTCGGTTTGGTTTAACTATTTTTGATTCAGCTGCTTGGTTTCAGTTGGAAGCATAACGTCTTATATCAGCACAGCATTGTACATAAGCCAAAGCAGCGGGTCGAAGCGAACTGCTTTGCAAAACCTTATACAGTGCTGATGTTTGGCTCATGATGGATTAAAACATATTGTCTTCTGAATTGGCCGTAATGCGGTGAATGGATAAATCCGCGCCGCGGAATTCTTCTTCTTGTGACAGGCGGATGCCCATCAGCGCTTTTAAACCGCCATATACGGCAAAGCCGCCGGCCAAAGCGACCAAAATGGCCAGCAGTGTGCCGATGATTTGTGACATGAGTGAAATACCGCCAATGCCGCCCAGCCACTGTTGGCCAAAAATCCCGACTGCAATGCCGCCAAAGGCACCGCAAACACCGTGCAGCGGCCACACGCCAAGCACATCATCAATTTTCAGTTTGTTTTGCGTATAGGTAAATAGTTTCACAAAAATCACCCCGGCGGTCATGCCGATGATCAGCGCCCCAACCGGATGTACTGCATCAGAACCTGCGCAAATCGCGACTAAACCAGCCAAAGGGCCGTTGTGCAGAAAGCCGGGGTCATTTTTTCCCATAAAATTAGCAGAAATCGTACCGCCAACCATCGCCATGAGTGAATTGATGGCGACTAAACCGGAAATGGCATCTAAACGCTGTGCGCTCATCACATTAAAGCCAAACCATCCAACGATTAAAATCCATGAACCCAGCGCTAAAAATGGAATAGATGATGGCGGATGCGCACTGACGCGGCCGTCTTTTTTATAGCGCCCAAGACGCGGCCCCAGCAAAATAACAGCTGCAAATGCAATCCATCCGCCCATCGCATGTACTACTACAGAGCCGGCAAAATCGTGAAAACGCACGCCAAATACATGTGCGAGCCAGTCCTGCAGGCCTAGATTGCCGTTCCACGCAATGCCTTCAAAAAATGGATATACCAAGGCCACCAGCAGCAGTGTTGCAATCGCTTGAGAGCGCATTTTTGCCCGCTCTGCAATGCCGCCGGAAATAATGGCGGGAATGGCAGCGGCAAAGGTCAGCAGAAAGAAGCAGCGCATGAGGTTGTAGCCATGGCCGTCTGCCAAAACCTGTCCGCTGTGGAAAAAATGCTGTCCATAGGCAATATAGTAGCCGACAAAAAAATAGGCGATGGCTGACAGAGAGAAATCAGTCAAAATTTTACTCAGCGCATTGACTTGATTTTTATGGCGGACGGTTCCCAGCTCTAAAAAGGCAAATCCGGCATGCATTGCCAGCACTAAAACTGCACCTAGAAGGAGAAATAATAAGTCTATATTTGGCATCGAGTGTTCCAATTTGGTGCACAGTGTCACAAAAAGAAGTTCAGTATAGCGGTGCGGCGCATTTGGAAAAGAGGGGCAAGGAAGGGAAATTTTGATTAACATTTTTTAAAAAATAAGAAGACTCGATATAAAGCAAATCTTTATTATTTGCACCAATATAGTGCGTTTTTAAATAGTGATGAATATATGCTATTTATTTTAATTTCAATATCTTATATATAATTTTATTTACTTTTAAAAATTATTGAATTGCAAAGGTGCATGGTCTGAGGGTCAATAAATTTAAATTTATTGGCTAAAAAAGTGTAGCATTGTGCGTGTGCATGAAAAGCATGCACACTGGACGTGCATCTGATGGGTATTACAAAAACTATGCGGGCCTTTTCATTGGCACCGTTGCTTTTTACAGGGCTAATTTAGGAATTTGATAAAACACGGCATTTTCAACGCTATTTCCAAGCAGGGATGAATATGATCCGAAGCGCAGCTGTAGAGGGAACATGATCCTTCATGAGGCTGGGAAAACGCTTGAATAAAAAAGCAGATCGGCTGATCTGCTTTTTTATTCAACGGTTCTTTAAGGATAATGGCGCTCATTGAAGCATGGACTTAATGCAGAATTTTGTCTAGGAACTGCTGTGCGCGTTCACCGCGCGGCGTATTAAAGAATTCATCTTTGGTGCAGTCTTCGACAATTTTACCCTGATCCATAAAGATAACCCGGTTTGCTACTTGGCGGGCAAAGCCCATCTCATGTGTGACGCACATCATGGTCATGCCTTCTTTGGCTAAGCCGACCATTACGTCCAGCACTTCAGTAATCATTTCCGGATCAAGCGCAGAAGTCGGTTCATCGAACAGCATGGCAATAGGATTCATACTGAGTGCGCGGGCAATGGCGACCCGCTGCTGCTGACCGCCAGACAGCTGGGCAGGGAATTTGGCCGCATGCGCGCTTAGGCCTACACGGTCAAGATAGGCCAGCCCTTTCTGCTTGGCTTCCGCCTCAGAACGGCCCAGCACTTTGACCTGCGCGATGGTTAAATTTTCGGTAATGCTGAGATGCGGAAACAGCTCAAAATGCTGAAATACCATACCGACCCGGCTGCGCAGTTTGCTTAAATCAGTTTTAGGGTCATTAATGGAAATGCCGTCAACCAAAATCTGGCCCTGC
>JASLHF010000095.1 GCA_030152275.1 Acinetobacter sp. | reverse complement strand
ACAACGTTTAGATGTCAAAATTTCCCATCGCGGCGATGCTTTCTTTGTCGATGGTGAAATTGACGCGGTTGAGAGAGCGGAAGGCCTGCTGCACCGCTTGTATGAAGAATCAGAAGTGTCGAATCAAATCAGTGCAGACACCCTGCATCTGATGATTCAAGGCAGTCAGACCGACCGCGAACTGCAGGAAGATTTCGAAGGCCAAGAACATACCGGCTTAGAAGATATTTATCTGCAGACCCGCAAAGGACGCATTAACCCGCGCGGCGCCAACCAAAAACGCTATGTGCAGCGTATTTTGCAAAGTGATATTTCCTTCGGTATTGGCCCTGCAGGTACAGGTAAAACTTATCTGGCAGTCGCAGCCGCTGTAGATATGCTTGAACGCAATGAAATTCAGCGCATTCTGCTGGTCCGTCCTGCCGTTGAAGCCGGTGAAAAGCTTGGCTTTCTGCCTGGAGATTTAACCCAGAAAATTGACCCATATCTGCGCCCATTATATGACGCGCTGTATGAAATGCTGGGGTTTGAAAAAGTGGCCAAACTGATTGAACGTCAAGTGATTGAAGTTGCGCCTTTGGCCTACATGCGTGGCCGTACCCTAAATCACTCTTTTGTGATTTTGGATGAAGCGCAGAACACCACCCCTGAACAAATGAAAATGTTCCTGACCCGCTTAGGCTTTGGCTCACGTGCTGTCATCACAGGTGATATTACACAGGTCGATTTGCCGCGCGGCCAGCAATCTGGACTTTCACATGCGTTGCGTGTGATTGAAAAAATTAAAGAAATTCATATTACCCGTTTCCATTCCCGTGATGTAGTGCGCCATCAATTGGTACAGAAAATTGTTGAAGCCTATGAAGGATGGGACAGTGATCAGCAGCGTTTAAGCGCTGCAGCCCGTGCAGAACGCAAAGCGCTTCAAGAAGCATTAATTGCTGACAACGACGCCAAAGCCGACGCACAAAATGATGAACAGAATTAAGGATTCATTTTGAAACTTAGCCTTAGCCTGCAGCAGGACTTTCAAGCGCCTGAGCTGGTACTGAAACGCGCCTATATCAAAAAGACGGTGGAAACCGCTTTACGCTATATTGGCACTCAAAGCGACTGTGAAATCGGCATTGCCTGTGTAGGCAATGAAGAAAGCCATAAATTGAATTTGGAATACCGCAAAAAAGACAAACCGACTAATGTGCTGTCTTTTCCAAGCGACCTTCCAGATGAAATGGCTGAAATTTTAGATGAATTTCCAATTGGCGATCTGGTGATCTGCATCCCAGTGGTATTGCAGGAAGCAGTTGAACAGCAGAAAACCCCGATTGAGCATTTTACCCATATGCTGGTGCACGGCGCGCTGCATCTGATGGGCTATGATCATGAAACATCTGAAGAAGATGCCGAAGAAATGGAAGCCTTAGAAATCGAAATTCTGAAGAAGCTCGGTTTTGATAACCCCTATACGGTAAAAGAAGATTAAAGCTCAACATTTAAAAGCGGACTCTGGTCCGCTTTTTTATATCTGTACAATAGTGAAATAGATCTTACCCAGCACACAATCACCAGAACAGCAGGTTCATCATGAAATATGTGGTCATTTTCAAAGCCAAAATTAAACGCTTTGATGAACATTATGCGCAAACAGCACAATTATTGCGTAAAAAAGCTTTAACAGAATTTGATTGCCAGCACTTTGAAGCGCTCTGTGAAAATGATCAAGAAATTGCGCTGTCTTATTGGAATAATTTGGAAGATATTCAAGCATGGCATGCTGATGCAGAACACATTACAGCGCAGGAGTTGGGCAAAGCACAATGGTATGCACATTTCAGTGTAGAGGTCTGTGAAATCCAGCGCTGTTACAGCAGTGATCGTATGCAATAACCCATATAAACCGACGCATGCAGATGAATACAGCATATACAATTTATGTTAAAAATAATCTAAATCGCTTCAAAGGAATAAATTGAATGACGCATTTCTTTACGAAAAATAGCTTCAAACAAAAACACTGCAAAACATTGATGCTCGCGCCCCTACTCTTAAGCGCATGCTGTTTATCTGCCACCCTGCATGCAGAAGCGCCAAAAGCTTGTCCAGAAGCCTCTTTTAAACAAACAGATCAAGCCTGGGCTGGACATTATTATTTAGAAGGCGTCATGGAAGTCGGTTCTGAGCTACTGCTGGAAAAGACCGGCAAATTTAAATGGTATTTGGCTGTAGGCGCCCTAGACCAATATGCCGAAGGCACCTGGTGGAAAAATGGAAACTGTATTGGATTAAAAGCCGCACCTAAATTTCTTGGTAATTTACAGATTTTTCCAACTCAGCTGAGTATTTCGGACAAAAATCTAGATGTAAGTTGGATGGATGGTCGTCAGCAAGGGCACTATGTAATCGCCCAGCGGGAAAACAGCGCAGTGACAGAATAAGTCACTGCAGCCAGCGTAAAGCATAGCTGCAGCCAAGTTCTTTTAATGCACTTCAAACTCAGCTTCAGCTGGATCAAAGCGCCAAGTCCGCACTACGCGCAGCTCTGAAATATCCTTCATTTTTGCGTCAAAGCTGCCGAACGGCGCTGCCTTGCGCACAGAAGTTTTGGCTGCTTCATCCAGCACGGCATGACCTGAGCTTTCAATTAAACGGATGGCGCGCACCCCGCCATTTTGATTCAAAATAACCATCAGCCTCACCTCACCCCGCAACTGCTGCTGTTTAGCAGCTTCGGGATAATAACGGTTACCGTAAAATTCAACTTTTTGGCGGAATTTTTCCATATAGGCGGCCGTATTGTCCTGCTTGGCCTGTATGCCGTCAATGGTTTTAATCTTCTGCTGGCGGCTGAAATTTTGCTGACGCTGCAGATATTGCGCTTCGATGCTGGCAATCATGGCTGCTTTGGCTTGATACTGGCTTTGCAGTTCTTCAGCCGCTTTTTTACGCTGATTTTCTTCTGCCTGTTTTTGCCAGCTCAGCGTGGTCATCAGCACTTTTTCTTCAAAATTCAGTTCACGCTTTTGCTGCATTTTCTCCAGTGTTTCCTGCTGCTGCTCACCAGCTGTCTGATCCACCATTGGCGCAGGCATATCTGTAGACATACGGTGCGCTTCACGGAATACACCGGAGCCTTGCTGATTATCCTGCGCCAGAAAGTCAGCATGCTCTACCTGAGTATCACTCGGACGCAAAGACACTGCTATTTCCTTAGTCTTAACATCACTTTCATGCGGCATGGCGAATTGCATCGTCAGCACCGCCAGATGCAAAAATGCAGCCAAGCCTAAGGCGCTGGCGAAAATTGGATCTTTCCACCAGTCTTGGATTAACGGCTTAAGCATCATTTTATTCAGCATCACTTTTTTTGCATCACTCATTGGCATTACTTTTGGCATGCCTGTTCAGCTGCATGCATTTACTTTAATTTCTTTCACGGCTGTTTTTTTCAGCTTAACTTTTACATCACGGACGCCACTCTATTGGCCGGCAGCGCCATAAACACGATTACGACAATTTGCCGAATTCCCCAATCACCCCAAGCAGGTATAAAATACATTCAGGTTTCATTTTCCAACAAAACTGACAATTCCATCAACAAATCAAACTGACGCATTCAAAATCCTAAAAATGGTGCAATTAATTTTGCTAAACTGCAAGCTCGGAACCTTGTATTTTTTGCATAATTCGACAAGATACATCAAAATTTAAAAAAGCTCATGTGCTGGGACGCTCTCTATGCAAACGCTCATTTCCAATATTTCTCGCCGCATCCGCCAAGTGTACCAAAAGGCTGAGGGGTTTATTGAAGATGAACGCGAGTTTCCGCTGTCACAAGTCTTTTTAAACGCTACTTTTCAGCGCTTTGTAACCGACAATGTCAAAATGCTGCAGGATCTGCATGCTGACCTGCATGATGACTGGCTGCGCCTGTACGCCACATTAAATTATAACGGACTGGATATTACGCTTTCTGTGGACTTAAAGCTGGTACAGATGGAGCTGAATAAAAGCACGCAGCTGATTGTCTTTGAACAAATCAGCGATACGCAGGTCATTGACGCAAAATACCCCAATGCACTGTATAAAATTGGCGTGAAGCTGGCGCTGTTTTTTTATCAAAAAGTTTTGCATGATGACCCGCTGGGCATGATCTTGGAAAAGCTGAATGTCATCAAAGTTAAAGATGATCTGCTGCATTTAGACCTGAACCGCTGGCTGGGGCGCAAACGTTCAATCATTGATACCTTAGGCAAAGTGCATGTCAATCATGCTTTTTTGCGCGAAGCTGAACTGGTTGTTATTGGTAATGTAAATTTAGCCGCACTCTTCAGTAAAATGGCGCAGGAAAAATTGGAAAGCTGGGATGACAGT
>JASLHF010000250.1 GCA_030152275.1 Acinetobacter sp. | reverse complement strand
ATACATGCCGGGACGGCGGCGTACCGGATCGAGACCAGATAAAACTTCAAGCGATTGAGCCGTATATTGCGTCACGTTGCAAAATTCCCTGCAAAAATTGGTTAAAACGTTATTTTCTAGCGCTACAGTATATGCTTTTTCGCGCAAAAGCATATGCAGCGCGCCAGCGCATGCCTGCTGTTTAGCTATTTATGCGCCGGATCATGACGCGCTGGGTCATGAATTTGTGCACGGTTGACTGTTCTATTTTTTGCGCATGCTCCGCTCTTTTTACTGGTTTAATGAGATTTTGAAAAGAGCGGATTGAAAAATAATGTGTTTTAATCTGCAGCTAAACACGGACCTTCCGCCAAAAACTGCAGCGCCATCGGAATTTTGGCCGCAAAATCATCCATCCCATGGGAGCCTCCGTGTTCAGCAATGAGCAGCGCCGGGCAGCCGGCTACGCTAAAAAAAACCTGCGCTTCACGCCAATCCAAAATTTCATCGCCCTGCTGCAGCAGCGCTAAAAACCGTGCGCCTGCAGGAAAATGCTGACAGGCGCTTTGTTCTAAATAGCGCAGCTGCGTTTCATCAAGCGACCAGCTGTCAGTCACCGCATACGGCAACTGCGCTGAAAAAAGTATGCGGAACAAGCGCCAAGGCTGCATAGCAGGATTAATCAGCACTGCGGGCAAAGCATGCCGCGCCGCCAGCTGTATCGCATAAAAACCGCCTAAACTGCTCCCCACCAGCACCGGCTGATGCAAGCTTGAAATCAGCTTTGATACCTTCTCCAGCGCCTGATCTGGCGGCTCATTCAAATCCGGCAGATATACCCGATGCTTTGGTTCACAGCGCTGTTTCAAAAGCTGTCCTTTGATTGATTGCGCGCTGCTTTGAAAACCGTGCAAATAAATGATATCCATCAGTTCCTCCTTGGCTGCCGCATGTTAACCCGCCGCCGCAGCTCAATTCTGCTGCGCCGCCCTTTCAGCGTTAACTCACTTTACAGCAATTGGCTGCAATTTCTGTTAATCCATACTAATTGTCCGACAAAAAAACTTACAAATTCTTCAATTGTATGTATTTTAAAAGTTATTCGAGATGAATGCGAAAAGACCAACAAAAAAACCGCGTTTTGCCAGCTGTGCTCTAACTGCAGCGCCAATACGCAAAAATAGGATAAACACTGATGCCAAGCCTTACGCCGCTGCATGAAACCTATTGTAAATGGGACCGTACGCCGCCGAGCCAGGCCGATGTGCTGGAAGGGCTGGCACAGCTGGTGACAATGCGTTTTTCCGATGTAGTTCATGATCTGATTCAAAATATTCAGCGTGAACTGCTGATCAGCCTTTTCGGCATGAGCGAACAAAAATCTAAAAAGTTTCATGACATTCCGTATATTGCCAAAATTTATCAGCTGACCTACGAAACCTTTTTTAATTACGGTAATTATCTGCTGGCGCCCGGGCTGCGCAGCATCATCGAACGCTTTCCGCGCCTGCACAATAAACCCTTGACCCCGACATTGCATTTTTTAGTCGGCGCGCTGAACGGCGTGCTGGGCGATTACCTGCTCAAATACCACAATCCGATGGCCTTGCCGATGGTGGTGTATGACCATTACGGCGCCGTGCAAAAAGGCGAATTGACCGGACGCATTACCCTGCTGGTGCATGGCCTATGCATGAATCATTTAGACTGGTCTACGCGCAAATACGGCGGTATTGGCGAGAAGCTGCTGGCGCAGCGCGACCATAACACCATGCTGTACCTGAACTACAATACCGGGCGGCGCATTTCCGCCAATGGGCGCAGCCTATCGAATACACTCGAAGATTTGGTGCGGCGCAACCCCGGCATCACCAGTATTGACCTGATCGGCCACAGCATGGGCGGACTGGTGTCGCGCAGCGCGCTATTTTACGGCAAGCAAAACATGCACGGCTGGATTCATCAGGTCGAAAATTTAGTCTGTTTAGGTTCACCGCATCACGGCGCTGTGCTGGAACGGGTAGGCTTTGCATTGCAAAAACATTTAGGGCGCATTCCGTTGGGCAAAATTATTGGACATATTGCCAATATCCGCAGCAATGGCATTTTAGATTTGCGTTACGGCAGCGTGCGCGATGATGACTGGGAACACAATGAAGTGCGCATTGGCCTAATGGATGACAACCGCAAGCCTGCGCCTATTCCATCGCATATCAACACCTATCTGGTGGCTGGCACCATTGAGTTTGAGAACCGCAAAAACCGCACCCTGCAAGTGATCGGCGACTATTTGGTCAGCGTTAAAAGCGCGCTGGGCGAGCATCCGAACCCGCGCTACCAGCTGAAAGTGCCAGAGGCGCACAAAGCGATTTTTTATGGCCTGAATCATTTTGAAATTCAGCATCATCCGCAGGTGGCGGAACAAATCGTGCATTGGTTTTATCCGAATGAAGAAGACGCGCAGTGCAATCAAATTCATGAATTTATGCTGGATTTAGAAAGCCTAGAAGGCATTGCTCTGACCTAAGCGTCCACCCCAAAGACTCTGAGCGCCATACCCTATAAAAAATCCCGGCAAGCCTGCCGGGATTTTTTATCTGCTGAAGAATGTACAGCCTTATCTTTTCTTAGCGCTCTGTACTGCCGGATAACGGCGCAGCAGCTGCCATAAGCTAACTAAAACAAGTACACAGAAAAACAGCAGTGACCAAACCGGAAGCGACTGGCCTAAAAAAGTCCAGTCCACTTTTGCGCATTCCCCCGAACCGGTCAATACCTCCTGAAATACAGATTTCAGCGGCAGTGTATCCAGCCAGTAGTCCAGGCCAGGACCGCAGCTCGGCACTTGATCCGGCGGCAGAGTTTGCAGCCACACGTGGCGGGCAGCCACCCCAGCAGACCATAAAACCGACAAAGTCCCCAACAAGGTATAAAAACGCTTCACACCGTTTGATACCGGATTATGCAAAAAAGCGATGAGTGAAAAGAGTCCCAGCCCAATCAGGCCAATACGCTGAAAAACGCACAGCGGGCAAGGCTCAAGACCTTGGCCATGTTCCAAATACAGCGCAAATGCCATGCCGGCAACGCTGGCTAAAAATAAAAAACCGCTTACCAGACGGTAACTCCACTGCATGGCCTATCCTCTTCATTATTATCCGTTAGGAATATTCATCACTGTATAACTTATCTGAACTGCTCCAGATACTGTTCAAAACTGACACTGCTGTCTTGCTCAAGTTCCTGCTGGCGCAGGACTGACTCGGCGGCAGCCTGTTCAAAATAAGCGGTGGTCTGCTCGCTCAGCGCGTGCTGTTCATAGGCTGCTGCATGTTCTTGCGCCATATGACTGCCAAATCCCCAAGTGCCGCCCTGCTTCAGGGTATCTTCAATTACTTGCGCGGACAAGGTTTCATCGACTTCATTAACACGGGCCTGCATAACTGCCATGGCCTGCGTATACAGTGTGCAGTCATAAGCGCGGTCCAGCAGCAGCGCCATTGGCTGCATGGCAGTCAGATAACTGCGGCACCAATCTTCAATTGGTATATTTTGGCCATTCTCAGCAATGCTGGCATTCGGCGCGCGGCCGCGGTTCACTACTTCAGCCTGATTCTGCTCAATAATGTCCTGTTCGTCATCCAGCAAATCCGGGCTGTCTTTCAGCAGGCAATACAGCGCCAGCACTTCCAAGAAGCCAGCAGTATTTTCTTCAATGCCGACCGGGCTATAGGGGTTGACATCCACTGCACGCAGCTCAACATAAGCGACCCCGCGTTTCGCCAGCGCTTCAGACGGTGTTTCCCCATCACGCGGCACCTGTTTTGGACGCACCAGACTGTAATATTCATTTTCAATCTGCAACACATGGTCATTGATTTGAATCGGCTCGCCGCCAGCATCATTCAGCCCAAGGCGGGTAAACGGCGCATATGGCGTTTTCACCGCTTTTTGCAGCCCGTCTAAATAGCCGTTCAAATTATTGTAATGAATGCCCAGCTGCTTTTGCGCTGAATTTTGATAGCCAAAACGCCCCATACGAAGCGCAGTCGCATACGGTAAATACAAGGTGCCTTTGAGCAGCGGCAGCAGATGATGCTGGCGTCCGGTCATAAAACACTGGCAAACAGATGGACTTGCGCCAACACAAAACATGACCAAAGGCGTCAGGCGGATAAAATTGCGGATTAAACCAAAATAGCGGTGGCTGCGGTAATCCTGCAGGCTCAGCGATTTCAGCTGTTCATGGGTTTCTGCCTGCTGCAGCGCTTCAAAAAAATGATCCGGAAAAGATAAATTATAATGCACGCCTGAAATGGTCTGCATGCGGCGTCCGTAGCGCACGCCCAAGCCGCGCCGGTACAGCGTTTTAAAGCGGCCGATATTGGAGCTGCCGTATTGCGCCAAACGGATGCTGTCCTCCTGTTCATCCAGCATGCACGGCATGGACAGCGGCCACAGTTTTTCGTCTTGTTCCAGCTTGCTGTGCACCACCGCATGAATATCCTTTAAGTCCTGCAGCGCTTCGGCAATGCTGGCTTTTGGCGGTGTAATAAACTCCATTAATGCTTCGGAATAATCAGTGGTGATATGCGGATGCGTCAGCGCTGAACCCAAAGCTTGAGGATGGCCTTTTTGCGAAATAAAGCCATTGCCCTGCATGCGCAGGCTTTCACGCTCGATACCGCGCAGCATGCCTGTTATATGCGCAGAATCCACCCATGCCGGTAAAATGTTTTGAGAGGTCGGTTCGGGCTGACTCATTGCAATCTCGCTTGGTGGAAGAACGGCTAAAATAAAATTATTAATTTATGCAGTATAGCGTGATTTAAAGACCGCACATGCCGCACTGCCGATAATTCAGCCAAATCAACATTTTATTTTTGCAATTTTTTATCACAAAGTTCCACTATAAGACATGCTAAATTTGTGATTTTATTGCTGAATATATGATAACAACATATCAATCTTATGAATTATCAAGCAATTTTAGATTTTTGGTTTGCCCCGCAAACCCAGCCGCACTGGTTTGCCAAAAGCACAGCATTTGATGATCTGATCCGCAGCCGTTTTGCCAAAGTGCTGCAGAGCGCGGCGCAAGCCGAGTTATGGCATTGGCGCACCTGTGCGGATGGGCGTCTGGCCGAAATTATTGTGCTGGATCAATTTTCACGCAACCTGTACCGCGACAGTCCGCACGCTTTTGCGCAGGATCCGCTGGCGCTGGCTTTGGCGCAAGAGGCGGTCATGCAGGGGCTGGATCAGCAGTTAAGCTCGGCGCAGCGGTCATTTTTATATATGCCGTATATGCACAGTGAATCTGCCGCCATTCATGCTGAAGCGCTCAGACTGTTTGAGGCGCTGGGCAACCCAGTCAATCTGGATTTTGAGCGTCAGCATAAAACGATTATTGACCGTTTCGGGCGCTATCCGCACCGCAATGCCGTTTTGGGACGCGCCAGCACTGCTGAGGAGGCGGCATTTTTGCAGGAACCGAATTCCAGTTTCTAATTGGCGCAATTCTAATATAATAAAAGGATCCGCTTGCTGAAAAGCACGGCCATGTTTAAGGAGGCTGTACATGAAAAAATTAATGTTCGCCGCGGCGCTGTGCGCCGGCGCAATCCTTGCCGGCTGCGCCACCACGCCATCCAAACCGCTGACTTTCGATCAGCTGGGCCAGTTCAGCGCCACCCCGCTGAATGCGCAAACCTTCCGCATCAGCTTTAACGCCAGCCCGAATATGAGCTACGGCACCGCTGAGGAAATTACGCTGGTCAAAGCCGCACAGACCACTGTGCAAAAAGGCTTTCAATTTTTTAAAGTGCTGGATGACCCAAGCAACCGTTCGCAGCAGCCTCCCCGTCAGGCTGTGGTCTACCCTTCACCATCGCCTTATCCCTACGGCTATTACCGGCGCTATCCGGGATTTTGGCCTGATCCATTCTATGATATGCCGCGGGTAGTTACGCTTGATCCAACCCAAGTGGCGTACACCATAGAATGTTTTAAAAATGCAAAAGCTGCGCCGCAGGACGCTTTTGACGCC
>JASLHF010000042.1 GCA_030152275.1 Acinetobacter sp. | reverse complement strand
CAAAAGACGTTCCGCTTTACTGCCAAGCAGGCAGGTGAAGAGGTGCTGCATTTAAAACATGCCCGTGCTTGGGAAAATACCTCAATTGATGAGTGGAAATGCCGGGTGAGAATTTCTTAATATATTTATTTTTATTCATTTGATTGAGACCGCTGTTTGTATTGATGCGCTTCGTTAAGGAAAGGCGCTGTGCCGGCGGTTTTTTTCCGGCTGATATTCGAAAACTGCAAACTTTTCATGTGATGCATCTTTGCATCACATAAAAAAATTGTAAATCTCGCTGCCAGCTGGGGCTAAAGTACACCGGCCAATGCACTCTGCAGCTGATTGGGGCTATTGAGACTGCTGGCATGCATTATTTGGCAGTTAAAGCTTGACCTGAAAACTGAATGCCGTCCCAGCCGTTTTGCATGAATTGGCGGATGTTTTGATGATCTGTTCCTTCAGGGGACGCCAATACCGCGGCATAGTGTTCTGCAAATAGGCTGAGAGTTTGCGCTTGATCTAAGCCGTTTAGCTGCGCAAAGGAAAAGACTTTGGCGCTGCCTTGATTTTCATTGGCGCCATTAGCTTGCTGGCCGTTTTGAAAAGCTGTTGGGATATGGCTGTAGCGCGCGTCAATAAATGCAATGACATCGGAAAATTTCGCTTCGCCCGCTTGCAGGCGGTTTAATAATTCTTGAGCCATGAGTTTCTCAATCCATAGAAAAATAAATGAAAACATGGGCAATATAGCAAGATTTTTGCACGAGATTCATTAGAATTTCTATGAAATTTTGCGCTATAGTGCATTTTCTGTGCGGCTGTGCTCACAGCCTTTGATTGAATATCTGAATTGTTTAGGACGTGTAATGAATTGGCTTTTGGTGGCAATCGGCGGCGCAATTGGCGCCAGTGTGCGTTATGGTGCAGGCGTTTGGCTGGTTCGGCCAAATGCCGCGTTTCCATGGACGACTTGGAGCGTCAATGTGCTAGGCTGTTTTTTGGCAGGTGTTTTTTTTGCATTGAGCCAGAAGTATCCAGCGCTGCAGCAGGAAGCCCGGCTGTTGCTGATGGTGGGAATTTTAGGCGGTTTTACCACTTTTTCCAGCTTTGGCTTAGAAACTTTCCAGCTGCTGCGTCACGGTCAAAACGGTTTGGCTATCGCCTATGCGCTGTCCAGTGTTATTGCGGGAGTGATTGCGCTGAGTGTGGGCTTTTATCTGCTGCAGGCAGTGCTTAAAAATACGTGATTATCTTATTAAATGTTCAGCTTGAGCGCCGTATAAGCCAGTATGTAAGTCTAAACAGAAACCGGCAGTGCCTTTAGATCCGGTAAAAAATTATTAAAAAGGCATAAAAAAGAAGCCTAAGCTGGAGGAGATTGGGTCTTAGGCTTCTGAATAGTTTTACTTTAAAAGCAAAAACTTAATTGAATATGAACTTATTGTGAGCGTTTGAAACGGGAAAAGCGCTTATTGAAGCTGGCAATACGGCCTTCATTGTTAGCTTGACGCTGTTCACCGGTATAAAACGGATGCGAAGCGCTGGAAATATCCAGTGTGACATAAGGGTAAGTCACGCCTTCAAATTCACGAGTCTGACTGGTTTTCAGGGTGCTGCCGATGACAAAAAAGGCATTGGCATTAGTGTCATGAAACAGCACATCACGGTATTGGGGATGGATATCTGGACGCATCATTCTTCACCTTTCGGATTTGTATTAAATGATATGTTATAACATAACTATTAGATTTGCAAATTCTGCATCTGCCGGCTTTAACTAGTAGCGCAATACGTACAGTCTGCTGCACAGCTTAGAAATGCTGGCAGGAGCATTGCTATTGGGAACAGGCGTTTGCGCACAGCGCCGGCGGTAAATTTAAAACAGCTAATGAAAGGCAATAAAAAAGGCCTGCGGATTGCAGGCCGGATATGCATTTTGCCCAAACGGGTTTAATTGCGGGGCGGGACTAATTCTTCAAATACATCTGACAGGCAATCATGCACTTTTAAGTGAATGAGGTTCCAGTAATGGCCAGACACAGTGCGGTTGACCATTAAGGTGTCAGGAGAAGGCTTAAAAACATCCCAATACTTTAAGGAAGATTTCACTAATTCAACACCATCATGATGCGCAGAATTTTCCGCAAAATCGTAATTGGTGGTCAGCGGGCGCAGCAGGACTTCCAGCCAAGCTTGATACAGCTGAGGCGGGAATTTGCCTTTTTCCGCCAGCGACTGCAGCGCGTCCAGCTGGTCTTCAATTTCCGCGATATCGCTCTCACGGGCGGCCTGAATCAATTCTTTAAAATGGTGCACAACATCATTGGATAAAATTTTAACCCCGCCAAAGTCATACATAATGACAGTGCCGTCTTCGCGGAAAGCGAAATTTCCCGGGTGCGGGTCGCAGTGAAAGCGTTTTAAATAAAAGATTTCCTGACCGACTGCGCGCAGCAGTCGTTTGCCCAAGTCATTGCGTACCGCTTGCGGCCACGTGCTGGCTGTTTCAATGCTTTCGCCCAATTCTAAGCTGAGGGTCAGCACATGGCGCGAAGAGTAGTCAGGAAAGACTTGCGGGATGATAATTTTGCTGTCCAGCGCCTGATGAAAGGTACGCGCCACTTCAAGATTTTGCGCTTCAATCTGATAGTTCAGCTCATTGTCTAAACTTTCCTGAATTTCATTAAACAAACGGTCCTGCAGCTTGCGGTCAATTTTCAGCACCCCCATTAAACGAAGTGCCAAGCGCACCTGCTTTAAATCGCTTTCACAGGCTTCATCTACGCCCGGATACTGTACTTTGACCACTACCTGCTGACCGTTCGGAAGTACGGCTTTATGCACTTGTCCAATCGAAGCTGCGGCAAAAGGAGCTTCATCAAAACTTTTAAATATGCTCAGCAGCGGTTTGCCCAGCTCTTTTTCCACTTGGCCTTTAATTTCGGAAAACGGCATTGGCGGCGCCTGACGCTGCAGCTTGCTAATCGCTTTGGCGACTTCCGGCGGGAAAATATCTTTATATTGCGAGGCGATTTGGCCGACTTTCATGACCGCGCCTTTCATTTCCCCTAAAGTGTCCGCAATTTGCACGCCAATGTCCTGAAACAGTTTGCTGCGTGAAGCGTTTTTCTGCTCTTCATCGGCAGTTAGATTTTTAATTGAATTGGAAACAGTT
>JASLHF010000188.1 GCA_030152275.1 Acinetobacter sp. | reverse complement strand
TGCTGTTAAAAAAGCGCCGCTCAGGCGCTTTTTTAATGCCCATATCAACCCGCATACATACTGCCTTCTTTTACGGATCAACCATTTATTACAAAAAAGTTATATTTAGGCACTTCTGTTTTATTTAAAAAGCGTTAAGGTGATCTTCATAAAAAGCAAACAAAATCAATCTTCATTATTTAAGGCCACTATACCGCTATGACAACAGAACTCCCGAGCAACAGCCCCCTGTTTTGCCCTAAATGCGGCTCCAGTGATATTGAAAAACGCAATCACGAGCAAAATTTGCAAAAAATCGGCGGTGTGCTGCTGAGCGGCGCCGGCACAGCGGCCGGCACAGTCGGCGGCGCGGCTTCAGGCGCATCTATCGGCGCGGCGATTGGCGGTGTGACTGCAGGCCCGCTTGGCGTTATTATGGGCGGCACGGTCGGCACCTTTGTCGGCGCAATCAGTGTGGGCATTACCGGCGGCTTTCTCGGCCACCGATTTGGGAAAAAAGCTGGAGAAATTGTTGATCAGAATATTTTTCTAGATTATCAGTGCAAAGCCTGCAAACACCGCTTTAGCGCGCAGCATGCACCTGAAACTGATGCAAAAAAGAAGCTGAAAAATAAGCAAGATTTTGAGAATCTAAGAAAATAAAAAAGAGCGCCAAGTGCGCTCTTTTAGTGTTTAATCATGCTGGCCGTTTATTTAGATACATCCGTCAAAGGCTGCGCCTCTTTTTTCACGCTGTCCTGCTGCGCCAGATATTCATTATTTTGCGGCTTTGCCGGGAAATCAACCGTATGCATAACCGGCATCGCAAAACCTGCAGAACAAAATCCAGCCAAACTTAAAACTGCAACCGTACGGAATTTTAAAGAAAACATAAAAAATACCCTGAAAAAAATTAAAAAAAAATTAAATTAAAAAAATGATTCATATCAAAATGCAGCCCCAAACAGACTGCTGTAAAGCGTGATCATTAGAGTTGATTTATAGACTTTTTCACATCCCTAAAATTTGGTATTTTCTAATTATTTTCAATATGTTATAAAAAAAATAAAAAACCGTGAATTACTCAAAAATTATATAAAAAAACACTGAAAGCGCGCAAATTAGGCCTGATTCCCGGCATATTCTTTGCAAAGTTTGAATCATGCGTCAGGCCGGGACTTTAAAATAAAGCCTAAAAATATCGGCAGGCTGATGGCCGCCTGCACGCTTTGGCAATACAGATAAACGGCCAACCAGCAGCAATCATTCAGTTGAGCTTTTGAACCACTTGCGCCAAACGCTTGCCTTGCGCTTCACACAGGTTTTTTTCATCTTGGCTCAGCCCCTGGTCATGGCGCGGGCCGCTGACATGGCTGGCGCCATAAGGCGTACCGCCTGTTTTGGTATTCGACAAGGATGGATGCTGATTGCTCAGCCCCATCACCATCATGCCGTGATGAAACAGCGGCGGCAGCATGGTCAGCAGCGTGCTCTCCTGCCCGCCATGCATTGAGCCTGAGGCTGTAAACACGCAGGCTGGCTTGCCGTGCAGCGCGCCATTCAGCCAAAGGCTGGTGGTTTGATCTAAAAAGTATTTCATTTCAGAGGCCATATTGCCGAAACGCGTCGGCGAGCCCAAAGCCAAGCCTGCACAGTTCGCCAGATCATCCAGCGTGCAGTAAATATCGCCTTCTTCTGGAATGCTGGGCGCTGCTTCAGTTACAACCGCGGCAATATTCGGCACCGTTCTGATTTTCACAGCAACGCCCGCCGCTTCCACGCCATTGGCAATCAAATGCGCCATTTCTTTGGTTGAACCATATTTGCTGTAATAAAGAACAAGGACGTAAGGCTGCATAATTTTGAATAAATAAGATGAAAAAAGAAAACTATACGGTATTTTTCTGTTTTTTTGGGTAAGCTACTTCATGAAAATTGAGAAAAGATGATTAAAAAATAGAGACTTGAAAGCATGATAGAAGCCTATTTAAGAAAACTTCCCTTTTATGACAAGAAATGGTTTCAGTTTATTTTATTTGTCATCCGCCGTTTTGAGGCCGACCGCTGCCGTGAACAGGCAGGATCTTTAACCTATACCACCCTGTTTGCAGTCGTGCCGATGCTGACGGTTTTTTTGGTGATCATCTCATCGATTAAAGCGCTTGAACCCGCACGGCAGCAGCTGCAGCAGCTGATTTACAGCAATTTTTTACCCAAAACCACCATCGCCTTTGATAAAGCCCTGAATGCGTTTACCGATAAATCCAGCAATCTCACCATCATCGGCGTGCTGTTCCTCTTCGTAACGACAGTCATGATGCTGACCAGCATTGAAACTGTGTTTAACCGCATTTGGCGCGTACGCGAAACCCGCGGCGGCATTATGGGCTTTATGCGCTATTGGACAATCATTTCTTTAGGCCCAATTTTGCTGGGCAGCGCATTTGTGATTTCATCCACTGTTGGTTCAATGAATGTGCTGAGCAATTATTTTGCTGGCTATGAGCTGAACGGCGCATTTATTTTGTGGCTGATTTCATTTTCATTGACAGTGCTGGGCTTTTTTATTTTGAACTGGACTATCCCCAACCGCACGGTTCCAGTTAAAGCGGCCTTAATTGCTGGGCTATTCAGCGCAGTTGTGTTCGAACTGCTGAAAAACCTGTTTGGCATCGTGATGTCGAACTTCACCAGTTATGAACTTGTTTACGGCGCCTTTGCCGCTATTCCAATTTTCCTGCTGTGGATTTTTCTGTCGTGGAATATTGTGCTGATTGGTGTGGAAATCAGTTATGCGCTGACCGCTTTCAATGCCGACAGTCACCGTAAGCAAAAGCGCCATCCAGTCATTATGCTGATGGATGTACTGGAACTGTTTTATATCAAGCAAAAAATCGGCGAAAGCGTCAGTGAATCTGAAGCGCTGGATGTATTGGGCCGTGAAGAAATTGGCCGCTGGCCGTCTTATGTACAGCTGCTGGAAAAACAAAACCTGATTATGCGCACAGATGATAATAATTATGTACTGGTGCGAAATTTGAATCAGGTCGATTTTTGGAGTTTCTATTCGCAGCTGCCGTTTCCGCTGCCGCATTGCGCAGAACTTGGCAATGTGCAGGAAAATGATAAATGGATAGAGCGGATTGGCCCAGCACTGGCCGAATCTGATCATTATCTGGCCGCCAAACTGGCAATTCCGCTATCCACTATCTTTGAGCAAAAATAAGTGTCTATGGCGCTATCTACGCGCCATAACAGCCGGCAAGAAAACTGCAGTACAGAAAATAAAGGATCATGGCGCTTGGCTGCAAAGTTCAGGCTTTTGGGGGCGCCCGTCCGGACAGACTGACAATCAGCACACCCGCCATGACCATCAGCGTACCGGCAATGAAATTGCTTTCCAGCGGTTCATTTAAAATCAGCACGCCAAACACGATGCCAAACAAAGGCGTTAAAAACGAAAATACCCCTAAACGCGAAGCCAGATAACGTTTCAACAGCCAAAACCAAATTAAATAACTGGCAAATGAAATCATCACGGCATGAAACACTAAACTGCTCAGGGTCAGCATGCTCCACCGCACTGTGCCCTGCCCCAGCAAAAATGCCATTGGCAGCAGCAGCAGAAAACCGCCCGCCAGCTGGTAAAACAGCGTTTGCGTGGCAGGCGCTTCCGATAAATTGGTTAAACGCACTGCAATGGTGGTCGACGCCCACAGCGCGCCGGCGCCCAAGGCCAGAAAATCACCCAGCAGCATGGCGCTTAAGTCCTGCGCCGGACTGCTGCTGCGGCCAAGAAACGTCACGACGATACCTAAAAATGCGGTAAAAATGCCAACCCACTGTTTCAAGGTGAGCCGCTCTGCAGGCAATTTCCAATGCAGCCCCAGCGCGACAAAAATTGGCGCGGTGTACAGCAGCACGACCGTATGCGAGGCTGAGGTGTAATGCAGCGCCTGCGCCACCAAAAAAAACTCAAAGGCAAACAGCGCAGCGACTAAACTGCCGGAAAACCAGTATTTTCGCGCCCAAAGCGACTGTCCCTGCGCCAATTTAATGAGCGGAAAAACCATCAGCGCTGACAGGCCAGACCGAAGCGCCATTTGCATCATCGGGCCAATATCAGGTGCCGCCAGTTTGACCACGACCTGCTGCATTCCCCATAAAATGCAGAGAAAAAACATGATTGAGGAAGCTTTAGCATCCAGCGCTTGTCGAACCTGCACAGCGGACTCACTTAGATTTTTAAAACCGCTACCTTAGCATTTCACTGCAAAAAAGGCATAAAAAATACAGGGACAAAAGGCGTTTTTTAGCGCATGTTTGGATGGCGCAGCGCACGCTGCAGCCAGCGGTGCAGACTAACCGTCATCACACCAGCCATCACCAAAACGGCCCCCAGCAAAAAGTTCAGCTCAATACGTTCATTCAGCAGCAGTACGCCAAACAGCATGCCAAAAACCGGCGTCAAAAATGAAAATACACCTAACCCGTTAGCTAAATAGCGCCGCAGCAGCCAAAACCACAGCATCAGGCTAAAAAAAGACATCAGCAGGACATGAAACAGCATGCTGCCCAGCGCCAGCCGTGTCCAATGCACTGCGCCTTGACCCGTCAGCAGCGCCCACGGCATTAACAGCAGAAAACTTCCCGCCAGCTGATAAAACAGGGTTTGCGTGGCCGGTGCATCCGCCAGTTTACTAAGACGCAAAGACAGCGTTGTCAGCGCCCACATAACGCCAGCCAGCAGCGCTAAAAAATCACCCCACAGCATTTGCACAGCAGCTTCGCCTGCCTGGCTTCGACCTGCAAAAGCCAGCACAATACCGGCAAAGGCCAAAATAATGCCAAACCATTGCACGACGTTCAGCTTTTCTTCCGGCAATTTCCAATGCAGACCCAGCGCCACAAAAATTGGCGCTGTATACAGCAGCACAGCCGTATGCGAAGCGGAGGTGTAATGCAGCGCTTGCGCCACGCATAAAAACTCAGCAGAAAACAGCAGCCCCAGCCACATTCCCGGAACAAGATAGATTTTGCTGTATAGATGTGTACCCGCCACGGTTTTTAACAACGGCAGCACCAGCAGCGCTGCTAGACCAGAGCGGAGCGCAATCTGCATGACTGGTGCAATATCATTGGCTGCCAGTTTCAGCACCGTCTGCTGCATGCCCCAAATCATGCATAAAATAATCATTAGGCCAGATGCTTGCACATCCAGCATTTTGCGCTGTTCCACTTGCTTGGCTCGTTCATGCAATAATGCACTACTATAGAACTGTCCTGAATAAAAGATATAATTCAAAAATGACAAGCCATCTTCATATTCGGGCATTTTCCCTATGGCCAATACAGCAGCTCCGCATGCATCAGGCACACAGCTCAAAACCAATGACCAGATTGAAGCGCCGCTATGGATTAGTTTTCGTGAGGATCCTGCTCAGTCGGTTTATCCAGTGCATGGCCATGCTTGGGGAGAATTTATTTATGCCTTTAACGGCATTATGCAGGTACATATCGGCAGCATAGACTATCTTACACCGCCTCCATACGGCATTTGGCTGCCGCCAAATCTGCAGCACAGCGGCTTAAACCGCACTGCGGTTTCACATGGAACATTGTATATCCATGAAAGCCTCTGCACGGAATTGCCGCAGCAGCCCGGTATTCTGCTCAGTTCGCCCTTGGTTTCAGCCATATTTGACCATCTTCGTCAGCATACTCAGGCAGACAGCGCTGAACGTCAGCGCTTGCTGCAGGTGATATTGGATCAATTAAAACAGGCCCAATGGGTCAGCAGTTATCTGCCTCAGGCTGAACATCCAGCACTGCAGCACATTCTCAATTATCTGCATGAACACCCTGCTGACAGCAGCCCTTTGCAGGCACTGGCGCAGCGGGCCAATATGACAGAACGCACATTGGCCCGCTGCTGCCAAAAAGAACTGGGCATGTCGCTGCATGAATGGCGCCAGCGCTTAAAGGCTATTAAAGCCATGAGCATGCTGAGCGATGGCAAAAAAGTTGAAAGTATTGCGCTGGATTTAGGCTATGCCAATGCTTCTGCGTTTATTAATATGTTCAAGCGCTGGATGCAGCTGACTCCAGATCAGTTCAGAAAATTAAACGCTCGCGCGCATTAATCCTCCATAGTGATTCACCTAAGCGGTATTGAATGTTTGGCGGCTTGCCTGCGCTATCAGGAAAATAAAAAAGGACTGCATATGCAGTCCTCAATATTGCGCCCTACGCAAAATTTATTTCACATAGGTGGTCCAGACATACTCTTGTGATTTGCCTTTTAAAGTCATTTTCAGCTGTTCACCGGATTTTAACGCAGCTACCCCTGCCGGCGTGCCAGTCATGACCACATCACCAGCGTCCAAAGTGAAAGCTTGGCTGATGTCTGCCAATAATGAACCAATATCAAAGATCAAATGCGAAGTATTGCCGGACTGACGCAGCGCATCATCGATCTGTAAAGTATAGTGCACATCATTCCAGTCGCTGACGGCATCTTCAACACTCACCCAATCAGCCAGCATGCATGAACCGTCATAAGCCTTAGAACGCTCCCATGGGTGGCCTTTTTTCTTGAGCGTATCCTGCAGGTCGCGCAAGGTTAAATCCAGCCCGAGCGTTACCGCGCCTACGGCCTGCAGCGCTTTTTGCGGATCAGTTTCCGCACTTAGAGGACGGTCTATGCGCAGGCAAAGCTCGCATTCATAATGACAGCTGCCTAAAGCCGTATTCCATGCAATGCCGTCTTGCAGCGCAGTCAGCGCGCTGGACGGTTTGATAAACAGTACCGGAGTGTCCGGTACGGCGTTGCCGAGTTCTCGGGCATGATCGGCATAGCTTCTGCCGACACAGACGATTTTAGAAGGACGTGCTGTCATAATGTTCCCTGCCTGCTGCATTGCAGCCGCAATGCGTTTTGTTCCAAAAATTTACTTTTTAAAAGTATTTTCAAAAATACCCTGATCCGCCGGATTGATAAATGCGCGTTTTGGCACAATGACTACAGTGCGGTTTTTCATTTCCAGCATATACGTCAATTTGCCGGCTGCAAAATTCACCACATCGGCATAATTAAAAACCTGTTTACGTCCATTGGCCTGCAGTTCGCCATAATCCTGATATAAATCCAGCCCCTGCTCGCTTTTACCGAACTGATATTTAACAAATTGGCGCTTAAACATCATGGGCAAAAACCAATAGCGCATCAGCAGCTGCATAATCAGGAAAAAAGCGCCCAGCGCGACATAGTAGCGTCCGACACCGTCAAAGCCCATTGAAAAGCCCCACAGCATAATCCCAAGACTAATGACTGGGGTAATAAAACGGGTAAATTGCTTCTTGCCGAAAGTCGCCAAAGCAAAACCATCCTGCGATTCTTCTAAGGTTAAATAATAGCGCAGCGATAATGCGGGTTGAGTGTCAGACATAAGCTTAAATCTATTCAAAGCAGCCAAATGGAGATAAATCTTACACCAAATTGCGCTCCCGCCTTATTCTTTTTCAGCGCGCCG
>JASLHF010000182.1 GCA_030152275.1 Acinetobacter sp. | reverse complement strand
CCCCTGCACAATCTGCAGTTCTGCAGGAACATCTTCCAAGCCAACTTTTGGCAGCAGGTTTAAATCATCCGGTGTATCTTGGCGGATATTCAGCGCTTCAGTTTGCGCAATAATTTCCGCTTTTTGCGCTTCGGTCAGCTGGGCGCCAATTTCAGCCAAACGGGCTTTTTCTGCATCAGCTTCTTTTGCAGATTTTTGCGCATCCGGCACCAACGTCATTTGCACACGGTGCGGGTTATCAATCAGGTAGATCTGAATCAGATGTGACAGCCACATTGGGTCTTTCAGCTCTTCTTTTACTTGTTCAATAGCCGTGTCGACATCCCAAACATGCACAGGGTCAGAGTGATGAATCGCACTGCCCAAGCCGTTTAAAATCAAGCTTAGACCATACGGCATGCCATCACCGTTAATTTCACGCTGATGCAGTTCGATCTGATGTAAAATCGCATCCACCAGCGCGGCATCCACCGGCTGAGCCGCAATGTCCTGTAAAATTTTGAACACACCGTTTTTGAATTCCGCTGCATGTTCAGGATTTGAACCCTGCACACCGCAGTAGAAAGTCATTTCAAAGTTGGAATCATCCACCCCCATAATTGGGCCTGTAGACTGCGCATAACCGCAAGTTTCCAAATAATGGCGCAGCGGCGATGCTGAATCTTCCAGCAAAACACCTTCCACCAAACGCATGCCTAAACGCAGCTTAATGTCGCTGGCTTGCGGCAGCAGCCATGAAATCACATGATAAGTTTTATCTTTAAGGTCTTCGGCGTCCACGGCATAGGTTTCAGTCACCTCAACCGGCGCAGCTAAACGGCGCTCCGGTTTTGAATACAGTGTTTCACCTGCTTCAAATTTTGCCAAAGCCAAACTTTCAAACTGTTCTTGCAATTTATAAGCTGGCTCATTGCCAAATGTCATAAATACTGCATTGCTTGGATGATAATGTGACTTATAGAAATTAACTAACTCTTGGTAAGTCAAGTCTGGAATATCTTTCGGATCGCCGCCAGAATTGTAATGGTAAGTCGTTTCTGGGAATAAATGATGCGCCAGCTGATGATACAGCTGATCTGATGGCGAGCTCATTGCGCCTTTCATTTCATTGAACACAACGCCCTTATAAACAGGTTCGCCATTTTCCAGTTCAATACGAATGCCTTCTTGGGCAAAATCTAATGGATTTAAATTGGCTGAAAAAGCTGCATCTAAATACACTTCCAGCAAATTTTGAAAATCTTTTTTATTCTGAGTCGCAAATGGATACGCAGTCCAATCAGCAGCCGTGAATGCATTCATAAAGGTATTTAATGAACGGCGGATCATTAAAAAGAACGGATCACGTACTGGGAATTTTTCAGAACCGCAAAGTGCAGTATGTTCTAAAATATGCGCTTCGCCTTTGGAATCCATCGGCTGGGTGCGAAAAGCAACTAAAAATACATTTTCATCGTGATTTGAAGCGAGATGATAATGCACTGCACCTGTCACTTTATGTTTATATTCAGACACTAAAATGTCTAAGGCTTCAACATGGTGTTGACGTATCAGCTGAAACGCGGGATGTACAGTTTGAGAAATGGTTTCAGTGACATCTACAGTCATGTGATCTCCTAATTAAAAAGCTTTCTAAAGTGTGCAAAGTATACCTTAAAAAACAGCAATCGGATTCATGCAGTATTATTTTTCCGAGCAAAATACTCACCTTTACAATGCACTGATGTCAAAGCAAATTGTCTTATTTTTAGGCTCAGAGCCCTCCTGCCGCAACTGTCAGTTTAATCATCTGGATATAAAAACAGCTTACCCAGCCCAAATCACATCAAAAATATAAATGTCTGTCCATCCTGCCCGATGCAGCACCCTGAACGACGAAGCACTCCCCATACATAATAAAACCGCAGTGCTGTATTCATAAAGCGCTGCGGTTTATCTAAACACAAACTTTAAAAATTACGCTCAACCATATCAATGCTGGCTGTTGCGCAAATCAGGATCGATTAAACCTGTACAGCTGGCTGCTGGCGTTTTGAAAAATGCACGCAAATGGCAATTGCAATCAGCAGTACAGCGGAAGCCGCAAATCTGCTCAAATCCAAGCCTCCAGAGCTGATGGGCTTATCTAAAAAGTCACCGACCACGGCACCCAAAGGCCGTGTCAACACAAAAGCTGACCAGAACAGCAATGTGCGTGAAATAGAGGTAAATTTATACAGCAAGAAGATCAGCACAATTAAAGCGCTAAACAGCACAATACCGCCCGTGTAACCTAAACCCGCAGTATCTGCCGACCAATCTCCCAACGCAGTACCCAGTGTTTGCGAAAATGTAATGGTCAGCCAGTAAAATAGTTCTGCACGCGGATGGTTCACCGCATGAGGCGAGATGCTGCCTTCTGATTTATGCCAAGTCCATAACGACAGCAAAACCAAAGCCAGCAATATAGAACTGCCGCCCACATAGCCAATACCTAAAGACCTATCAACAAAATCAGCCAAAGTCGTGCCGACTGTCGTACTGGCAATAATAGTGAACCAGTAAAGATAAGGATGAAAAGTTTTGGCGCGGATTTGTGCAGAAACTGCACCTATAAAAATGACAGCAAAAATAAAAGTACTGACCAGATAACCCAAATTAAGCGACATCGACAGCGCATCACCCGCCGTTTCACCAAATGTCGTTGCAAAAATTTTAGTCACCCAGAACAATGCTGTAATTTGCGGCACTTTCATCAGTAATTGGCGAGTATTATCTGCGCCTAATAATTCAGCAGGCATTTCAAACGTCCATCACGGTTTTTATTTGTATCTATTTTTAGCCCGCTGGCTTAAAGCCAAATTAAAACCGTGATGAAAAATTGTGAACTGTTTTGTCTATTCGAATTGAAGATTGAAGATTGAAGATTGAAGATTGAAGATTGAAGATTGAAGATTGAAGATTGAAGATTGAAGATTGAAGATTGAAGATTGAAGATTGAAGATTGAAGATTGTAACGTAAACGTGCAAATAAAACCGAAAGCACGTTTTAAATAAAGCGCGTTTTAAATATCGCGCGCCTTATCAAGCTTGTATCAAACTGCTTTGAGCAGTTGTGCCGCACCACTAAAACAATACGGCAGATTAATTAAGTTCAGTTTTGAATATGGCAATTTTTTAAACAATTAAATATTTAAAATAATTGTAGTTTGGATGGCTTTCGACAAACACATAATTATGCTTTTGATAAAAATGCGCAGCGCCTTTTTGATCTGTATTAAGACACAAGGCAGCATAATACGGTTTAGCGCGCTTTTCCAGCTCAATCAGCAGCTGTTTGCCAACGCCATGCTGACGGTATTGCGGATGCACATAAAAACGGCGCACACGGCCAATGCGTTCTTCAATACCGCTGTCACCCCATTGCTGATTTAAGCCGCCGCAGCCAACCAGCTTATCTCCATCATAGGCAAGCAGCAGACATTCGCCAGCCTGATCAAAGCGGTTCTTGCCGCTATTAAACTCTTCGATTAAACGCTGAATAAATGCATAACCTTCCTGATTTGCCAATGCGGCTAAATTATCAATCTGTTTAGGCAGTTGTTCGGATTGTCGAATACTGATTTCCATATATCCACGCTTCTTAATCTAATGATCTGTTCATATTTTTTGTCGCAGCGCAGCTCTGCTTCTGCAAAGTCCGCTACAGACTATGTAAATAAAAAACCGCATTTGATCAATAGCAAAGACCAACAATTCCTCAATTTTGCGAAAAAAAACCTAAATTCTGATGAACTTGAATAAAAATCATACTAAGGCACTCATGTCTTGAATTTTATTCAACAAACTACAGCAATCCTGAGCATTGGTGTAAACTTATGGCTTTCTCATTAAATGTGACTGCACTACATGGCAACTGTTGATCTTTTTGCAATTGGCAATGCGCTTATTGACCAGGAATTTAAAGTTTCTGATGATTTTCTACTTCAGCAAAATTTGCAAAAAGGCACAATGCAGCTGACTGACGGTGACACGCAGGCGGCCCTATACAGCAGTCTGCAAGCCAGCCAAGTCTATAAAGGGCAATCTTCAGGCGGTTCTGCAGCCAACACCACTGTTGCGTTTAGCGCATTGGGCGGCGAAGCATTTTACGGCTGCCGTGTAGGCAATGATGACTTAGGCAAAATCTATTTAGACGGCCTAAATGAAGCCGGCATTCAAACTGCTCCGCATTCAATTAGTGAAGGCGTAACCGGCACCTGTATGGTTTTGGTCAGCCCTGATTCTGAACGCACCATGCACACTTATTTAGGAATTACAGCTGAACTGTCTGAAACTCAAATTGATTTCAACCCGCTAGCATCTGCAAAATGGCTGTACATTGAAGGTTATTTATCCACCAGCGACACTGCGCGCGCTGCGGTAAAACAGGCCCGCCAAATAGCCAAAGAAAACGGTGTTCAAATTGCACTGACCTTGTCTGACCCTGCAATGGTGCAATATGCACGCCAAGGCTTAGATGAGTTAGTAGATGACGGTGTAGATTTACTGTTCTGTAACGAACACGAAGCCATGATGTACACAGAAACAGATTCTGTTGACGATGCGCTGGCAAAACTGAAATTACTTAGCAAACACATTGTCATTACATTAAGCGCAAAAGGCGCGTTGATTCACCATGATGGTCAAACTTTCAATGTGCCTGGCCGTAAAGTTACAGCAGTAGATGCCAATGGCGCAGGCGACGCATTTGCCGGCGCATTCTTATATGCAGTGAATGCCGGTTTAGGCTACAAAACAGCCGCCGAACTGGCTATTTTAGTTTCAAGTGAAGTTGTTGCTAAATTCGGTCCGCGTTTAGATATAGATGTCTACGCGCAGCTGCTGCAAAATTTTCAAAAGGATTGCGCATAATGCATAAACTTTGCATGACAGAAGATATTCCGGAACGTGAAGCGCGTTCTTTCGAAACGCCAGATGGTGATACCATTTTTATTACCCAGCGTGACGGCGCATTCTTTGCTTACCAAAACATCTGCCCGCATTTACAGGTAGAACTGGAGTTTTTAGAAAACCAATTTTTGGACCGCGATCAAGAGTTTATAGAATGCTCAACACATGGCGCGCTATTCCTAGTCGAAACTGGTGAATGCATTTCTGGCCCTTGCCAAGGTCAAGCGCTTGAAAAAGTAGAAATTACCGTGCATTCTGATGGTGGAATTTATCTTTTAGACGCATAATTTTTGCAGGAGACTGCTATGCCGCAGTTTTTGACAGACTACAACTTAATGCCGTTTCATTTAAGTCTTATGGCTGTCGTTTTCTTAGGCATAGCAGAAACTGTGGGCTATTATTTAAATTTACGTCCTAGCCGGCTATTTAAGCGCATTTCACCTAAACGGCTAGACGAAATGCCGCTGCTGAATGTTAAATTTTCTAAAACGCTGATTGTATTTTTTCTGCTGATGAATTTCAGCTTTGCTGGCTATTTTCTGCAGCTCTGTATTTATTCACGTGAAATGGCTTTTTTCCCAGCCTATTACCTCATTTTACCTTCTTTGATTATCGCGATTTTTTTTACCGTCTTTATGATTCATTGTTTAGACCAAGTTATCCCGCCCAAAAAAATCAAACAGCAAGTAAATCTTCTCGGGCGGCTTGCCACCATTTCCAGCGGCAGCGCACGGCCTGGCTTTTCTGCACAGGCTCGGGTACGCGATGAATTTGGCCAACTGCATTATGTACAGGTTGAACCCGAATTTGGTGAATTGGAGTTTCAATCGCAAATTATTTTAATTCGACTTAAGAAATCGCATTACATTGCCAAACGAATTTGCGCATCCAACCGTTTATTTAATTTAGATCTGGATAGCTAAAAATGTCTCACAAATTTGGTAGAGAAAATTTCTAAATGACACTTAATTCAAATGAACTAACCTTAAATGCGGATATTGATGCAGATTCTCTATAGTCTGTAATAATGCCATGAATACATCATGTATCATCAGCTCGTCTCGCCACATCCAACACCTTAGGCTCATAAATGCAATTTAAAACAAACATTTATTTTACTTTTACGTGTTTAAGCTGAATTAATTAAGAATTACCGCTTGCATCATTTTTCTAGCAGGTATTGAACTCCTGTTTATTTTAATAAATTTATACACTGCCAACTGCTTAAACACGAATAAAATAAACCTAAGCCAAGCAGCTTTAGAATAATCATAAAACGCCACTTCAATTTTAGCTGCTGCAGATTTCAAAATGGCGTTTAAAACTAAGTTAAGCTAAAGGCGATCTTCAGAGTGTAAAAATCAACGTTTTAAAAACCCTGACACCAAATTCATAACTTGCTGAATATCATCATTTGCTTCAGTTTTACTGGTTTGTTCACCCTGCGGGGTCAAAGAGTCAATAATTTGCGGCAGCACTGACGATATTGCATTGTAAATATCCTGTTTCGGGGCTTGCGTTTCTGCAGCAACTTTTTCAACATCTGCATCATCAAACAAATTTTGCACTTGCTGCGGATTCACCGTGGCATTATCACCCGGCCCTGTAGATACCCAATCATCAACCTGACTGCTAAAGCCTTGTCCGCGCAATTTATCTAGCGCACCCTGTAAGCCTCCCTGCTTTTGAATCCAAGCCAGCACCAGAGGCAGCACAGCAATTAACAATGCGGACCCGCCAGAAGCGCCGCGGCCTTGACTTTGCTGGCCACCGCCTAATTGACCTAAAACGGAACCTAGAATACCGCCCAAACCGCCTTGGGCATTAGCTGAAGCTGCGCCTGAGTTATTGCCCAACTGACCAAGTACAGACCCAAGAATACCACCCAAGCCGCCTGCAGCTGCGCCTGTTTGTGCGCCATTTGGCTGATTGGATTGCGATGAACCGCCAAGCGCCTGCTGCGCCAAAATTTCAACAATGCTGCTGAGATTAGTCATTTTATTTTCCGAAATTATTTTAGACTCTTGAGTTATACCATAAGTTATTTCTTTAAAAATACATCTTAAGCGCGGTTATTTTATCCATCTGTAAATATTTATCACCAGCGGAATTTGTTCCAGTTTTCTGGATTTGCCCAAAATTTAGAATTAAACCAATCCGGCACATGCTTATAAGTCAAAATATTAAACTGCCACAAGGCTAAGTCGCTGTCCTGTACTGCCTTATCAATCAGCTGAGTAAATCCCAAAGCGCGCAGTAAACGTTCATCACTCAAGCGGCTAACGACTACAATACGCTTAGCCATTAAGTCACGCAGTTTCACCAGCATCCTGGACTTTTCCTGCTCAGAAACATCTTGTGTCTCAGGGGTATCCAGAAGAACAAATGCCAAGTCATAACGCATGTTAAAAGGCAGATTTAAAAATGCAGATACGTTAAAATACTGCCATTGAAGAGATTGATGGTTGCTGTATTGTTCAAGATTTTGACCAATACAC
>JASLHF010000161.1 GCA_030152275.1 Acinetobacter sp. | reverse complement strand
ATACATGCCGGGACGGCGGCGTACCGGATCGAGACCAGATAAAACTTCAAGCGATTGAGCCGTATATTGCGTCACGTTGCAAAATTCCCTGCAAAAATTGGTTAAAACGTTATTTTCTAGCGCTACAGTATATGCTTTTTCTGGCAAAAGCATATCCGGCGCGCCAGCGCATGCCTGCCGTTTAGCTATTTATGCGCCGGATCATGACGCGCCGGATCATGAATTCATGTGCCGTTTGCTGTTCTATTTTTGCGCATGCTCCGCTCTTTTTACTGGTTTAATAAGATTTTGAAAAGAGTGGATTGCAAAAATAATGTGTTTTAATCTGCTGCTCAATGCGGCCCCGCCGCTAAAAACTGCAGGACCATCGGAATTTTGGCTGCAAAATCATCCATTCCGTGGGAACCGCCATGCTCAGCAATAACCAGCGCTGGACAGCAGGCCGTACTAAAAAAACCATGCGCTTCACGCCAATCCAAAATTTCATCTCCCTGCTGCAGCAGCGCCAAAAACCGTGCGCCGGCAGGAAAATGCTGACAGGCCATGTTTTCTAAATAGCGCAGCTGCGCTTCATCAAGCGACCAGCTGTCAGTCACTGCATAAGGCAGCTGTGCTGAAAATAATGTGCTGAACAAGCGCCAAGGCTGCATAGCAGGATTAATCAGCACTGCGGGCAAAGCATGCCGCGCCGCCAGCTGTATTGCATAAAAACCGCCTAAACTGCTCCCCACCAGCACCGGCTGATGCAAGCTTGAAATCAGCTGTGATACCTTCTCCAGCGCCTGATCTGGCGGCTCATTCAAATCCGGCAGATATACCTGATGCTTCGGTTCACAGCGCTGTTTCAAAAGCTGTCCTTTGATCGACTGCGCGCCGCTTTGAAAACCGTGCAAATAAATGATATCCATCAGCTTCTCCCCGGCTGCCGCATGTTAAATTTCCTCGACAGCTCAATCCTGCTGCGCCAGCCTTTCAGCGTTAACTCACTTTACACCAATTGGCTGCAATTTCTGTTAATCCGTGCTAATTGTCCGACAAAAAAACTTACAATTCCTTCAATTCTATGTATTTTAAAAGTTATTCGAGATGAATGCGAAAAGACCAACAAAAACCGCCGCATGGCCAGCTGCGCTCTAACCGCAGCGCCAATACGCAAAAATAGGATAAACACTGATGCCAAGCCTTACGCCGCTGCATGAAACCTATTGTAAATGGGACCGTACGCCGCCGAGCCAGGCCGATGTGCTGGAAGGGCTGGCACAGCTGGTGACAATGCGCTTTTCCGATGTAGTTCATGATCTGATTCAAAATATTCAGCGTGAACTGCTGATCAGCCTTTTCGGCATGAGTGAGCAAAAGTCCAAAAAGTTTCATGATATTCCGTATATCGCCAAAATTTATCAGCTAACCTATGAAACCTTTTTTAATTATGGAAATTATTTGCTGGCGCCTGGGCTGCGCAGCATCATTGAACGCTTTCCGCGCCTGCACAATAAACCCTTGACCCCGACACTGCATTTTTTAGTCGGTGCGCTGAACGGTGTGCTGGGTGACTACCTGCTTAAATATCACAATCCAATGGCCTTGCCGATGGCAGTATATGACCATTACGGCGCCGTGCAAAAAGGCGAACTGACTGGACGCATTACCCTACTGGTGCATGGTCTGTGCATGAACCATTTAGACTGGTCTACGCGCAAATACGGCGGTATTGGCGAGAAGCTGCTGGCGCAGCGCGACCATAACACCATGCTGTATCTGAACTACAATACCGGGCGACGCATTTCCGCCAATGGACGCAGCCTGTCCAATACACTCGAAGATTTGGTGCGGCGCAATCCCGGCATCACCAGCATTGACCTGATCGGCCACAGCATGGGCGGGCTGGTGTCGCGCAGCGCGCTATTCTACGGCAAGCAAAATATGCACGGCTGGATTCATCAGGTCGAAAATTTAGTCTGTTTAGGCTCACCGCATCACGGCGCTGTGCTGGAACGGGTAGGCTTTGCATTGCAAAAACATTTAGGGCGCATTCCGTTGGGCAAAATTATTGGACATATCGCCAATATCCGCAGCAACGGCATTTTAGATTTGCGTTACGGCAGCGTGCGCGATGATGACTGGGAACACAATGAAGTCCGCATTGGCCTGATGGATGACAACCGCAAGCCTGCGCCAATTCCATCGCATATCAACACCTATCTGGTGGCTGGCACTATTGAATTTGAAAACCGAAAGAACCGCACACTGCAAGTCATTGGCGACTATTTGGTCAGCGTAAAGAGCGCTTTAGGCGAACATCCCAACCCGCGCTACCAGCTGAAAGTGCCAGAGGCGCACAAAGCGATTTTTTATGGCCTGAATCATTTTGAAATTCAGCATCACCCGCAGGTCGCAGAACAAATCGTGCACTGGTTCTATCCAAATGAAGAAGACGCGCAGTGCAATCAAATTCATGAATTTATGCTGGATTTAGAAAGTCTGGAAGGCATTGCCCTAACCTAAGCATCCGAATCCCCCTTAGACTTTTAGCTGCATAACAAAAAATCCCAGCAAGACTGCCGGGATTTTTTATTTGCTGAAAAATGAAAAGCCTTATTTTTTCTTAGCGTTCTGGATTGCCGGATAACGGCGCAGCAGCTGCCATAGGCTGACTAGCGCGAGCACACAGAAAAACAGCAGCGACCAAACCGGAAGCGACTGGCCTAAAAAAGTCCAGTCCACTTTTGCGCATTCCCCCGAACCGGTCAGAACCTCTTGAAATACAGATTTCAGCGGCAGTGTATCCAGCCAATAATCCAAACCGGGCCCACAGCTCGGCACTTGATCCGGCGGCAGAGTTTGCAGCCACACGTGGCGGGCAGCTACTCCAGCAGACCATAAAACCGACAAAGTCCCCAACAAGGTATAAAAACGCTTCACACCGTTTGATACTGGATTATGCAAAAAAGCAATGAGTGAAAAAAGTCCCAGCCCAATCAAGCCAATACGCTGAAAAACACACAGCGGGCAAGGTTCAAGGCCTTGGCCATGTTCCAAATACAGCGCAAATGCCATGCCGGCAACGCTGGCTAAAAATAAAAAACCGCTTACCAGACGGTAACTCCACTGCATGGCCTATCCTCTTCATTATTATCCGTTAGGAATATTCATCGCTAAAGAACTTATCTGAACTGCTCCAGATATTGGTCAAAACTAATACTGCTGTCTTGCTCTAACTCTTGCTGACGCAACAGTGACGCTGCGGCAGCCTGTTCAAAATAAGCTTTTGTCTGCTCACTCAGCGCATGCTGTTCATAAGCAGCCGCATGTTCTTGCGCCATATGGCTGCCAAAGCCCCAAGTGCCGCCCTGTTTTAAGGTATCTTCAATCATCTGCGCGGATAAAGTTTCATCAACCTCATCGACACGGGCCTGCATAACTGCCATGGCCTGCGTATACAGCGTGCAGCCATAAGCGCGGTCCAGCAGCAGCGCCATTGGCTGCATGGCGGTCAGATAGCTGCGGCACCAATCTTCAATTGGTATATTTTGGCCGTCCTCGGCAATGCTGGCATTCGGCGCGCGGCCGCGGTTCACTACTTCAGCCTGATTCTGCTCAATAATGTCCTGTTCGTCATCCAGCAAATCCGGACTGTCTTTCAGCAGGCAATACAGCGCCAGCACTTCCAAGAAGCCAGCAGTATTTTCTTCAATGCCGACCGGGCTATAGGGGTTGACATCCACCGCACGCAGCTCGACATAAGCGACCCCGCGTTTCGCCAGCGCTTCAGACGGTGTTTCCCCATCACGCGGCACCTGTTTTGGACGCACCAGGCTGTAATATTCATTTTCAATCTGCAGCACATGGTCATTAATTTGAATCGGCTCGCCGCCAGCATCATTCAGCCCAAGACGGGTAAACGGCGCATAGGGCGTTTTCACTGCTTTTTGCAGCCCGTCTAAATAGCCGCTTAAATTATTGTAATGAATGCCCAGCTGCTTTTGCGCAGAATTTTGATAGCCAAAACGCCCCATACGAAGCGCTGTCGCATATGGTAAATACAAGGTGCCTTTAAGCAGCGGCAGCAAATGATGCTGGCGCCCAGTCATAAAACATTGGCAAACGGATGGGCTTGCGCCAACGCAAAACATGACTAAAGGTGTCAGGCGGATAAAGTTGCGGATTAAACCAAAATAACGGTGGCTGCGGTAGTCCTGCAGGCTCAGCGATTTCAGCTGTTCATCGGTTTCCGCCTGCTGCAGCGCTTCAAAAAAATGATCCGGAAAAGATAAATTATAATGCACGCCTGAAATGGTCTGCATGCGGCGTCCGTAGCGCACGCCCAAACCGCGCCGGTACAGCGTTTTAAAGCGGCCGATATTGGAGCTGCCGTATTGCGCCAAACGGATGCTGTCTTCCTGTTCATCCAGCATGCACGGCATAGACAGCGGCCACAGCTTTTCATCTTGTTCCAGCTTGCTGTGCACCACCGCATGAATATCCTTTAAGTCCTGCAGCGCTTCGGCAATGCTGGCTTTCGGGGGGGTAATAAACTCCATTAATGCTTCGGAATAATCAGTGGTGATATGCGGATGTGTCAGCGCTGAACCCAAAGCCTGAGGATGCCCTTTTTGCGAAATAAAGCCATTGCCCTGCATGCGCAAACTTTCACGCTCGATGCCGCGCAGCATGCCTGTTATATGCGCAGAATCCACCCATGCCGGTAAAATATCTTGAGAGGTCGGTTCGGGCTGACTCATTGCAATCTCGCTTAGTGGAAGAACGGCTAAAATAAAATTATTAATTTATGCAGTATAGCGTGATTTAAAGACCGCACATGACGCACTGCTGATAATTCAGCCAAATCAACATTTTATTTTTGCAATTTTTTATCACAAAGTTCCACTATAAGACATGCTAAATTTGTGATTTTATTGCTGAATATATGATAACAACATGTAAATCTTATGAATTATCAAGCAATTTTAGATTTTTGGTTTGCACCGCAAACTCAGCCTCACTGGTTTGCCAAAAGCACAGCATTTGATGAACTGATCCGCAGCCGTTTTGCTGCGGTTCTGCACAGCGCGGCGCAGGCCGAGTTATGGCATTGGCGCACCTGTGCGGATGGGCGTCTGGCCGAAATTATTGTGCTGGATCAATTTTCACGCAACCTGTACCGCGACAGTGCACGCGCTTTTGCGCAGGACCCGCTGGCGCTGGCTTTGGCGCAAGAGGCGGTCATGCAGGGGCTGGATCAGCAGTTAAGCTCGGCGCAGCGGTCATTTTTATATATGCCGTATATGCACAGTGAATCTGCCGCCATTCATGCCGAAGCGCTCAAGCTATTTGAAGCGCTAGGCAATCCGGTCAATTTAGATTTTGAACAAAAGCATAAAACGATTATTGACCGTTTCGGGCGTTACCCGCACCGCAATAACGTTTTAGGGCGCGCCAGCACTCCTGAGGAGGTGGCATTTTTGCAGGAACCGAATTCCAGTTTCTAATTGGCGCAATTTTAATATAATGAAAGGATCTGCTTGCTGAAAAGCACAGCCATAATTAAGGAGGCTGCACATGAAAAAATTAATGTTCGCCGCGGCGTTAAGCGCCGGCGCAATCCTTTCCGGCTGCGCCACCGCTCCATCCAAACCGCTGACTTTCGATCAGCTGGGCCAGTTCAGCGCCACCCCGCTGAATGCGCAAACCTTCCGCATCAGCTTTAACGCCAGCCCGAATATGAGCTACGGCACCGCTGAGGAAATTACGCTGGTCAAAGCCGCGCAGGCCACAGTGCAAAAAGGCTTTCAATTTTTTAAAGTGCTGGATGACCCAAGCAACCGTTCGCAGCAACCGCCCCGTCAGGCTGTGGTCTACCCTTCACCATCGCCTTATCCCTACGGTTATTACCGGCGCTATCCGGGATTTTGGCCTGATCCATTCTATGATATGCCGCGGGTAGTTACGCTTGATCCAACCCAAGTGGCGTACACCATAGAATGTTTTAAAAATGCAAAAGCTGCGCCGCAGGACGCTTTTGACGCC
>JASLHF010000156.1 GCA_030152275.1 Acinetobacter sp. | reverse complement strand
ACACAAGTTGTTCTTCATAATCTCTTAATGATCTTCTCAATGCTTCGTCAGCATCAAGCCAGGTCGGCTATATTACTCTCAATCTCTTAAAAGTCAACTGGAAATTCAAATTATTTTAAACTTTCTTTCTAAAACCCAACTTAACCATTCTTAGCTAAGCCACTGTTTTATCAGAAGTTTTAATCTTCATCACCGCCGATGGATGTGCATTCTACAGCATTTCTAACACAACACAACCCCTTTTTCTAAAAAAAATCTCCATGCGTCCTTTTTTTAAACACTTTACACATCTTACGTATTATTATTAGTCAAATTTTACCTTAAGTTTATATTCAGATTTATATAAACTCTATTTTCAACTTCCTCTTTGACTTAAAATGGCATATAAATTATTCCGCAAAGCCTGCGCTTTAACCTTATTAGCATACAGCACCGCAATTTATGCTGATGCCAACACATCTTTATACAGTACGATCTTTTCCATTTTAAGTTATGCAAAATGGAACAAGCCATCATCCACGCTTTGCACAGTAAATAACGCGACACTGGCGCAGCATCTCATGCGAAGCAACCCAGCTCCAGACAGCTTTAAAATACTCTCAATTCAAGCTGCCGAACTAAAACATACACATTGCCAAGCACTCATTTTTTCTAACCTTTCTCCCAAAGAAGAACAGCAGCTGTTAAATGGCAGTGTTAATTTTCCAGCATTATCCATTAGCATCAACAATGCAGAATGTGAAATTGGCAGCGCCTTTTGCCTCTATCAACGAAAAGTCCATTATTCATTTAAAATAAACATGGACAGCTTGACCCAAGCTAAAGTTCATATCGATCCTAGAATTTTAATGCTTGCAAAAACAGCGGAGGAATATGAATGAAACAGCTGTATAACCCGCTGACCTTACATCAAATTTTCAGCCGCTCACAATTTACAATTTTTTTGCTGACCTTCACGATTTGTTCGGCAATTTTTTTAGCCATTTCAACATATACCATGAATGCTTATGCAAAAAGCAGCATCAATATTTTAACCTCTGCGCTAAATGAACGAATTCAGCCTGCAGTGGTGTTCAATGACAAGCTGACTTTAAAACAAATTTTAGATGAATATTCGACTGAATTCCCCATCCGCTCCATCATCGTTACGTCTGCCGACCATCAAGTGCTGGCACAATCTGAGCAGCAAGGCTTAAAGCGCTTTTCCAGCCAAACTTTTTTAGACTTTCTATTTTTCCGCCAACCCATTAAACAAAGCATTGATCACAATAATAAGCATTATGGAGACTTAGAGTTATACGGGAACTCTTCCGAATTAGTACTTTTTTTTCATAAAATTATTTTCGCCATGATTTGCGGTTTTATTATGTTATCAGCCGCAGCATATTGGTCTGTAAACTCAGTGTATCAATACCTTATGCAGTCCATACGAAGTATTGTCGAGTCCGCCCAAACCATCAGCGTGAAAAAAAATTACAATATGCGTGTTTCAAGCTCTAACATTCAAGAACTGCAGGCATTAAGCACTGCCTTTAATGGCCTGCTCAGCGAAATAGAACAATCTAACAAAAATCTGCAGCGTGAAAACAGCGCGCTAAGCCATCAATCTAAACATGATGCACTCACCCAACTGCCAAACCGCAGTTATTTTTATGAAGAACTATTTAAACTCTTTGATCATCCGCTACAAAAAAATGCAACTGTCTTATTTTTAGATATTGTTGATTTTCAGGTTATTAACGTTCAATTTGGTCATTTAGCCGGTGACGCTGTACTTCGCGCTTCTTCTTTTTGTGTAAGGCAAGCCCTCCCGGAAGATGCCTTTTTCTCACGGCTAGGCAGTGATGAGTTTGCCATTATTCTCCCTAACAACTCAAGCCGTGAAAATATTGAACAGCTTTGCCAAAATATTCACACTTGTTTTGCATCTACATTTATTTATGAGCAGCACCCCATCAGCTTGCAGATCCGCATGGGCGCCGCCTGCACCAATAGCGCAAAAAATCCAGAAGATTTAATTGCATTTGCTGACCACGCAATGCGCAAAGCGAAGGAATTGAATAAAAAATGGTATATTTACACTAAATTAGAAAACAGCTAGGTGTATAAATGTTAAAAAAGGCTCTTACCATCGGTATCACACTTGCCTTCACCATCTTGCTAAGCGGCTGCATGAATTTGGGAAATTTAAGTTATAAACAAGCCAGCATGTTAAAAAAGCAAGGTTTTGTTTTAACACAGGAAGGCTGGACATTAGCACTTCCAGAACGGCTACTGTTTAATTTTAATGATTATCAAATTAAGGATAATCAAAAACAAAAGCTAACCGAGCTGGCAGCGCGCTTGCAACAATACAATCTGCATAAAATCAAATTTATTGGACATACTGATAACATTGGCTCCAGTGCTTATAATCAGCAATTATCCGAAAAACGCGCACTAAACGTTGCGTCAGTTTTTTTAGCTCAAGGATTTCAAGCAAATTCAATCAAAATTATTGGCAAAGGAGCGGAGCAGCCATTGTTTAATAATGATAGTGAAAATCACCGTGCAGAAAACCGCCGTGTAAATATCGTGATTATCCCTTAAATCACACGTAGTGATACGTAAATATCATTTAAAGCTTATGTCAACTTAAAAGCCTTCCCCGCAAGGCTTTTTATTTATAGAAATTTTATTGAAGAAGCACTGCAAAATAATTATCAAATTTCAGGCATAAAAAAACCGCTTTACGCGGCATCTTTATTTGACCATCTTAAAATGGTCGGAGCAGTAGGATTCGAACCTACGACCCCCTGGTCCCAAACCAGGTGCACTACCAGGCTGTGCTATGCTCCGATATTGGGGTGAATGATGGGATTCGAACCCACGACAACCGGAATCACAATCCGGGGCTCTACCAACTGAGCTACATCCACCGTTACATCGTTTCAGACTCTATATACCAAGCTAACCAAATGGCGCGCCTGACAGGATTCGAACCTGTGACCATCCGCTTAGAAGGCGGATGCTCTATCCAACTGAGCTACAGGCGCATGCTCGATGATACAGAATATCATGCGATTATTTCGCCTTGAGGAATTGGTCGGAGCAGTAGGATTCGAACCTACGACCCCCTGGTCCCAAACCAGGTGCACTACCAGGCTGTGCTATGCTCCGATTCATCTCAGCTTTTCTGTATCGCTTATCGTGCGGTACGGGGTGCATTTTAGGCGCGACGCCCAAAGACGTCAACACCTATATTTAAAAAAAGTTAAAAAAGAGCTTCAACCGCTTATTTATCAAGCATTTTAAGCATTTTTTAATCAATTTTAGCGTTTTAATGCTGCACTGAAGTTCAACATACGGTCTAAAGGCAGCTTAGCGCGCTCAGCCAATGCAGGGTCAACGAATATTTCTTGATCACCACGCTGTAAAACCTGCAATATGCCGTCTAATTCATTCATCGCCATCCATGGGCAATGCGCACAAGAGCGACAGGTTGCACCTTCACCTGCAGTCGGCGCTTCAATTAAAATTTTATGCGGTACAGCTTGCTGCATCTTGTAGAAAATACCGCGGTCTGTCGCCACAATTAATCGTTCATGCGGCAATGTCTGTGCGGCTTTTATCAGCTGCGACGTACTGCCAACAGCATCTGCGACATCAACCACAGATTCCGGGGATTCTGGATGCACCAGCACAGCTGCGTCTGGATAAAGCGCTTTCATATTGGCAATACCGCGAGCGCGGAATTCTTCATGCACAATGCATGCGCCATCCCAAAGCAGCATATCCGCACCGGTTCTTTTCTGAATATATCGTCCTAAATGCTGATCTGGCGCCCAAATAATTTTTTCGCCAAGACTATCCAAATGCTCAATAATTTCAACCGCGCAGCTTGAGGTTACCACCCAGTCAGCGCGGGCTTTAACTGCAGCTGAAGTATTGGCATAGACCACAACGGTATAATCCGGATGCGCATCGCAGAACTGGGTAAACTCATCCACAGGACAGCCTAAATCTAGAGAGCAGGTTGCTTCCAGCGTTGGCATAAGCACAGTTTTTTCCGGCGACAAAATTTTAGAGGTTTCGCCCATAAATTTAACGCCCGCAACTACCAGTGTTGTTGCAGGGTGGTCACGCCCAAAACGCGCCATCTCCAGTGAATCTGATACGCAGCCGCCGCTAAGCTCTGCCAGTTCCTGCACTTCAGGATCACAGTAATAGTGCGCAACCAATACTGCATTGCGTTTTTTTAATTCAGCTAAAATTAAATCAAACTTTTCTTGTTTAGCACTATCACTTAAATGATGTTCTTGGGGTTCTCCCAAACGGTCTAAATGCGCCTGCACAATAGATTTTGCATCATTGGCAATCAAATTGTTCGCATCTTTCATAATCCAGTCTTCTCTATCCTTCAATGCCGGCAGTTACACCGGAAGTACCCTCTTTATCGGCAGGCAAAATGGCTCATTCGCTTTTTTACCAGCCATTCAAAAGCATCAGTTATAAAAAAGCCTCACGAAGGAGGCTTTCAAAAAATTCAATTCAGTTTTATGAACGGTAATCTGCGTTGATCTTGACATAATCATAGGACAGGTCACAGGTATATACCGTGTCTTTTGCGCTGCCGCGCCCTAAATCAACGCGAATGATAATTTCAGTTTTCTGCATTTCTGCAGCCCCTGCTTCTTCAGTATAATCAGCAGCCGCGCCACCGTCTTTGCAAATCTGTACATCGCCTAGCCACACTTGAACTTTCTCTACATCCAGCGCCGGAACTCCGGCATAGCCAATTGCGGCTAAAATACGGCCCCAGTTGGGATCAGATGCAAAAATTGCAGTTTTGACCAGCGGTGAATGCGCAATACTGTAAGCAACATCACAGCATTCCTGAATATTGGCGCCGCCTTCTACAGCTATGGTAATAAATTTAGTGGCACCCTCGCCGTCACGGACAATCAGCTGCGCCAAACGCTTCATAACACGAGTCAACACATCCGCTACAACAGCGTAGCGTGAATCGCTTTGCGAACTGATTTCAGCACCGCCTGCTTGACCTGTAGCCGCAAAAATACAGGAATCATTGGTCGAGGTGTCACCATCTACAGTAATTCGGTTAAATGAAACATTCACTGCGTCTGACAGCAGCTGCTGCACCAGTTCACGGCAGATTGGCGCATCAGTAGCGACATAGCTCAGCATGGTCGCCATGTTTGGGCGAATCATGCCTGCGCCTTTCGAAATACCGGTCATGGTATAAGTAATACCGTCTAGCTCAAACTGTTCAGATGCGCCTTTAGGCGTTGTATCTGTAGTCATAATGCCAACAGCGGCATCCGTCCACGCATTTTCCTTCAGGTTATCCAAAGCCGGCTGTAAACCTGTTAGCAGACGCTCAATCGGCAGCTGCTCACCAATGACACCGGTAGAAAATGGTAAAACTTCTTCAGCAGTGACACCCGCAAGCTCCGCCAATTTCGCGCAGGTTGCTTCTGCATTTAACATACCGGTTTTTCCAGTGCCAGCATTGGCGTTACCGGTATTAATAATTAAATAGCGCGGATTGGCTGCCTTCAAATGCGCTTTAGATATATGTACAGGCGCTGCGCAAAATGCGTTTTGAGTAAATACACCTGCCGCCTGTGTTCCCGCTGCAAATTCAAAGATGACCAGGTCACGTCGGTTCTGATAGCGCACATAAGCTTCTGCAGAACCAATTTTCACCCCTTTTACCGCATGCATTTGCGGCATTGATACGTCACCTACGGCCATTTTTAAATATCCAGTTCGGTTATAAGAAAAAATACAGCTTAGTTCAAAATGATCTAAAAATCGAGCTTCACACTGTTTTTGTCTGCGATTTATTTAAGCGGCTGCCAAAATAAAAATGCCAGTCAAAGACCGGCATTTTTAGAGCTGACATGGCTGATATCAGAATCAGTTTCGCGCCAACTGGCCTGCTTCGTTCAGCAGCGCCTGTTTAGCTTTTTGCTGGCTGGCATCAGACAATGCAGGATTAGACGCCACAATACGGTCAGCATTCGCCGCATTAGCCGCTGCAATAGCCGCAGTCTGCATTACAATCGGCTGATTCGGGTTGGCAAAAGTATAGCGGATGCCTGTACGCGGGCTAGCAATGGTCACTTGACCGTCAGCACCCACTTGAACTTGCGCAGTTTGCGCACCCAGCGCCTGCTTTACTTTTTCAGGTGTAGTTGTTTGAGCAGGATTTGCAAATGTTAATGCCGGCACAGCAAGCGCGGCGATCATCAACGGTTGTAATACTTTTTTCATTGTCTGTTCCGTTTCCAGTAATCAATCTGAAACTAAATACCACTTAATACAAGCCGCTGCAAATAATATTCGCTGCCTGAAAAGTTTAATTTCGCTGCATAAATCAGAGCCCGAAGGCTCTAATTTATAAAATGATCCGTTAAATTTTACCGTGACATTGCTTATATTTTAAGCCTGAACCGCACGGGCATGGAGAATTGCGGCTTTCAGGAGGCTCAATAAGCTGTGCATTTGACACTGGGGTAAATTGCGCATCGACTTCTGGCGCAGCGCCGTCATCCGCCAGTAAACTGTCAAATTCAGCATGCGACAAATTCAGCTGCATCGCTTCCGCTTGCGCTTGCTTTTGCGCTTCCATCTCTGCCAGTTCTTCAGCAGTAGGCACATGTACACGGGATAAATCGGTCACAACGTCGGATTTAATCACCGCCAGCATGTTTACAAACAAGTTAAAAGCTTCTTTTTTGTATTCCTGCTCCGGATTCTTTTGTGCATAACCGCGCAAATGAATACCCTGACGCAGATAATCCATCGCCGCCAAATGCTCTTTCCAGTGACGGTCTAAAGAATTCAGTACGAAATAGCGCTCTAACTGCGCAGATGATTCTTCTCCCATTTGCGCACGGCGATCGTGATAACGTGCAAGAACTTCGTCTGTCACTCGCTCCACTAAACCTTCTTCATCCAAACGGCGGTCTTCTTCCAGCCAAGCATTGATTGGCAGGTCAATTCCCAAGTCTTCATTAAGAGCTTTTTCTAAACCGTCAATATCCCACTGATCGTGAATTGATTCTGGCGGCACATAAATTTCAATTACGCCCTTCATCACATCACGAATCATTTCTTCAACGTATTCCTGCAATGAGCTTTCGGCTAAGACATCATCACGCTGAGAATAAATAATCTTACGCTGCTCGTTATTAACATCATCATATTTCAGCAGGTTTTTACGAATATCAAAGTTGCGGGCTTCGACTTTTCGCTGCGCGTTTTCAATTGAACGCGATACCATTTTATGCTCAATCGCTTCGTCTTCTTTCAAACCCATCGCGCGCATCATCGCAACAACACGGTCACCCGCAAAAATACGCATTAAGTCATCTTCAAGAGACAAATAAAAACGTGATACGCCTGGGTCACCTTGACGGCCGGCACGGCCACGCAGCTGGTTATCAATACGGCGCGACTCATGGCGTTCCGAACCAATAATATGTAAACCGCCTGATGCTAAAACAGCATCATGGTTTTTTTCCCACTCTGCTTTTAAACGCGCCTCATCTTCAGCTGTCGGCTCTTCGATTTTAGCCAAAAGCGCTTTCCAGTTACCGCCCAGCAGAATATCTGTACCGCGGCCAGCCATGTTGGTTGCAATGGTAACTGCGCGCGGTGAACCTGCCTGCGCAATAATATCGGCTTCACGCTCATGCTGTTTTGCATTCAAAACCTCATGCGCAATGCCAGCTTCTTTCAGCTTTTCTGACAAAATTTCAGAGGCTTCAATGGTTGCTGTACCAATCAAAATTGGCGCGACACCGTCTTCGTGCACACGCTGAATTTCTTGAATAATCGCGTTATATTTGCCATTACGGTTTAAATAAATTAAATCGTTTTCATCTTTACGGATCATTGGGCGGTGCGTTGGAATCAGGACCACATCCAAACCATAAATTTCTTTCATTTCAGCAGCTTCTGTATCTGCTGTACCGGTCATGCCTGAAAGTTTTTTATACAAACGGAAATAGTTCTGGAAAGTCGTAGTTGCCAGTGTTTGGTTTTCTGGCTGAATTTCCAAACCTTCTTTTGCTTCTACTGCCTGATGCAGGCCTTCTGACCAGCGGCGTCCCGGCATCGTACGGCCAGTGTTTTCATCAACAATGATTACTTCGCCGTCATGAATGATGTAGTGCACATTGCGCTGATACAGATAATGCGCACGGATAGCCGCTGACACATGATGCACCAGATTCAGATTGGCAGAAGAATATAGGCTCTCGCCTTCGGCCAAGAGGCCCATTTTGATTAATTCATTTTCAACTGTTTCATAACCGATTTCGGTCATTTCCACAGTGCGCTGTTTTTCATCAATCCAGAAATGGCCGCCATCCGGCACTTTTTCTTCTTTTTGCGGATGAAGCATAGGCGGAATCTGATTAATCGCCGCGTACAGCTGAGATGAATCTTCACTTTGACCGGAAATAATCAGCGGGGTACGCGCTTCATCAATCAGGATCGAATCGACCTCATCGATAATGGCATAGATCAGGCCACGCTGTTTTTTTTCTGCCAGCGAGAACACCATGTTGTCGCGCAGATAGTCAAATCCGAATTCGTTGTTGGTGCCGTAAGTAATGTCGGCACGGTATGCTTGTGATTTTTCTGTAGGATCCTGCATTGAATAGATAATGCCGATGCTGAGACCCAAAAACTCAAACAGCGGACGGTTCAGTTCAGCGTCACGCTGAGCCAAATAGTCGTTCACCGTAATGACGTGGACGCCTTGGCCGCTAATAGCATTCAAATAACAAGCCAGTGTGCCCATGAGAGTTTTACCCTCACCGGTACGCATTTCAGCGATTTTGCCTTCATGCAATGTGATACCGCCGATCAGCTGCACATCATAATGGCGCATCCCCATCACGCGCTTAGCCGCTTCACGGCAGACTGCAAACGCTTCCGGCATTAATTTATCTAAGTTTTCGCCTTTATTATAGCGTTGTTTGAATTCTTCAGTTTTAGCAGATAAGTCTGCATCGCTGAGTGCAGATATCGTCGGCTCGAGCGCATTAATCTTGTCTACGATTTTACGCATGCGTTTGAGTTCGCGCTCATTTTTGGTACCGAAGATTCCTCCGATCAGACTTGCCAACATGAATAGACTCTCTAAATCTTGCTTGTCAAATGAATAAGTTTTCTTAGTCGTTATTATGGTGCTAGAAATTCGAAGTACAAGGCCTTTGCACAAAAAGGCATTAAAAAATCTGATCTTTGAATCTAGCCCTATGGACATAAGGCAAAGTAATGTAGCAAATTTTATACAGCCGATATAGTAAATGCCCGATGACTTTCGGGATTTTTTTGCCAGCAGTATAAAAAGTCTTTTTTCACTTTATATATAAGGAAATTCAAAAACAGTATTTTTCATAGTAAAGAAACTGCGCCATATTAATCTGCATCAACAACAGAATATACATTATGAGGTTTGAAAATGAGTTTACGCTTAGGAGATACCGCACCAGATTTCACACAGGAATCCAGCCAAGGCCCAATCCATTTTTATGATTTTTTAGGCAGCAGCTGGGGAATCCTATTTTCTCATCCAGCCGACTACACCCCTGTGTGCACCACGGAACTAGGCTATACCGCAAAACTGAAAGATGAATTTGACAAACGCGGGGTCAAAGCCATTGCACTTTCTGTGGATGATGTTGATTCTCACAAAGGCTGGATTAACGATATTAACGAAACCCAAAATACAGCAGTAAATTTCCCGATCCTTGCCGATAAAGACCGTAAAGTGTCAACGCTATATGATTTCATTCATCCCAATGCCAGCGAAACGCTCACCGTTCGTTCATTGGTCATTATTGATCCCAATAAAAAAGTGCGCTTAATCATCACCTACCCGGCATCGACTGGCCGCAATTTTAACGAAATCCTGCGTGTGGTCGACTCGCTGCAGCTGACGGATAATCATAAAGTCGCTACGCCTGCCAACTGGCAGCAAGGTGAAGATGTGGTGATTGTGCCTTCACTCAAAGATGAAGAAGAAATCAAGCAGCGCTTTCCAAAAGGCTATAAAGCGCTAACGCCTTATCTTCGCCTTACGCCCCAACCTGAGCAAGGATAAGCAGAGCACTGCTCTGCCCTTGCGCAAGACAAGCGAAGCGCGTAGTT
>JASLHF010000123.1 GCA_030152275.1 Acinetobacter sp. | reverse complement strand
AATTACAGGTATTTTTTCAGGAGCATCCATCCAATGCTACATGGGCTGCCTTAAAAAGATTGGCTGATTCATCATTTACCTTTGAAGAATTTATTTTAATGGTAAGAACCAAAGAACTCCTTGAAAGTGATTTTTCTTATTCAGACTATGATAATGCTGGTGTTTATAATTTTAAGATTCGACAAAAATATTTTCCTTGGCCGACATTATTAAGTATTGTTCGATCTTTTAGTGGATATCCAGATTTTGAAGAAATAGAAACATTACTTCATGAGTTGGATGATGAATGGGTGAGCCACCCAAGCTATATACGGCAATTTTCATCCTTTGCAATCTTTCTAAAATATAGATTTTTAAATATAGATGACAATTTGCCACAATATGTTGAGTTTCAAGACAATCAATTTACTCAACAATATTGGCATACAAGTCACGATACACAGCAAATACAGAAAGAAAAGGATCTGGAAAAGTGGGGGATTTCAAGGCCCAAGATTTCTAATCTCAAAACTATTGAAAGTGGAATTTTGGAACAGTTTGATAAAGAAATGGAAAGCGAACGTTTAGCCAAACTGGAAGCCAAATCTAAGAAATCGGCTCAGTCACAAGAAGATGATGAAGAAATTGAGTGTGAATTAAATGAATAGTACTTTAACTCCAGTTCAAGGTTGTTTAATTAAGTTAGATATACATGGAGAAACAAGACTTGGCATCGTGTCTCAAGCTAAAAATGAAGAAACATGTGTTGTAAAGTGGTTTGATAAGGGGCTTAAAAATCCATTTTCGGATGTGAAGGTAAATGATTTACAGCCAGCCTTTAAGATAGGTATGGAAGTACTAGACGCGACCCCAGAAATTGGATATCAACGACTCGGTAGAGGGATAATTGTATTTGAACGTAAGCTAGCCGGATTTTATCAATACTTGGTCAATTTTGAGCTGGATAATATCAGAGTTTGGATGCCGTTTCAGCATTTGATCCCAGTTAAAAATGCAGAAGCACGTTTTAAAGGTGGTGACGTCAGTATTAGTCAGACCGAAGTAGAGCGATTTAGGCTAAGAGTATTGGCGAATGCGATTAAATTGTGGAATGAGAATACAGGTGCACTATCACATTTAGATATTGATCCATTACCACATCAGATTAATTTAGTTCACCATATTTTAAAAACAAATAACTTGAATTGGCTAATTGCAGATGATGTTGGTCTCGGTAAAACCATTGAAACAGGAATGTTATTGCATGCTTTAAGACAGCGGGATCAAGCAAGAAGAGTATTGCTTGTTACACCGGCTGGATTAACCAAACAGTGGAAAGAGGAGATGTATCATAAATTCCATATTGATGAATTTAGAATTTATGGTACGGACTTTTTTATTAATGAACAACGTGAATGGAAACAGTATGATTATGTCATAGGGTCGATGGATACCCTAAAACATGATAATCATATTGAAAAATTATTAGATGCTGGAAATTGGGATCTCGTAATTTTTGATGAAGGTCATCGCCTATCTAGAAGACAATATGGAAATAAATATGATTCTTCTGACCGTTTTGATTTAGCAGCAAAGCTTAGATTACAAACGAAAGCAATGATCATTTTGTCTGCAACCCCTCACCAGGGGGATCAGGCAAAATTTGTTGCACTTTTGGAGCTATTGCGACCTGAAAGAAGACGAGGCTTATTACAACTAGATCGTAATCCTGAAATTATTAGGGATATGATTTATCGAAATCATAAAGCAGATGTCACAGATAAAGATGGTAAATTTATTTTTAAAGGAAAAGTGACAAAAGCGATATCTATTCCTACAACTGATGAATTCCAAGAATTTGAAGAGCTATTATCTGCTTACTTTAAAAAAGGGTATCAAGCTAGCCAGGCTGAAGGAAATTTTGCTCGAGCAATTGGCTTTGTAATGACTACGTATCGGAAATTGGCAGCATCAAGTGTCATGGCAATTCATAAAGCTTTGCTAAAACGGGTGACACGCCTTGAGATGAGCTATCAGTCAGCTCATGAAAATTTACAGGAGTTGAATGATGAGCGCTATGCTGGTGAAATTTTAGAAGAAGAACTTACGAAAATTTTAAATGATGGTAAAAGTTCGATTGAATTCTTTGCGGGAGAATTAGAGGACTTAAAAGAATTAGTCGAAGTAAGTCATCATTTAATACGTGAAGACAAGAAAATAAATGTATTTATGGATTCCATTATTGATCAGATTTTGGCGAAAAACTCCTTGGAGAAAGTTCTTATATTTACTGAGTACAGAACAACTCAAGAATATATTAAGACCAAATTAGAAGAGCAATATGGTCTAGGTAAAGTTGAAATAATTAATGGTTCTATGAAACATGATGATCGTATTAATGCGATCAAAAACTTTGAAGAAACAGGCCAATTTCTTATTTCTACAGAAGCTGGTGGCGAGGGGATTAACTTACAAAAGACCTGTAATATCATGGTGAATTATGATCTGCCATGGAATCCGATGCGCTTAGTCCAACGTATTGGGCGTTTATATCGTTATGGACAACAGAAAAATGTTCTCATTTTTAATTTACATCAACCGGACAGTGTTGATGTAAATATTATCTTTAAAATGTATGAGCGGATTGAGCAAATTGTCAATGATCTTTCCAATGTACAAGTACATGAGTTTAATGATGGATTGAAGGATGAAATTTTAGGTGAGCTTAGTCAATATGTTGACGTTGAAGATGTTTTGAAAACGCTTACTGAGATAGGTATTTCGCGCACAGAAGAAAGAATTGAAGAGGCATTAAGAAATGCCAAAGAAGCAGTGAATATCCAGCGAGAAATTTTATCTTATGCTACAAGTGGGGATGCTGATAGTGTTCGAACAGATATTCAGGTAGAAACTAACCATATCGAAAGCTTTGTTTTAGGTATGCTTGAGCTCTTGGGTATTGAGCATACTTTACATAGTGAGGCTGGTTACATTCGTGTCCGCTTTAATGAAGAAAACCAGAAAAAATTTAAAAGCATATTAGGGAAAGCATCTTTATTAGATGTCACAATTGATCGTTCTGTGGCGGTGAATCGTCCTCACATACATATGCTAGATCTGTCTTCACCTATCATGCAATATTTGATTGAAAAGGCATTGGATTATGATACTGGCGGATTATGTTGTGCTATTTCAAATGCTGAAAAGGCGTTTATGAATTTTATGACGACCAATATTTTAAAATGGCAAGATTTGCAAGGGAATGTTGTACGTAAGCAATTCTGTATATACACATATTCACCAAAAAGTGAGCATGTAAATCCACCAAAAATTTTAGATATGTTCACTAAAAAATTAACCGCATTTCATCAAACAGTACCGATTACTACACAGCAGGCAAATAGCCTATTAGAAAAAGCGGATAAAGCCCTACAGTCTTTTATGGCAGAAAAATCTAATTCATATTTAATGCCAAATGATTTGTATTGTTCGTCTATGTTACTAAATTTACCCACTAAATAAGCTATAGCCAGAGCATGGTTAACATGCTCTGTTTTTGAATGAAAAACGATAAAGTGGTTTATTAATTTTACATTTGTTTTGGTAGAAATGGCTAAAAACATGCATTAATAAATGTTTAAATGTCAGTTAAAAGGAGATGTTATACTTAGTTTAATTATCACCATCTTTAAATGAAATTAGCGCTTTAACTGTTTATTTTATGGCTAGGATCAATCCATAAGCCTTGAAGTTACGGAATGTATTAAAGTAGATAAGCCAAAGGCGTGTTAATTGATCTGGAATAAAATTACGCGATTTTCGTATCGTTTTTTCATCAACAAAT
>JASLHF010000017.1 GCA_030152275.1 Acinetobacter sp. | reverse complement strand
CTGGACCGCGCATGCTTTGGCAGGCAGCCAAAGCAAGCGCAAGTGAAGAAACCGCAATGCTACGACCTGTAATAGACCATATATTTTGCATCACGATGTGTGCTCCTGATTATTTTGTTGTTTTGGTTTGTACTTAAAGATACTTCGAATCCAGACATAGAACACAGGAATAAAGAAGATACCCAGCAATGTTGAGCTGATTACACCACCCAATACGCCATAGCCTACAGAGTGCTGGCTGCCTGCGCCTGCGCCTGACGCAATTGCAAGCGGCAATACACCGAAACCAAAGGCTAAAGTGGTCATGATGATTGGACGCAAACGCATTTTTGCAGCGTGCATCGTTGCATCAAACAGCTCTTCGCCTTTTTCCTGCAGCTCTTTGGCAAATTCTACAATCAAAATCGCGTTCTTCGCAGCCAAACCAATGACCGCCACAATCGCGACTTGGAAGTAAATATTGTTTGAGAGGTTTGGATCTTTAAGTAACACCATACCTAAGAAGGTTAATGTTACTGCACCAACGACACCCAAAGGCACAACTAGAAGTACAGAGAATGGAATTGACCAGCTTTCATACAGCGCTGCTAAGCATAGGAATACAATCAGCAATGACAGACCGTAAAGGAATGGAGCTTGCGCGCCAGATTCACGTTCTTCCAGAGATAGGCCAGTCCATTCATAGTCAAAGCCTTTTAAGCCCATTGAAGGCAATTTAGCAACAATTTCTTCCATTGCTTTCATTGCGTCGCCAGAGCTGACGCCTGGAGCAGGTGAACCTTGGATGTTCATCGATGAAATGCCGTTATAGCGTTCCAAACGAGGCGAACCATAGGTCCATTTGCCTGTTGCAAAGGCAGAGAATGGAACCATCGTACCGGCGTTGTTGCGTACATACCATTTGTTCAGGTCTTCAGGCATCATGCGGGAATCGGCCTCACCTTGAACATAAACTTTTTTCACGCGTCCGCGGTCAATAAAGTCGTTGATATATGAACCGCCCCAAGCCATACCCATCGTGGTATTAATCTCAGCAATGCTTACACCCATTGCGCCGGCTTGCGCCTGATCTACAATGATTTGATATTGCGGCGTATCTTCCTGACCGTTCGGACGTACACCCATTAAGCGCTTGTCTTGAGCCGCCATGCCTAAAATCGCATTACGCGCGTTTAGAAGCTGGTCATGTCCTGCACCGCTGGCATCTTTTAACTGCAGGTTAAAGCCCGCTGTTACACCTAATTCAGGCATAGCAGGCAGCTGCAGCGGCATGATGTAAGATGCATCTTTAACGATCATATTCAACGCCATACCGCGCTGAATAATAGCGCCAACTTGTGATTCAGGGGTCTTTCGATCATCCCAGTCTTTCAATTTAATGAAAGCTAAGCCGGCGTTTTGACCTACACCAGTAAAGGAGAAGCCTGCTACGCTGAATACAGATTCAACATAGTCTTTTTCTTTGCCTAAGAAGTACTGTGTCATTGTGTCAATGGTTTTGTCAGTACGTTCCAGCGTTGCATTCGGCGGCAGCTGCACCAAAGTCATGACCACGCCTTGGTCTTCGTTCGGAAGGAATGAAGAAGGCAATTTGACAAATAGAAAGCCCAGCACTGCAATTACACAGGCGTATAAGATGCCTGAGAATAGCTTGTGATGGGTCATACGGTTAACACCGTTTTGGTATTTTCCGGAAATGTTATCAAAGGTTTGGTTAAACCAGCGGAAGAAGCGGGCTGGCAGGCTGTTGCTTGGCGCCTTGTTTGGATCATGCTGTTTTAGGATGGTCGCACACAGGGCAGGGGTAAAGGTTAAAGCCACAATCAGCGACAGGATCATTGCTGTGACCAGTGTAATGGAGAACTGGCGGTAAATTACCCCGGTTGTGCCGCTCATAAATGCCATAGGTACGAATACCGCAGACAGTACAGAGGTAATACCAATGAGCGCGCCAGAAATCTGCTTCATAGAAATTTCTGTTGCATGCACCGGATCGAGGTGTTCTTCCGCCATAATCCGTTCTACGTTTTCCACCACTACAATCGCGTCATCCACCAATAGGCCGATGGCAAGCACCATGGCAAACATGGTTAGCGTGTTGATCGAGAAACCGAAAACGTTAATGATTGCAAATGTGCCTAAAACAACCACAGGCACAGCCATGGTTGGAATCAGAGTAGCGCGCCAGTTCTGTAAGAACAGGAACATTACAAGGAATACCAAAATGACAGCTTCTACGAGCGTATGCACCACACTTTCAATGGAAAGCTTAATAAACGGAGTTGTATCAAATGCCAGCTGATCTTTCATTCCGGCAGGGTAGTTTGGACGCAGTTCTTTCAAACGCGCTTCGACTGCGCTTGCAGTATCTAAAGCGTTTGCGCCAGTTGCTAATTTGATTGCAACACCGCCGGCAGGCTTGCCGTTAAATTTAGAATCAAACTGATAGTTGTCCGCACCGAGTTCAACACGTGCAACATCACCTAAACGTACTTGTGCGCCATTTGGGGTGTTTTTCAGGAAGATATTTTTAAATTCTTCTGGAGTCTGCAGCAGGCTTTGCGCATTTACAGTTGCGTTCAGCACTTGGCCGTTAATTGACGGCGCGCCGCCCAATTGGCCAACGGCCACTTGCGCGTTTTGAGTTCTCAGCGCAGCTGCAATGTCACTTGGCGTAACTTGCAAACTTGCCATTTTAGATGGATCCATCCAAATACGCATTGCATATGAACCGCCGAACACCTGAACTTCACCGACACCGGCTACACGGCTCAAGGGTTCAGAAATGCTGGAGTTCACATAATCTTTAATATCCTCTGCAGACAGGCTTTCATCTGGAGAATAGAAGGCAACAACCTGCAGGAAGCTTGCGCCAGATTTGGTGACTTTTACACCTTGACGCTGTACGTCATCTGGAAGCAGCGCAGTTGCAGACTGCAGTTTGTTTTGCACTTGAACTTGCGCAATATCAGGGTCAACCCCTTGCTCAAAGTTTAAGGAAATAGATGCCTGACCGTTGCCTGCGCTGTTTGAAGAAATATAGCGCAAGCCGTCAAGGCCATTCATTTGCTGTTCAATGATCTGCGTTACTGTATTTTCAACAGTGGCCGCAGATGCACCTGGATATGTTGCAGAAATCGTGACCGTTGGCGGAGCAATGGTCGGATATTGCGAAATAGGCATTTTTGTCAGCGTGATTACACCCGCCAGCATAATGACTAATGCAATCACCCAAGCAAAAATGGGGCGATGGATAAAAAATTGAGCCATTCAGTCTACCCCTTATGAATTTGAAGTAGCTTTTTGTTCAGTCTTCGCGGCAGCTGGAGCAGCTGGTTTAGCTTGGCCGGCTGCGCCTTGAGCACCTTGCGGAGCTGCAGCTTGAGGCTGATATGGTTTCGCAACAACTTGCTGTTCAGGTTTTACTTTGGCAATGCCGTCAACAATGACTTTATCGCCTGGGTTTAAGCCTTGGGTCACGATCCAGTCTTGGCCTTGAGTGCCGATTGTCGTTACCGGACGAGACTCAACAGCGCCTTTAGCATTTACTAGCATCGCCATTGCTTGGCCTGTTGGTGTACGTGTCAAAGCTGCTTGAGGAATTAGGTAAGCATTTGGAATAACACCTTGCACAATTTTCGCATTGGCGAACATGCCCGGCAGCAGTAAATGATTCGGGTTAGGGAATACTGCGCGTAAAGTTACAGTTCCGGTATCAGGGTTCACGCTGGCATCAGAAAATGCTAAACGGCCTTCAACTGGATAATCACTGCCGTCTTCAAGCTTCAGTTTTACTTTAGTGTTGTTGCTGCTGTCCAAAGAGCCTTTGCTTAGCTGCTGGCGCAGGCGAAGCAGTTCAGCGCTAGATTGGTTAATATCCACATAAATTGGGTCTAAACGCTGAATAGTCACCAGCGGATCTGCTTGGCTTGCAGTAACCAATGCGCCAGCAGTGACAGTAGAGCGGTTAGTCTGGCCTGAAATCGGCGCACGAACTGTAGAATAGCCTAAATTGATTTGCGCATTTTTCAAGGTCGCTTGATTGGCGTTCAGCGTTGCTTCAGCCAATTTTACTTGAGCAGCAATATCATCATATTCTTGCTTAGAAATAGCATTAGTACCCACCAATTGGCGGTAACGGCCCTCTTTTACGCGAAGAACATGTAAGTTCGCTTCTGCGCTGGCAATTGCAGCGCGGGCATTATCGACATTTGCGCGGTTTGTGCTAGAGTCAATTTCATAGAGCGCTTGGCCTTCACGAACATAACTGCCTTCAGCAAATAAACGTTTCAGAACGACGCCGCTAGTTTGCGGGCGAACTTCTGAAATTTCATAAGCAGTTGTACGGCCCGAGAGTTCTACGGACTGCTCTACGCTTTGCGGTTGAGCAACAATAATGCCAACTTCAGTTGGAGGCATTTGCTGCGCAGCGCTCGCTTGCTGTGCATCTTTTGGATCTTTACTGCAGCCAACAAGCGCAATGCTTGTTGCTAATGCGCAAGCAGTCAGGGCAGGGGCCCAAAGCTTTGCAGACATCATTCTTTCACCTCAATTAGATTTTTATCTAAAATTCTTTATTTATTTAGGCTGCCTGTACCGGCTAAACAACCAGTAAAGCAGCGTGATCCAAATAAAACTTATGCTCCAGCCAGCAAGGACATCGGAAGGAAAATGCGCGCCGGCATACACTCTTGAAATACCCATCAGCAGCAGCCATATACTGGTCAATAGGCAAATCAGTTTATGTTTCGAATGCTGCAGGTAAACGTACATCGCCAAACAGCCGAGCGAAGCGGCATAAAGGCTATGCCCACTTGGAAATGAATCTCCGTAAGTTTTGACAAGGAAATACATTTCAGGTGGGCGCGGTCTAGAGACGAGGCACTTAAGTGCCCAAGCTAGGCAAATACTTCCAACTATTCCTATGCTGATAAAAACAGCATCTGAGTATTTTTTATACCATGCAAGGTGCAAACACCATAGTATGGTTAAAAATAATACAAAAGGCATGCCACCTACTGCTGATAATCCTATGGCTGCATTATTGAAAAATGCAGAACGGTGCGCGGCCATCCACTGCACAGTACCCAGATCTAGTGGGGAAAGTGCGGCTGTATTGAATAGCAACATACTGATAATCAATAATAAAAAACCGAGGAAAAGCAATATTTTTGGCATGCTTATATCCTTGTTATTTTAACCAAGACAAGCTTGGAAAAATAATAGACTAAAGTGTACTCATCAGTACACTTTATTTCAAGTGTGTGTAAATTATGCTAATTTCTTTTACGAAATTTTTTAATACTATGCAATATAAAATAACAAATCTTTGAATACCTTAGTGATGGTTTTTGCTGCTGGATTCATCCTCAATTTCCAGCGGTTGGCGCGGCGGCCAAAAAAAGTCGCTTGGGCGGGTTAGAAAATGGGTCAATACCAATTTCGCTAAAGGCTTCCACTGCTCAAAACGCACACGGCGGGCGCGCAGCGCAACAATAATAGTCAGCGTGAAGCTGACGAACAAGTTGGTTAGGCCAATACAGATTACTCCCAGCACAGACACAATGACCAATCCGGCTTCTGGCCCGCCGTTAATGCACAGCAGCCCTTGAATCAAGTTTGCAGAAGCAAATGCAATATGCCGAATATCTAAAGGTAACCCCAATATATAGCCAATAGTGCCCATGCTGCCCAGCATGATGCCAAACAGGAGGTTACCAGCCAGTGCGCCTAAATTACGCTCAATATAGGCGGAAAATTTATCCAGCCGCGGCTGTCCCATCAGATTTTTTAGCGCAGGATGTGCACGCAGGCGTGGGCCAACTTTTCGGTAAATAGCCATATTGTCAAAATATCCAGCCAGCAGGCCGGATAAAAATAAACATACCCCAGCAATAGCGGCATGCGGGACTGCCAGCGAGGTAAAGGGATCTAAACTGTGCAGCATGGCCGCAGCTTTGCCGTGATTCAGCAATGGTTCATCGGTCATGCGCTGCCATAATTCGATGATCAGCCAAGCGGTTGGAATGGCAATCGAGATATTGCCTAAAATTGCAATAAACTGCGTTCGAATAATATTAATAATTAGCGCAGCCAGTTCCGCAATTTGCGCATTTTTAGTGCCTTTGCGGTGCTGAACTGTCGATGCCAGTGCCGCGGCAGTCATTGCTGGCTGTTTGGTGGCAACGGTGAAGTGCAGGACATGAATCAGCATAAAACCCAGTGAGTAATTCATGCTGTATATAAAAGCATGCATCAGTGGCGCTAAGGCCAAGCGTGAAGCCAGCACTTTTAAAGTGGCCATGGCGGCAATAATAACCCCAGCGCCCGCTGCGGCTTTATACATGGAAATAAAGCCTTTTTTGTCGGTACTCACATAATGTTCGCCGGTCTTGCTTGCATTTTCAGTTACCTGCAGCGCCATTAATTCACTGTTGGTGGCCAGTAAGGCGCGCACGCTGCGTTCGCTATACAGCGCTTCCGTCACGTCCACCAGCAAACTGCCAATCGCGCTGTAGCGGGCATTGTCTTCATCGACAATTAAATTCAGCAAAATTTCAATACGGTCTAAACACTGTTCCAGCAAAGAGAGCAAATACGTCAAACTGACGCTGACGCCGCTGCGTTTGGTCGCGCGCCTGATTTTTAGCACGACTTCACGGCACTGGTCCAGCATTACATGCGCCTGCGAAGCATCTGGCGGGACGACTGCTGTCATGCTTTCGGTATTTTGATGCAGCTGTTTATATTGCTGAATAAAATCATTCAGTTCGCGGTTTTGTACCAAAAATGGGGATTCGTATTCGGTCAGTTCTGGATGCGCATTAATAAATTCTGGATACAGACCGATGCCGCTGACGCGGTAAGATAAGACAGTTAGCGCTTTAATCAGCTCACGGCGGATTTTCTTCTTTTCTTCCTGATTGCTGTGACCTTGATTAAACAGGCGGAAAAGTTTTTGCCAGCTGCTGTCTTCGATGCTGTCCAGCCAGTATTTATCGCTGTGCTGATGAAAAACACGGCGCACTAAATCCTGCAGCTGGCTTGCATCATTAATTAACGGCAAAAAGTGTGCGCCTAAGCGCTGAAACAGCTGATTCCAAAAACCGTCGAGCGATAAAATACCTGTATCTGCATACAGACTGGCCTGCTTATAGCGGCTAAGCAGTTTGAGTACAAAACTTTGCAGAGTAGAAGATGCATCAGGCGTAAGTAAAAGAGAGCGGTAAAAAGCTTCAAAATTTGCCTGAATTTGCTCAATATTTTTGGTATCTGCAGGACGGATACGGTTGACCAATTCAATAATTAAATTTTCATCCAGCAGCACTTGAGACTGTTCAAGCTGCTGCTGCATGTTTAAATATAAATCTTGAAATTTGATATGCATAGGCGGGATGTAATCGCTTTTCTGTGAATGCTAAGCAGTTTACTGAATACGATGCAGCGCTAAATTCGCTAAATTTGTCAGCGCTTGGCGGTATTCGCTTTCAGGCAGCATGTTCAGTGCATCTAGTGCAGCTTGTGTTTCTTCTGTTGCACGCAAGCGGCAATAATCCAGAGCTCCAGATTGCTGTACAATTGCAATAACACGCTCTAAATCGGCCGTTCCGCCAGTTGAAATGCTGCGGCGGATAATCTCATGCTCTTCGCCGGCAGTCTTTTGTAAGGCTGCGATCAGCGGCAAAGTCGGTTTGCCTTCCATTAGGTCATCTCCGATATTTTTTCCCAGTGTTTCTGCATCTGAGGTGTAATCTAAAATATCATCGATAATTTGGAAGGCATTGCCAAAATGGCCGGCATATTTGCGCAGCGGTTCGCGGAATTCAGACTTGCCCGATAAAATTGCGGCGCCCTCAGTGGCTAATTCAAACAAACGCGATGTTTTGCCGTGAATAATATTCAAATAGGTTTGCTCTGTGGTTTCAGGCTGATGCTGCGACTGCAGCTGCAGCACTTCACCTTCAGCAATTTCACACGTGCCGGTCGAAAAATCTTTTAACAGCACCATATTGTCCAGATCAACCAGCAGATCAAAAGCGCGCGAAATTAAAAAATCGCCCACCAGTACGGCTGTTTGATTGTTCCATGTGGCGTTCGCAGTCGGACGGCCGCGGCGCAGTCCTGATTCATCAACAACATCGTCATGTACCAGAGTCGCTGTATGCAGCATTTCAATAATGGCAGCCAATTTACGGTGCTTTTCGAGATTATCTGCACCGCAGGCTTTGGCTGCCAGCAGGCACATAATTGGGCGCATGCGTTTGCCGCCAGCCTCTACAACGTGCTTGCTTACCGCCATAACTAAAGCGACTTTAGAGGTAATTCCTTCATTAATGAATGTGTCCATCGCGGCAAAGTCAGTAGCAACAGGAGCGAGAATGTCTTGCTTAAAGTCGATGCTCATGTGAAGAAAAACCTCAATAATTTTGAATTGCTGCAGTAGTTTAGCAATTTAGTATAATAATTACATGCAGGAAGCTAAGCGATTGATTTAAAATTAAGTGATAATTCCAAATAAAACCCCAGATCTCATCTCCTAATACGAACGCTAAGTCTGCAATAGGAATAGCATACCAGCATGCCCTCAAATGGAAATTCTATAGCAGCGGATTGATTTTTAAAATCTAATTGATTTTTTTATAGCGCCGTCAAGCTTATACGCTACTTTATACGAAGTTATATACCGCTGTTTATTAAATAATCGTTGTTTCTGGATAATTTTTTGTGCGAATGGCTTGTTGTTTGCTGACTTATCGCTTAAAATCCTTGCCCTTGTATAACCCCAGTGGCGATCGTCTTAAGATCGGTATATTCCTTTACCGGCACGACGACACGGGCATGTTTGGAGTACATTATGTACGCAGTTATCCAAAGCGGTGGTAAACAGCACCGTGTAGTTGAGGGTGAAACCCTTAAAGTAGAATTATTGAAAGCTGAAACTGGCTCAACAATTACGTTTGATGACGTGTTGATGCTTGTTAACGGTGACAGCATTCAAATCGGTGCTCCAGTTGTTGCTGGCGCTACTGTAACTGCTGAAGTAGTTAGCCATGGTCGTCACGACAAAATCCGCATTATCAAAATGCGTCGTCGTAAACACTATCGTAAACAACAAGGTCACCGTCAATGGTTCACTGAGTTGAAAATTACAGCTATTTCAGGCTAATTACGAGGAGTAAGTAGACATGGCAACTAAAAAAGCCGGTGGTTCGACTAAAAACGGTCGTGACTCGAACCCAAAAATGTTGGGTGTAAAAATCTATGGCGGTCAATCTGTGACTGCTGGTAACATCATCGTTCGTCAACGTGGTACAGAATTCCACGCTGGTTCAAATGTAGGTATGGGCCGTGACCATACTTTATTTGCAACAGCTGACGGTGTTGTGAAATTTGAAGTGAAAGGCCAATTCGGTCGTCGCTACGTATCTGTTGAAGCTTAAGCTTTAATAGTAAAAAAACCCGCATTTTTTGCGGGTTTTTTTATGCCAAATAAGTCATAAAAAAAAGATTAGTTTTTAAAAATTCATAAATATTCACTTTAATAATAAAGTAATTTGGCGAAACATTTATTAATAAATAAGTCTCAAATATGTAATTAAATGTGATTTACGTCGCATTTTAATGTCTGTGTAATAAGAGAGGAGAAATACAAAAAAGGATAAGGACATGAATAAAATATTAAATAAATTATTGATTAATACCCGCTCCGAAAAAGAAAAGGCACTTTTTACACAAAATTTGACAATGGGTCAGATCAAAGAATTTTCAACGAACTCAAATCATATGATGCGCCATGCAGGATTGCTTAGCCATGCGCTTGAAACGGCGCCTAAGATCCTTGTAGTCAGTACTTTATTAGCGATCAGCGGTGCAGTGTGGGCAGGAAAACATTCAGATCCAGACAGCGGAAGTCACTCTTGCAGCACATCTTGCGGTTCAGGTTCAGGCGCTCATGATGGAGGAAGTCATAGCGGTGGACATGATGGTTCTGGAGGCGGTAAAGGCCATAGCGGCGGCGGGCATAATGGCTCTGGAGGTGGTGGAAGTCATAGCGGCGGCGGACATAATGGTTCTGGAAGTGGGGGGCATGGAGGTCAAGGTGGTGTAGGGCCTCAGGGGCCGCAAGGCCCTCAAGGTGAAACGGGCGCAACTGGCCCACAAGGTCCTCAAGGTGAGAAAGGCGCTACCGG
>JASLHF010000080.1 GCA_030152275.1 Acinetobacter sp. | reverse complement strand
GCAAGTTCAGCAGAAGCTAAGTAAACGTTAGCACCTTGACCTAAACGGTTCGGGAAGTTACGAGTAGAAGTCGATACACAAGTTGTGTTCGGCGCTACACGTGCTTGGTTACCCATACATAATGAACAACCAGGCATTTCAGTACGCGCACCAGCTTTACCATAAGTATTATAGAAACCTTCTTCCATCAATTGGCGTTCATCCATACGAGTTGGAGGAGCTAACCAAAGACGAGTAGATAAAGAACCACCTGGAACTTTCTCTAAAAGTTTACCCGCTGCACGGAAGTGACCGATGTTCGTCATACATGAACCAACAAATACTTCGTCAATTTTCACGCCTTGAACGTCAGATAATAATTTCGCATCATCTGGATCGTTTGGACAGCAAAGAACTGGCTCAGTGATTGTAGCAAGGTCGATTTCATACACTTTAGTGTATTCAGCATCAGCATCAGCTTTAAGAAGTGATGGATTCGCTAACCATTTTTCCATGTTCTCAACACGACGAGCCATAGTACGCGCATCGCCATAACCTTCAGAAATCATCCATTTCAACATCGTAATGTTTGATTTAAGGTATTCAGCAACTTTCTCTTCAGAAAGTGTGATAGAACAACCAGCAGCAGAACGCTCAGCAGAAGCATCAGAAAGTTCGAATGCTTGCTCAACAGTTAAGTCAGTTTCCATTTCTGTTAAGTCAATCTCAAGGATACGACCAGAGAAGATGTTTTTCTTACCTTTCTTCTCTACAGTTAAGTCACCTTGTTGGATCGCAACATAAGGGATTGCATGTACTAGGTCACGTAAAGTGATGCCAGGTTGCATTTTACCCTTGAACTTAACAAGAATAGATTCAGGCATATCTAGTGGCATAACACCAGTCGCAGCAGCAAACGCTACAAGACCAGAACCTGCTGGGAATGAAATACCGATTGGGAAACGAGTATGTGAGTCACCACCAGTACCTACTGTATCCGGCATTAACATACGGTTTAACCAAGAGTGGATAATACCGTCACCTGGACGTAGAGATACACCACCACGGTTCATGATGAAATCAGGAAGCGTGTGTTGCATTTGAACGTCAACTGGTTTTGGATATGCAGCAGTATGACAGAAAGATTGCATAACAAGGTCAGCAGAGAAACCTAAGCAAGCCAAGTCCTTCAATTCATCACGAGTCATTGGACCAGTTGTATCTTGCGAACCAACAGTCGTCATCTTAGGTTCACAGTAAGTACCTGGAAGTACACCTTGACCTTCAGGAAGACCACAAGCGCGACCAACCATTTTTTGAGCTTGAGTAAAGCCTTTGCCAGTCGCAGCAGGCTGAACTGGTGTACGGAACAATGTAGATACTGGAAGACCTAAAGCTTCACGCGCTTTAGTTGTCAAACCACGACCAACGATCAAGTTGATACGACCACCCGCACGTACTTCATCTAGAAGTACAGGAGTTTTAAGCTCAGCTTCTGCAATCACAGCACCGTTTTTAGATGCAGTTACTTTTGCAGCAGCGTGATCAATATTAAGAACGATTTCGTCACCCATGTTCATGTTTTGAACATCGATTTCAACTGGTAATGCACCAGCATCTTCCATAGTGTTGAAGAAAATCGGAGCGATCTTAGAACCTAAGCAGTAACCACCATCTTTTTTGTTCGGGATGTGTGGAATGTCATCACCAAAGAACCAAAGAACAGAGTTAGTTGCAGATTTACGAGATGAACCTGTACCAACAACGTCACCAACGTAAGCAACTTGGTTGCCTTTCGCGATAAGATCTTTAATTTGGTTCAGAGGACCAACTTCACCAGGAACTTCTGGGTTGATACCATCACGTACGTTTTTAAGCATTGCATTTGCATGCAATGGAATATCTGGACGGCTCCAAGCGTCTTGTGCAGGTGACAAGTCGTCAGTGTTTGTTTCGCCAGTTACTTTGAAAACAGTAAGTTTGATTTCAGTTGGAACATCTTTACGGCTAGTGAACCATTCAGCATCAGCCCAAGATTGCATAACTGCTTGTGCATTTGCATTGCCCGCTTTTGCTTTATCAGCAACGTCATGGAACGCATCAAATACAAGAAGAGTTTTCTTCAGCGCTTCAGCAGCAAGTTCAGCAAGCTCAGCATCATCAAGCAAAGCAACTAAAGGCGCTACGTTATAACCACCAAGCATAGTACCTAGTAAGTAAACCGCACGTTCTTTAGAAACTAATTTCGATGTCGCTTCACCTTTTGCAACAGCTGTCAAAAATGCAGCTTTTACATAAGCAGCTTGGTCAACACCCGCTGGAACGCGGTTTTCAAGCAAATCAACTAAGAATGCTTCTTCGCCAGCTGGTGGATTTTTTAATAATTCAACTAACTCAGCTGTTTGAGCATCGTCAAGTGGCTTCGGTGGGACTCCGAGTGCGGCACGTTCTGCAACGTGTTGGCGGTAAGCTTCTAGCACGGTGTTATTCCTCTTTTTTAAAAAATTGCCTATGAATTCCAGCTTTAAAAAAGCTTCACAAGCAATATGGACTGCTAAATTTTACTAAAAATCCAGTTAAAAGTTAATGCAAGTAAAGTGTTTCTTTGTGATGCCCGTTATTTATTAGCTAAATGACGCCACTTTGATTAATCAATAATCATTTCCTTTACTTAACACTCTTATTTTCGGCAAAAAATCGGCATTTCCCTCAAATTTCACCGTAAAAAAAGGCAACATCATGCTGCCTTCTTTGTATCAAAAAATATATTCCACCTTAGTGGACTGTTGTTGCTGATAAATATTGATTTAATTCTGCTCTATTGCCGCTAAATTTCACTTGGCAATAATCTTCATAAAGCCCCTGATATTGGTTGCTGGCAAAAGAAATCTCCACGGCATAACGATCTGAGCTTCCTTCGACTCGGCGTTTGAAAGTGACTTTATCACCAATACTTAAAACATAGCTGCCGGCGCTGATTACTGCAACACCTTGTTCATCTTCCAAGAGCAAATCTGCATGATGCATATAGCCAATCACATCCATTACGCTTCCCTCTTATTTTATTCTTTAATCATTATTCAATAAAAAGATAAGCTTTTCCAGTTTTTAGATAAGTGATTTGTCACAGTTTATGTTTGCCTGGTTGCTTAGGCTATTTATCATCTGCTATAAAAAAACCGTTCCTTAGAACGGTTTGTAATCTGGCATTTTATCATGCGGTGTCGCAATACATTTTTCTGTAAATTCACTGCGGATTTTCTCACGTGAGGCTTCCACATCTTGCTTGATGGATGCTTCCGGCAATGCATAAACTTCATCAATGATACTGATAATGAAATTTTTCGTGGTTTCATCTTCAATCTTACTGGCGTGTTCTACCGCTTGATCTTTAGGAATAGAGTTTTGACGGTCCAGCATAATAGTACGAGCTGCATTACCCACACTACGACAGTAGCCATGCCACTGCTCTTCTGGAGTCAGCGGTTTTTTCTCAGCACAGCCTGTCAGTGCAATCAGAACCGATAAAGCAAGTAACTTTTTCATGAAATTCTCCTGAATGGCAGCACTATAAAAGATCGGCGTGCATTTGTCATTGTTATTGCCGTTTAGCATCCTTCAAACGATCACTCATTTTTTAAAATTCAGGCTCTCTATAGGCCTAGATACTGTAACGGCGCCATAACATTGATTGCATAGATGCCGTAGTCATCTTCTGCTTTCAGCTGCGCTGCCTGCGTAGCAATTGGCGCTTTCTATTCTAAATATTCAGTCTATAATTTAAAGATGATTCTCATGAAATATCTTTTTTATTGATATGCCAGATTTACAGCTGCCTTTAAGCGAATATCTTAGCGCCGTGCAGGAAGTCATTAAAATGGCTTTCGATGAAGCGGTATGGGTCAAAGCAGAGATCCGAAATCTTAATATTAAAGGTGGCCATTATTATATTGAGCTGGCAGAAAAAGAAACTGGCAGCGACAAAGTCATTGCCAGCTGCAAAGCCACCATTTGGAAATTTTCAGCTCAGAAAATAGTGAGCAAATTTGAACGTGAAAGCGGTGTTGAACTTAACCGGGATTTAAATGTCCTCATCAAAGTGCGCGCCCGTTTTGATCCGCAGTATGGCTTTTCAGTCAATATTGAAGACATTGATTCCAGCTATACCTTGGGCGACATTGCCAAACGTTATCAGCAAATTGTGCAGCAGCTGAGTGCTGAAGGCCTATTAGATAAAAATAAGCAGCTGCCAGCGCCTTTTGATATTCAGCATGTGCTAGTGATTGCGCCAGAACAGGCTGCTGGTTTAGGCGACTTTAAAAAAGATGCCGATACTCTGCAGCACGCTGGCGTATGCGAATTTATCTATGCGCCTGCAACATTTCAAGGCAATACCGCTGCACAAAGCATTATAGCTGCCTTGGCGCAAGGCCTGCGTCAATGGGCTGCAGATTTTGAGCTTCCGCCGGATCTGATTGTCATTATCCGCGGCGGCGGCGCTGTCAATGATTTGGCCTATCTTAACGATTTTGATCTGGCGGCCCTGCTATGCAAACGCTCTGTTCCGGTTTGGGTAGGCATAGGACATGAAAAAGACCGCACCATTTTAGATGAAATTGCGCACCGTTCTTTTGACACGCCCAGCAAAGTTATTGCAGGCATACGCAGCCATATTGCGCAGCGGGTACAGGATGTTCTGGACTTTAAACAAAATATTCAGCTGCTGTCGCAGCATCAGATTAACGCTTATCAAAATCAAAATGATCAGTTAATGAAGCTGATTCAAACGCTGGCCAAAAATCAAATTTACGAAGCGGCTCAGCAGTTGACCCAGCTAAAAGCCAGCACTCAGTATTTTGCAGAACAGCAGCTGAAATTTGCGCAGCATCAAATTGAAGCCTTAATGCGCGAAACATTGCTGCAAAACCCGCAGCATGTTTTAGCCAAAGGCTACGCAGTCGTACGCCAGCAAGGTCATGCTGTCAGCGCCATTCATCAGCTTGATGGCAACATGCCAAATATCCAAATTGAAATGCAAGATGGCGCTATTGACGCCACTATTAATACCGTTATCCCTCATAAAGGAAACTGACTATGAATAAAGACAAAGACCTTTTAAGCTTTAAACAAGGTTATGACGTTCTAAAGAAAAATGCCACGCTTTTGGAAGATCAGCAAGAGCCGGACATCGACAACTTAATGAAGATTGTCGAAGAGTCTATGAACGCCTATAAAGCATGCAAAACCCGTGTTGATGCAGTACAGGCCGCGTTGAGCGAAACTTTTAAAGACTAAAGGATTTGCAGCTTTACTCACCGAGTACAATATTTTAAATCGTATTCCATTTAACCGATTCGGCAGCTTGGTATATACATGCGGCGCTACTCACTGAGTTTAAATTTTCTATTTTGCTAGACAGCTGCATGCGGTTATTTTTAAAGGCTTAGCTGAATGACTGGCCTCATCAATTAAAGCCTCTTTCAGATTCATTTACCTAACTTAGACTTTTTATAAAATCACATCAATATAACCATAAACCATATATTCATCGCCTAAAACCGCTGTGAATGCTTCCTTTGATGCATGCTTAACCCTCAGCATTTAATATAAAAGTCAAAATGCTGCATGATTTTAATCTAGAAACATTTTTAGGTTTAGGGCTAAAGATGTTTAGGCCTTAAGTATTTTGATTTTCTATAATCGTCCAATCTTGCAAGAACACAAAGTCAATATATAAAAAAGCAGTCCTTAGACTGCTTCTTATTTTCCATCCCATTGTGCATTCAAGCGCTTAACAGCACATGATTAATGTATGCCCAAGAACTCAAACGGTTTAGCATTTTTAAAAGATGCATTGGCTTTGCCCGAATAAATTTTCGCTTGATCTGGGCCTAAATCCAATTTTTTAGCCTGGCCGTCTTTAAAATTAATATCTTTTAAATCTACCCAAAAAATATTGGGTGAAACTGCAGATTCAAAGAAATACAGACCGCGCGTATGATCAACCACGGTGCGCCAGCGTGTAGAAGAAATATTCGGCTCTTCTTCAGTATTTAAGCCAAACGGCACTGATACATTGCGGATTACACTAAATACGCTGGCCAGCGAATGGTTAAAGCTTGCATCCTTAGGAATCGCATTAATATAGAATGATGCGCGTGCGAAACGGTCAGAGGCGCGGTTAGTGCCCGGCAGCATTACAGTACCGCCTATTTGTTTCCAATAACTGTTCAGCGCCAGCTGCTGATCAAATGTCGGTGAGTTTGTCATAACCTGATACTTTCGGCTATGGTGAATCACCTGCTTGCCATCAATGTATTCAATAATCGCGCTGTCGCCGCTGGCATCAGAAATTGACAAATGCAGTGTCGCAAGCCGTTTTTCGCCCGGAACTTTATCTGTAACCACGACAAACGGTTCTTTTTCCAGCGCCTTAATGGCCTCATCTACTGTAGCAAAATTATCCAGCACATATTGCGCCCACAAAGAAATGCTTAAAGTCGCTTTTGTATCGGTTTTTACAGCAGGATAGTCAGACTCAACCAGCCAAAGCAGATTCGCCATGAGCCCTTTTTCATTCACCCCATCAGTGGTGGAAATATCATAACCTGTCGCTACAACACTGCCGTATTTAGAGGTCCATTGAATTGATTTAGGGCCAGCTACGCCATTACGCTTTGCATTGCTTGGCAAAATCCACAAATTGGTGCCGACATCACTCTTCCAATCCATAGAGCGGGCGGTCATGACATCATTATTCCCCAAATACACGACTCGGGTGCATGCAGACGCCATTTCCGCAGCAACCATCAGCCCTGCTGCAAAAAGGACTTTTTTTAATGCACTTTTCATAAAAACCTCGTTTTAAAAAATGGGCAGATTAATGCCGATGACTGGGCCGCGCTGCTGAATATCCCAGTGGAAATCGCCAGATTTATAATCTTGCGAAAAATAACGGTAACCTGCACGAACATTAATATTATGCTCGAACACAGGCACACGGTAGCCAATATAGGCTTGTGCCGAATGAGTATTATCTGCACCAAATGTCAGCTCTGAAGCTAAATTCCAAGGCGAGTCGAAATTATATTTAAAGCGTGCGCCCCAAAATACTTCATTCCAAGAAGCGCTAGTTTGCATACTGCTGTTTGCAACGCCCAATTCAGCTTTAACATCGGTGTGATGTACACCGATTGTCGGCTCAACTATCAATTTAGAATATTTACCAGCTGCCGTTTCAGGAGAAAGATAAGCTTGATAATAAATACCGTAACTGCTCTGATCCAATTTAGTACTTAAAGCCAACGGTACAGATAAAATCTGCTTATCTTGCGAGGTTTTTACAATCTGCTTATCAACATAAATTCCCCATTTACCTTTGCTTAAGTCAAGGTGGGCCATAAATGAGCTATCAAGCTCTTTTACACTCTCTTTAAAAGGCTGGTCTACGTCATATTTAATATTGCCTTTTTGAATAGAGCCACTTGTATCAGCTGCAAAAACATAAATATTGGCATTCAGTTTGGTATCGCCTTCCCAAGATTCAGCCAAACTGCCTGCAAATATTTGTTGACTAGAAAATAAAGACAACCCAATTGATAAAATTGAACAAATTCTGAAGTTCATGCCAAAGCCCTGATTTTTTCTAATACCTTTTTACCACAGCTTCTGCTTAATTGTCAGATTAAATAATTCAAGAATTGAGCTAAAAATCTGAACATCGCACTATCAATTTTATAGATTATGTCTATTGTTGCTGACCGCTGATGGTTCTGATATGTCATAAAATGGACTATTTTGCACAATAATTAAAATACGTGAATCACATCAATATTATGCAATATAGCTTTTCTGTATTTTCTCAATTGATCTTTTCTGATTTTATACCGCATCAATATCAAATCTTATTTTAGCCAATTACCCTCAGCTTATTCAGGGTAAATTTTTTCAGTTCATTTTAAATAATGCAATATAAAAGCCTGCATCCATATTCATTTATATCTCAATGCTAGACTTATCCAAACAGTAAGCCTATTACTTATTCAGCGCTTAGGCTGTGAATGTTTCATATTTAATCTATTTACTATACATCAATAGCCCTGCTGCACAGCTGCAACCAATTTCAACACTGACTCATTATTCTCCTGCACAAAAAAGGCGCTGCAAATCTGCAGCGCCTTTTTACATGTAGATATGCCTTAGAAACGCCAATTATAGAATACGTCAATTGCGCGTTCTAGCGACTGACTGGCCTCTAAATATAAGCGCTGATTCATTTGATAACGTAAAGTCAGCTTATTGACTGGGGTAAATACGCCTACACCATATCGAATATACAAATCAGGAGTGATATATCCTGTAACAGAGACTTGTGTATCATCACCTGTGCCTTGTGCATCTAGCGCAAGTCCGCTTAAACCAAAGGTGCGCCCAATCTGATTGGTTAATGCGCGTGTACCGCCCAGCCCCATACTGATACCGGCTGCTGCAATCGTATTGTTTACATCCGATTTAAAACCTTCAGTTTGACTTAAACCGCTGCTGCCTTCATTAATCCGTCCTGTAATTAAAGCATTCAACGCTTCCTGCTCAGACAAGCCTGCATCATTGTAAATTTGAATACTTGGGCTAGATGAGGTGCCTGTGACTCGGAATCCAACTGTGCTGCCTTGCAAGGTTTTGTTGGCATCGATATCCAGCGTTGGATTAACCAGTGGACCATTAAAACGCGCAATGGCGCGATTCAAGTCTAAACTTTGACCATAAGCTTCAATTTTCACCCGCTGCGGCACGCCAATCGCGCCATTCGCACGCATCGCTGTTTCCAGTCCGCGCTGTGAAAGGTTTAAACGTCCAATAAGCGGAATACGGCTGTCGAATCCTTGGAAAATCACCTGACGGCCCAAACTGAGTGACACATCTGCGCGTATATCCCAAGGACGGGCAGATTTTAAAATTTCAAGCTGATTGTCACCCTGATGCACAATCCGCACATCAGAGGATACGCTGACCACTGGCTCTGAAGCTTCCGGCATAGAAATCAAAGCGCGAGGAACTTCAACCGAACCGGTCAGCGTTAGTTTTTTCTTAAACGGCAATACGTCTAGACTTAAATCCGGTGTCACTAATGCTGTAATTAAAGGCGCTTGACGAATCAATAAATTTGAACCTTTCATTTGCAGCTGTACACGCGGTTCATCTTTCCAATCGACACTGCCGGTTAATTGACCAGCACCTTGACCGCTGTTAAATGCACCTTTAATACTTGCTGTATTTTGCCGGATCGATGAATACAGTTGAATATTGGTCAAGTTCACCGGCAATGAAATCATGCTGATTGATCCGTCTTTGACCCGCACTTCACCTTCCATTAATGGATGAGTCAAAGTCCCGCTGATTTTTCCAGCATAGGATAAAGTGCCGCCCATTGCGCGCACATCCTGTATGAATGGTTTCAGCATTTTCAGCTGCACTTGATTAAAAGCAACTTCACCATGCATCGGCTTACTGTCTTTATAAGGATCAATTATGACATTGGCATAGCCAGTGCCAATATCTGGCGCCTTAGTATCCAAACGGATTTGCAGGCCTTCCGCTACGCTTTTCGCAATTAAGCTTACTTCATCATATTTCAAAGTTGAACCTAAATACTGCGGATCCTCAGCAGCCAAGCCGACAACTCCATCACGTGTCAGCAGACGTGCATCTATTTTTGGACGCGCGCCTTTAGCCCATGAAGCTTTCGCATAGCCGTTGACTTTACCGGTAATGGCTAGCCCTTCCGGCATAAAGGCAGCAAAATCATTCAAGTCTAAATTGCGTGTTGTAAATGACACATTGCCGCGGTTTGGATTAATCCGAATCGGCTGATCGAAGCACAATTCACTTTGCTGGCTCATCCAGCAGTGCGCACCGACAAATACATCCGATGTAGCGCTAGTATAAATAATTGATGCATTTTGACGCTGAGCCAGATGGGTACGCAGTGAATCAAAATCGCCTTTTTGGATTTGGCCCAGCCAATTATTTTGGGCATTAAACCCGCCTGCCAACTGGACTTTAAATTTCGACAGCGCATTTTCAGCGCTAACTTTTACAAGATGTGCACTTCGTGTGCCTGCAAGTGATATTTCACCTTGCTGAATCTCTCGACTGCCGCTGCGCAATCCTTCCAAACGAGCAACCAACAATGTCGGTGTGGTTTGGGAAGTTGGCAGCTGCCCCTGTACTCGCATTTTTTTAATACTGAACAGATTATTTAAACCAAAATTATCGACAGCAATATTTGCAGATGCCTGCAGACGAGGCTGTACCTGCATATTTAAATAACCATAGGCACGTCCGCGCAAACCGCCGTAAATTTCGTATAGCGCCGGCGCATTAATTTTCAACTGCAGATTTTGCGCATTGCCCGAAGCCTGGATCTGATTGCTGGCATAAGCCAAATATAGATCATTGGCCTCAAACTGCTGCGGCATAAAACCATGCTGATTAGAGTTCAGTACCAGCGCCAAGTTGCCTTTACCTCGAACAGGCTTATTGTTCAGCATGCCTGCCATATTCAAGCGCTGTATTTGAATCCGTTTTACAGCATCTGACCAAAGACCTTTGGTTTGCACATTCCCAGATAACTCACCACGTACATTTGACGCAAAATACTGCGGCTTAAAACGTACTAGAGACGCATTAATATCCCAACCGATGCCATTTTTTACATGCACCATGCCGCTAGCAAGTATTTTTCCAGCCACTCCATCATGTTTCAGTTCCGAAATTTTAATCAGTTCAGGAGTCCCTGAAACTTTCAGTTTAAGCAGGCCTTTGCTGGCTTCCAATTGGCTGGCATTCAAACTGCCGTCATAGTTGACTGCAAAGCTTTTAAAACCGCCGCCAGCTTTTTGATCATGGAACATCAATGCAGCTGTACTCGCGCCAGTAAGATGCACTGTTTCTTTCTGGCCTGCTAAGCGTCCAGTCAAATCAATAGCTTTAAGCTGAATAATTTGCTGATTCGGTTTGGCATAACCATTGGCTTTTAAAGAGCCATTCAGTAAGTCGACTGGGGCCTCAGCTGCTAATGTTTGAGGATTAAAGTCTTTCGCATGCAGCAAGGCATCCCATTTCAGCTGGCGTTTGTCGCTTGGCAACATGACCACAGCAGAACCGGCTAAGCGGCTTTTCTGATAGTCATAACTAAAACTAGGCACATTCAACTGATTATTTTTTAAATTTAATTGCGCCTGATACTGGCCTGCCGGGAGCATGCCTTTATCATGACGGGCGACTGCTGTTGCAACATGAATATTCTGCTGGTCCGGGTGCAGTGCAATTTTAGCATTGCCTGATGCGCTGCTAAGCCAGCCAATATAAGGTACAGCACGGTCAATATTTTTCCATGCCACATCCATTAGCATCGGCTGCGCCTTGCCTCTAATTTCAGGATTTTGATCGAGGTTCAGCTTCCATTGTTCATAGCGGTCAAAATCAACCAAAGCATTTAAATGCAGCCCTTTTTCCAAGGTGCCTTTAGATGCAATCTTGGCATCCAAACTTGGCGGCAAGAAGTCTTGCACCGCCTGCGGAATCAACTTGTCTTTAGGATTGATCTTATCTATTCGGCCTTGCATATCCCAAGTCACATGGTCTTTCCAGCTGACTACACCATCAACATTGACACTGCCTTTCATCAGTTGGCCGTTTAAATTATCGATATTCAGCTGATGCACCAAATCCGTATACATCAGCGCGTTATATTGACCTTCCGGAATATTAGCGCCACTCAAATCTGTAATGACATTTAAATCCAAACGGTTAATATCACCATTAAAATTGCCAATACCTTGCTTACTAAACAGCTTTTGATCTGTCAGCAGCGGCCAATGATAATGGTTAAATTTCAGCTGACCGCGCATTGGTACATGCTCACGTACCGGATGTACCACTGCCCATCCTGTTAACAAGTCCGGTGTATTGGTCGCAACGCCTGCATAAATTGTATCCAGACTGCCTCGTGCATCTACGGCAATATCATGCACATTCAAACTGTCATGCAGTGCAGGCAGGTTTACAATTGCTGTCGCATTTAAAGGATACTTTCCTTCAAACTTCATGTTTCCTGTAGCGCTTCGTATGCCTAAATACCCCATGTCCACACTGGAGTCTTTGAATTTCAGCTCTGTGCCAGACCAAAGCGCTTCATGCAAACGGATATCATAAAAATCTACGCCGGCTGCGTGTGTCTTAATCAGCATATGGTCCACATCTGCATCATCTACACGCAAAACAAACGGCAAGCGAATTTCTGGAAATTTAAATGGTTCATCACTTGGCGGTGTTTTGGTGATAATCTGCAGATTGCGCACTTCAGCGCTTCTGAGATGAATTTCTTTATTGATAATCGCACGCCAGCCTAAAGTGACATTGGCTCGGTCGATTTTTACATCTACAGGTTCCAAACTGACCAGTACATTACGCAAAATAATACCGCGCCATAAATTTCCGCCCTCATATTCATAGCGGATAATTTGCTGGCGTTCTAACACACGGTCGAGCAGGAATTTACTGCCTTTATCTGTTGAAAACATTACAGCCAGCGCAGCTGCCAGCAGCACAATGATAAAAAGCAACGACAGCAGCACATTTCTCAATATCCGCCGTTTTTGCGGCGGTGTTTCTGGTGTACTGTTTTGATTTTGGTCTTGCTGCTGCGCTTGTTCAGCCATAATGGTTAAATCACCTGAAAATTATAGTTGTGAGCCAATAAAGAAATGAATACGGATTGGATGGTTATCATCTGACAGACCGGTTGCTACATCAATACGGATTGGCCCGATCGGCGATGCCCAGCGCAACCCCAAACCAGCGCCATAAGCGGTTTCTGTATTAAAGTCTTTATCATACGCATTGCCGAAATCACTAAATACAGCGGCGCGCCAGCCTTCCTTAAATTGATAGTTATATTCCAGTGACCCCACACCCAGCGCTTGACCGCCAATTTTATAACCATTTTCCTCTGCAGCAAGGCTCTTATAGTCAAAACCGCGGATGCTTTGGTCGCCGCCAGTAAAAAAGCGTAAGTTATACGGTACTTTATTAAAATCTTGAGTCACAATATAACCGAGGTCAGCACGGCCGACAAACTGATGGTTCGTGTTTTCACCCAAAGAATAAATAAAACGCCAACCGGCATTTAATATCGCCATGTCAGCATCCGAAAGCAAACTTTCAGAGCCTAATTCGATCTTATAGGTTTGTTTAAAACCGCGGCTTGGGTTAATACGTTTATCGCTAATAGTACGGGATGCTTCATAACCGAACAGTAAAGATTGCTGCTGACTATTGCTATTAACCAAAAAGGCATCTGGAATTTCAGATTTATCAATGATGCCGTCTTGAGTAATACGGTCTAAACGGTAACGTACACCAAAAGTATGCTGCCAGCTGCCGCGCGGGTTTTTAATAATTCGGTCGGCACCGGCAACCGCAGACTCAATCATCAGATTAACGTCTTGACCGACATCTTTTCGCTCTTCGCGCTCATAACCTCCAACCAAACTAATATAATCATTCAATGGATGATTATATGGAATGTTATAACGGCCTTCTATGGACTGGCGGATTTGTGACAGCTCCAAGTTGGCATCAAAAGAGTGGCCACGCTTGTTGACGATGGCGCGACGGTATTGTCCACGTAAACGCGCGCCAGTATCAGTACCAAAACCTACCCCAACCTCTGCGCTGTTCAGTTTATCGGCATTTAGCGTCACAATGACCGGTACGACTTTTTCTGCGCGCGCTTTTTCTTTTAATGCATCTTCTTCCTGTTCTTTTTGATCCTGCTGATTCTGCATCGTGCGAATTGTGTCATTCTTTGCTTCATCATTTACGCCGGCAAACTGATTTTCATTCACCACGTTTTGCGACACTTCTTTACTAGATAACGTTTCTTTTTTGTCTTGCACTTGAGCTGCATTTTCATCCAGCTTGTTCTGATCGACGAGCGCCTGAATATCCGGCGGCAGCTCAAGCGGCTTTTCAATCGGATCAGGGCGAACAGCATCAACCAACGTGTAGTTAAAATAGCGTGAGTTCGTCAGGTTGTTCGCTAGACCATTCACCCGCCAGAAGGTATAGTCTGCACCGTCTTGCCATGTCACCAGTTTTTCTAAAATGTCATGATCTAGCGGAAACTCTTGAGTTGGATCACTCATGCGGAATTCGACATTACCCAACTTATATCGTTCGCCTGTTTCAAATCGCAGGTTAATGTCAGCAGTATTTTCCGGCTGAGCGACTTTTACATCATGCAGACGCCAATAAGAATCAAAATAACCGTTGTTTGATGCGGCATCATTAATACGGGTTTTAGTATTTTCATAGGCACCGTGATTCAAAATGTCGCCTACGTCCTGATCAGGCAATACCCTGATGACCTGTAATTGCGCCTGATCAGCGCCCGCGCCGCTGAATTCAACATTATGTTCCTTAATGAGTACAGGATCATTAGGCGTTACAGTCACTTTAACGCGGTTTGAACTGGTTTTTTCGAATTTAAAACCAGCATTATAAAAACCTACAGCTTGGGCAGCTTGATTCGATAAACTCCTTAGCTGAGGGAGCGCAGACGGAAAATCTTCATAGGACTCAACGGTAAAGCTCGACAGTTTGCCTTTAATATTGGCTTTTAAGTTATCAAGAGAAGCCTCATAGGCGTTATCTGATGCTTCACTGTTGTTATCTGTTGCAGCAAACACGACATCTGCACTAATTCTTGCCACTTTAGCCGTATTCAGTTCACGTGATGGGCGGATTTTATACAGCATTCGCTTAAAGAAATTTGGCTCTTTGTCATCGGCTGTCATGTCATCAGGAAAATCATCAAATACTGTTTTGGCATTGGTATTTTCTGGCACAGAAATTTCGCTATCTGCGCGGATGCTGCTCATGAGCTGATCAACATTCACCGGTGCACGGTTAATTTGCTCTAATTCCTGCTGGGTAATATCGGCGACAGCACTTTCAGTTTTTTGCGTGGCATGATAATTCTGCGCCTCGCGTTTTGCCTCTTCAGCAACTTGCAAAATTTCATTGGCCATTGCCTGATCAATTTGCGCAACCGGCATATCTTCCAAATCTTCAAATTGAATTGGTTTAAATGCTTCTATTGGCGTTGGGCTATTTTCTTGCTGCTGCAGCATAAGCAAACTGTCCGGCTCTGCTTCCGTGCTATTTTGTTGCTGCTGTAAATTTGCTAAAACTTGCCCATTTGAAATTTGTGTATTCTGATTGGCTAGATCTTCACTTGCTGCTTTTACGCTGTCTGCAGTTTGCTTTAAAGGATTGTCATCCGCTGCCTTAGACGCTGCCGCAGCGGCAGCTGGTGGCGTTTTACCCAACGCCGTTGCTATTTTTGTATTCGCTTCTTTTTGCAAAGCTTTTTGCATTTCGGCTTGACTGTCATCTGCAACTGGCGTTTGCGGCTCGACGCTTTGCGCTATACTTTGCTGTGCCAGAAGCGTTAAAAAGATGCTCATCCATAAATGTTTATTGCTATGATGCCCGTATATGAATCGACTCATACTGAGGTGAAGCATTGTCTTTTTAAAATTAATTTTTGCAGGCATAGCAAACTCTAAAGAAATTCTTCATGTAATGGTGTTTTTTACCAAAATTTTATGTGCTAAAGAACTTAAATTTATTGGTTTTTCACCATTCCCTAAGCTGAAAGTATCTTACATGATTTTTTTAGATGTTTTACCAAACAATCACATTTCTTAATAAAACTTAAATGCAGCATAAATCATATGAAGAACAATGAACATCTTCTAGCGACCCGCCGTTTTCTGCCCATGTTTTTAACCCAGTTTTTCGGGGCATTAAATGACAATGTATACAAACAGGCGCTGCTTCTGGTCATTACCTATGGCTGGATTCAGCAGACGGCCAATATCAGCGCGCTGAATAATTTGGCTGCCTTATTGTTTATTTTACCCTACTTTATCTTCTCTGCGACGGCTGGACAGCTGGCTGATAAATATGAACGCTCACAGCTTGTACGAATACTCAAAATTGCTGAAATTATCATTATGCTGATTGGCGCTGCCGGCTTCCTCTTGGGCAATTTATGGCTGCTGCTGCTGGCGCTGTTCATGATGGGCACGCACTCGACTTTCTTCGGCCCAATTAAATACGCCATTTTGCCGGAAATTTTAAAGCCGAATGAGCTCATGTCAGGCAATGCCTTATTTCAATCTGGCACATCGATGGCCATTTTAATCGGTATGATTTTAGGCGGTGCAGTAATTTCATTTTCGCAAGGCAATCTGGTCTGGATCAGCGTGACTGTGCTAACCATTGCTGTGCTGGGTTTTATTTCCAGCCGGTTTATTCTACGCCAAAATGTAACTGCGCCGGATATTCAAGTGGACTGGAATTTTTTCAGAACCAGCTTTCAAACCCTAAAATATGCCAAAAGCCTGCCGCTAATTTATTTAATTTTACTGGGTAATTCTTGGTACTGGTTTTACGGCGCAACCTATCTAACGCAAATTCCGCAGCTGACCCTGCAAAACCTGCATGCATCCGAAAATGTGGTCAGCCTGCTGCTGACTTTCTTTTCTGTAGGCATAGGCGCAGGCTCCTTACTCTGCCGTAAAATTGGCGGTGCAGAAGTCAATATTAAAATGGTCCCGCTGGGTGCAGTCGGCCTTACCGTATTTGCCTTGTATTTAGCGGCCAGCCTATCTTTTGTACCCGTGCATACTGGCCCGCTTCTGTCTTTAAGTGATGTGTTTCACAGCGGCTGGAGCTATTATCATGTCATGCTGGCAGTCACCTTACTGGGAATCAGCGGCGGTTTTTATATTGTGCCGCTGTACGCCATGATGCAGGCCTTTTCACCTCGCTCACACCGTGCGCGGATCGTCGCGGCCAACAACATTTTAAATGCTGTTTTTATGGTATCTTCTGCTATATTCTCAATCATTATCTTAAGCATGCTTAAGATTGATATTAAAATACTTTTCTGCATTACTGCGGTTCTAAGCGCAATATTCAGCACATGGCTGCTGATTCGGCTAAAGCCACTGTTGCCTGCCGCGCAAGACTCGCTGGAGGATTAATTCATGCGTCAATACACAGGTCTAGATAAACTGATTCATTCTTTTGACCAGGCCCTGCGCAGCTTAGTGCCAGGTGCAACCGCGGCGCATCGTGATAATCCGGCAAATACTTCACAAACTCAATTGGCAGTCAGTGAAGCTCGCCATGTTGCGGGTTTAATGCGGGTTAATCACAGCGGCGAAGTATGTGCGCAGGCGCTCTACCACGGTCAAGCGCTGACCGCCAAACTGCCGAATGTACGCCGCGAAATGGAACAGGCCGCTATTGAGGAGCAAGATCATTTAGCATGGTGTGAAGACCGCCTGAAAGAGCTAGATAGCCACACTAGCCTGCTCAATCCCGTATGGTATGGCCTATCTTTTGGTATGGGCGCACTGGCCGGTATTGCTGGAGACAAATACAGTCTAGGCTTTGTTGCGGAAACTGAACGCCAAGTCAGCCTGCATTTAGAAGATCATATTCGTCAGTTACCAGAACAAGATGATCGTTCACGTCAAATTTTAGTGCAAATGAATGAAGATGAGCTTCATCATCGAGATACAGCCTTAAATGCAGGCGGTGTCGACCTTCCTGTTCCTGTTCGTATTGTAATGACTGGTATTTCCAAACTGATGACCAAGACCAGTTATTTTATTTAGTTTAATATTTACCTTAATTAGGCTTATACCTATACCTCTCATTAAAAGCAGCTTCGGCTGCTTTTTTAGTCGTATACACTTCACATGATAAACATTGATAAGCGCTAAAAATCTATTACTTATGCCCCCTCAAACACATCTATAGAGCGATTTTTTTCACAAAAGCGATAAAAGTTAAATTTATAAAAGATGGATCATTAATCAAATATAAAATCTTAATCAATTGATTATTCATATAAAACACGCATAGGCACTCAAATACAGCCCGGTCATACGAACTAGGCACTCATCATTACTCATATAAGATTTTAAATCTGCAGCCTATTTTTAAAAATGCTGCGCTATATTTGAAAATCTAAGATTTGATTAAAATGCGAATAAATGAGTCTAAAAATGACAAATGCTCAATTTGACTTTGTATCCGTCAGCAAAAAACCGACTGTTCATTATGGCGGACGCTCTATTAGCCATGTTTTAAAATTGGAAGACGGCAGCAGAAAAACTATAGGGGTATTTTTGCCTACACCGGAACCGCTGATTTTTCAAACCCACTCAACTGAACGGATTGAGATCATTTCCGGTCAATGCCAAGTGCAGATTGGCATTGCTGCAGACTATCAAAAAATTCAGACGGGTGAATCATTTACTGTGAATAAAGGGCAGCAATTTAAGATTCAAACAGATGAAATTATCGACTATGTTTGCCACTTTGACTAAAATTAAATGCTGTATTCGCTGCAAATACCGTCTTGATCACCTATCATTTCAATGTATTTGCATACGCCTAATTTAGAAAAGCAGCATGATGATTTTAGGCAGAATTAAGCACGTTTCTTGAAAAAATGAACCGCTTCATAAAGCAATTTTATCAGCACAATACTCCCTATAACAGCCAGTACAGTATAAAGCTCTTCATGATACGGCAGCAGTTTTTGCCACAGCACATGCAGCCCATGGGTAATTTTTAAGCCCGCAAAAATCACAATAAAAGCCCAGATGAAACAGGCAACAATATTGATTAGGATATATTTCCAAACTGAATAGCCTTTTATGCCAACCGCAATGGGCAATACCGTTCTTAGGCCCCATGCAAAACGCATAAATAGAATAGTCAAGACCGGATAGCGTTCGATGAAAGCACTGGCTTTGTCAAATTTTTGCGCAAATTCCGGCTTAGTCTGGATTAATTTTTGCCCATAACGAGCGCCTACCTGATAATAAAATTGATCACCGATAAAGCTGCCCAGCATGGCTGCCCCAATCAGCGGCCAAAAATGCAACAGATGCTGGTGCACAGCATAAGAACCCAGCATCAGCACTGTTTCACCTTCAAACAAAGTTCCGGCGAAAATCGCAAAATAGCCGTAATGCTGAATCAGTTCACTCCAGTTCATGCTCTTTTTTTACTTTTTTTGAGTTTAAAACCTATCATAGCATTCAGATGCTAAACACAGTTGAAATTTGCCAAATGATACAGCTTAATAAAATGCATAAATCCTCTGCTGTAGAAACCTGAAAAGAGGATTGAATAAAACCAATAATAGACAGACTAAAGAAAGATAGCACTCGCGCTGTTTAGATACATCAGTGAATTTTATGGTCAATTACAGGAACATTTGAAAACTTTTGTGTAAGTTGATTCATAGCAACGATTGAAGTTTTTCGCATATTTTTAACTAAAAAAGATGCAATAAGGCGCATATGACCGTTTACTTTAAAACTTAAAGTTCTTTTAAATCTCACACGATTTTCTGCAAGCATTTCAAAATCATACTGTATACGCAATGAACCATTTTTGGTTTTCCCCTCTACAATCCACTGTGTATGAGGCTCACTCACTAAAACAGTGTAAATAGTTTCCCGATTAAAAATAATTGGCAAGGGCTCAAGCGGTTTCAGCCGAATCATCTCCTGAAAATGATCACCAACTTTAAGTGCAGTAATGCTTTTTGCTGCAGAAATAGAATTAGGATGCCATTCATGCCATAGCCACGGTTGTGTAATGTAATCAAATAGCGCCTGTGCGCTCGATGAAATTTCAATTTTATTTTCAATAGTATACATTTTATTCACCCGTCTTGTTTTTATTCAAAAATAATAAAGGTTTGATAAAAAATCATCTTTGTATTCATAGTCGAATACTTTTGGCTAAATCATAAAGCTTGAAATACTAAATACCGTTATTATTCTAAAGGATTCAAGACCAAATTCTACATGACCATGCAGCGGCGAAAAATTTTCCACGGTCTCATCCTCAACACCAATGACCATCCTCCCTAATTTTTTGTCCGGGATTATGGTTAAATTGATCTGAGCCTTCGTGATGACATATTCAATCTTCCAATATCTATAGCGCTATAGCGAAATACAATTTTCAAATGATCATCTAACTGCCAAACGGCCTGCAGTTTACAGCAAATCTTTTATTTTAACTTTTCACAAGCCATCAACCTGCATTACAGGAAAGGCCGTATGCTGATGCATGAACAGCTCATTTTCCCACAAATCCAGCATAGGAATTTTCACATCTAAAGCCAACGGCATTTTTTTAGGATTAAACTGCATGTGGGTTAAATCTTTACCCCAAGCGATTAAGTCAACATCCAAAGAAATATTATGCGATGGGCGAACACGGCCAGAAGCGGTTTCCATTTGCTTGAGTACAGTAATCATTTCATCAACCGTCAGCGCGCTGCGTACTAGACAAGCCGAGTTCCAATAATCTGCACCAATACCGTCCCGGCAAGGAATAAAATAGATCTTGGAAAATTCGGCTTGGCCTAAAGCGGTGATTTGACGCATGGCAGCTTGAAAATGCTGCTGCGGATTGAAATTACTCGCCAGCGCTAGGGCGAAAATCGTTTCGGTGACGTTCAAGACGAATTCCTACAGAATTTGCTTGCGGAATAATGGCAGGCTTACGGATGGTAATCATAATAGATTCCACAGAAGCATAGGTAGTAAAAAGTGCATCAAGCACCAATTTTGCCGCATGTTCAATCAATTTTGGCTGTGCTTTTTGAATCACTTCTGCAGAAATTTGACAGATTTCAGCATAATTCAAAGTATCTTCCAGTTCATCAGAAAGCGCGGCCTGTTCTAAATTGGTTTGAATAGTTAAATCTAGCAGCAGCGGCTGAATAATTTGACGCTCCCAATTGAAACAGCCGACTATAGTGTCAACTTTTAGGCCTTCAATAATAATTGCGTCCATGTTTCACTCAAATTGTTAAACTGAAATAAGTGTTGTTCATAGCGGTATTTTACAGATTTTATCTGCGAATGTGCATGTACAGCTGGCAATCCGGCTAAAATCATTACGCCACAATGAAAAAATCCTCCTTTAAAGGAGGATTTTCAATCATATCGTTAGGCTGTTCGTATTTAAGTTCAAATATCTGTTTAATGCTTCAGCAGCAAGTTCGCATCCATGGGCTGCATCATTTGCAAACGCTGGTCTGCATAAATATCCGTATATGGCGCCAAGATGCGCATAAAGCGGTCAAAATACAGCATTTGTTTAAACAACAGTGCAAAATCACGCGGGAAACGAATGCCATGGCGTTCGCCCACACCTACCATATCCATCATAATGTCATTTAAATCTGCAGGATTTGAAGTCAACAGTTCTTGCGGATCTGACAGCAGCACCCCGCCAAACAGACGCTCTAAATCTGCAGCCAGCACTTTGGTATCAATTTTTTGGTCGGTCATGCCCATTTTCAGCATGTTTTCCGCCATTAGCGCATAGTCTGTTTTTTGCAGCGCATCCATAAAAGCGATACATGCTGTCCATACTTCAGGTTTAAGCTGCCCCACAATACCAAAATCAATAAAACCGACACGTCCATCTTCCAGCAGCATCAGATTGCCGGCATGCAAGTCGGCATGGAAGCTTTCACACATCATCAGGCTGCCAAACCATGTATTCATAGCGGTAACCAAAACTTGTGACGGATCTTTGGCTACTTTCTTCACGACCTCAAAGTCTGTCAATGAAACACCGTATAAACGCTCCATTGTCAGCACGCGACGGGTTGAGTACTGATGATAAACTTTGGGCGCAGTAGCTGCATGGTTTTGCGTTATATTTAAATAATTGCGAAAATCATCCAGATTTTTCGCTTCCTCGATGAAATCTACTTCGCGCACCATGCGGGTTTTAATCTCATCGACAATGTCTGCCAATGAGGCAAACTTGACTTTCGGCACTGCTTTTTCAAGCACTTTTGTCGCCCAGTGCAGCACATTTAAATCGGTATAAAGAATGGTTTCTACACCCGGTTTTTGCACTTTAATGACTACATTTTCCCCGCTAACCAGTTTAGCGGCATGCACCTGAGCAATTGAAGCAGAGGCCAAAGGCTTTTCTTCAATTGAGGCAAAGATTTCATTTAAATCACGGCCTGCAAACTCCGAAGCCAGCACCTGCTGCACATAACTGAACGGCAAAGATGGCGTTTGATCTAGACAGCCTTGGAATTCTTCAACATATTCACGCGGAAACAGCGATGGTGTGCTGGCAATGAATTGCCCCAGCTTAATATAAGTTGAACCCAGTGATTCAAAAGTTTCTCGCATGAGCTTGGCATTGCTGGGTTTTTCGGTTGCATATTTAATGCCGGCCCGCGCAGCAATAACTGCTGTTTCCCCAACACGGGCAACAGAGCGCAGTCCATCTAACCAAATATTATTTTTCATAATGTCTATACATGTGAAATTTGATGAGAGTGTAGCAAATTTTGCGTAAAGTTCAGGCAGATTTTGCCTGACAGATTGGACAATTTTCATCGTGACTGAATGCCAGCACGCGCTGCTGCATACTTAAACCATCCCAAAGCAACAGTTTTTGTGCCAATGGCGTTAAATTTAACCCCAAATACAGCAAGGTGTGATGCGCCTGCAGACTGGCCATTACATTTGGCGCCGTTGCCAGCACGCCTGAATCTGCGCATCTTAAACTCTCATCAGCCTGCTGTTCTTTCGGGAACAGGCATTCATAGCAGGCAGAATCACCATCAACCATAAACATCTGACCCTGCAGGCCAATAGCAGATGCGCTGATTAAGGGCACTTGCAGCGCTTTGCAGTGCGCATTAACCAAATAGCGCGTACTGAAATTATCACATCCATCCAAAACCACATCCTGCGCGCCAATCAGCTCTTGCGCATTCCGTTCATTCAGCTGGACTGTATGCGCCTGAACCTGAATATATGGATTGATCTGACGCAAGCGTCTGGCCAGTATATCCGCTTTATAGAACCCAATATCTGACGGTGTAAATGCAATTTGACGCTGCAGGTTGCTGATCTCAATACTATCTGCATCAATAAGTGTAATTTTTCCTACACCTGCGCGCGCCAGCAGCTCTGCAGCTGTACAGCCGATTCCGCCACAGCCGACAATCAAGACATTCGCCAGTTTTAGTTTTTCCTGCGCGTCTAAATCCCAGCCGTCCAGCAAAATCTGCCGGCTGTACAAATGCATTTCATCTTCACTTAATTCTATGTATGACTCAAAGGATGCCACTCAACCAATTTCCTAATTACAGCTATGTATGAATCACTTGAGTATAGACAAATCAACAGGATGATTCAGCATAACGTTTATGCAATGCTGCTTATTTAAGCACATCCAGTAATCCTGTTAATATTTTTTAGACATAAGTTCAAATAAAATTTTTTTACTAAAAATAGTATAAAAAATTTCTCTTTATCAGCTTTTGTTTAAATAAATATTTGAAATTTGACATATTTTTTATTCAAGCTATGATACTTAAGTATTCCAAAAATGATCGACGCCATGAATATTTACTGGATACAGGGTTAGCTGTGAGTGCCTTATAACCTCAGCAGTAAACGATAGTCTTCCTAACTATGTGTTTACGGACATTGGGAAAGACCAAGCTGCAAGCCTTTTTGCGTCCTTAGACGGTTTTGAGTGTTTGGAGTTCGACATGTTTATGCAGTATTTGAAACAATTACGTTGTAAGCACCATTTTGAGTTATATAAAATGCAGCATTTGAATATTGCTCAATGTTCAAAATGTGAAATTCAATTTCCGCATACATCGTAAGATAAAAACCGCCCGCTTAGGGCGGTTTTTTTACATATGCAGAAAGTCAAACTTCTGCTTTCAAATTTACAGCTTTAGCAATTTCCTGTTGTTTTAACAAATTTCGTTGAATTTTACCGCTCGATGTTTTTGGCAGGCTAGAAACAAATTCAATTTCTTTAGGATAAGCATGTTTAGATAACCGTGAACGCACATAGTTTTGCAGTTTTTGCATGAGCGCTTCGGAAGACTGATATTGCGGTTTGAGCACCACAAAAGCCTTAACAATTTCGGTACGTTCTGGATCAGGCTTGCCCACAACAGCAGATTCCAAAACTTCCTCACATTCCAGCAAAGTGCTTTCAACGTCAAAAGGGCCTACACGATAGCCTGACGTTGTAATGACATCGTCAGCACGCCCTATAAAATCCACCCCGCCTTCTTCATTTAATTTAACCGTATCCCCCGTGATGTAATAGTTAGCAACAAACGCTTTACGGTTATTGCCGCCATAGCCTGTAAACCACATTAAAGGTGATTGAGCACAATCCATTGCTAAAGTACCAATACCGCCTGGTTCAACTTCTTGGAAATCTCCATTTAATACTGCAAAACGATGCCCCGGAATAGCAAAACCTGCAGAACCAACTTTTTTATAATGTTCCAGCGCATGATGATTGGCAATGACCATCCCCAGTTCTGTCTGGCCATACTGGTCATAAATATTGACGTTCAAATCATGATTAAACCAGTTAATCACTTCAGGGGTAAGCGGCTCGCCTGCACTGCTGACCACACGTAAATGTGACTTAATGGAGTCATCAAACTTTTCTTTAAAGCCGAAAAACATACGGAATGCTGTAGGCGAACCGGTTAAATTACTGACTTTATATTTCCTAATAATTTCCAGCGCGTTATCTACACTAAAGGCCCGCTCATCCATAATGATGCTGTGCCCTAAGCTGAGCGGCCCAGTAATACCATAATAGAGTCCATATGCCCAACCGGGGTCTGCTAAGTTCCAAAATGAGTCTTCTTCACGTAAATCCACCGCATGGGTCATATAGCCTTTAAATGCCAATATTGCTTTTAATGGCACTGGCACCGATTTGGCCAAGCCAGTCGTTCCAGAGGTAAACATCATCAAAAAATGGTCGTCAAAGTGCAGCATTTCAGGCGGACAATCTGTATTTTGCTGCTGCAACATGTTCCAAAAACCCGCATTGCCTGCTGTGCGGTCTGCTTCTACAGTCAGTATTTTCGCAGTTTGGATACTGTTCAGTTTTGGACGCTGTTCTGTATTTGTGACAATCAGCTTGGTGCCAACTGATTCCGTACGATGTTCAATCGCCTTAGATTCAAATGCTGTGAACAGCGGTTGATATACGGCACCAATACGCCATGTTGCAAGTATTGTGATAAGCAATTCAGGAGTTCTAGGTAAAAGTCCGGCAATACAATCGCCTTTTTTCAGCCCAATACACTTAAAGTAATTTGCTAATTGTCCGGATGCCTCATCTAGCTGGTCAAATGTCCATTGAGATGATTCACCATTCTTACCCTCCCAAATCAGCGCTGGACGATTTGCACCAACATAGCGGCCACAACATTCAACATAGGCATTGATCGCTGTTGCAGTTCCAGCCAATTGTTCTTGAACCATTTTTTCAAAATTAAAATCTAGATATGCCTGATCCAGTGTCTTCATTTCGACAAACTCCTATCCTATATCGCTCTCCAAAGCTGCCTGCTTTGAATGTCCATTGATTTTGTTGTTGTAACGCTATGCACATACATCACATCCATTGCGGCATGTGCTCGATGTTTTGCGTTGCCTTGCTTGTTAGAGCTTCCACAACGCATCACATTTTTTACTGTTTATATACTTAGTTAAACGTGTTTAAGATGACCCTGCAATTTCCATAACCGTCATTTACATTGCAGGGTTTGAACACCGACTAAAGTCTATTTTTTAATCAAATTATGGTTTTAATGCTGCTTAAATTTTGGTGACTTCACGTGCGATCACCAAACGTTGAATATCAGATGCACCTTCATAAATTTGACTGACACGCACATCCCGATAGATCCGCTCTACAGGAAAATCAGACACATAACCGTAGCCGCCATGAATTTGAATTGCATCTGAACAAACACGCTCAGCCATAGTCGATGCAAAAAGTTTAGCCATTGAAGCTTCTTTTAAGCATGGTAGACCTGCATCTTTTAATGTTGCTGCATGGAAAATCAGTTGGCGGGCTGCTTCAATTTGCGTTGCCATATCGGCTAAGCGAAACGCCACCGCTTGGTGCTGCACAATTTCCACACCAAAGGCTTTGCGTTCATTAGCATATTCTACAGCTGCATCGAGTGCTGCACGCGCCATCCCCACAGATTGTGAAGCAATACCAATACGACCGGATTCTAAATTAGACAAGGCAATCTTATAACCTTCACCTTCTTGACCCAATAAACTGTCAGCTGGAATACGGCAGTTATCTAAAACAATGGTCGCTGTGTCCGAACAGTGCTGCCCCATTTTTTCTTCTAAACGCGATACGATATAACCCGGCGCATCGGTAGGCACCAAGAAACAAGAAATGCCTTTTTTGCCTGCCGCTTTATCCGTTACAGCAAAGACTAAAGCGACTTGAGCGTGCTTACCCGTGGTAATAAACTGTTTGGTGCCATTCAATACCCATTCATCGCCCACACGTTCAGCTTTACATTCCAAAGCGCTGGCATCTGAACCGACTTGTGGTTCGGTTAAACAAAAACAGCCTAACCATTCACCAGTTGCTAATTTTTTTAGGTATTTTTCTTTTTGCGCTTCTGTGCCATAGCGCTGAGTGATGCCACACGGTAATGAATTTTGTACGCTCACAATGGTCGAGATTGCGCCATCACCTGCGGCGATTTCTTCTAGTGCAACAACCAGCGATACATAATCTAGTCCTGCACCGCCCCATTCTTCCGATACGGTCATACCGAGCGCGCCAAGCGTTCCTAATTCTTTGAGTTCTTGTGCTGGAAATGCCGCCGTCTTATCACGCTCTGCGGCAGTCGGTTTCAGTTTTTCCTGCGAATAGCTTCGCATCATGTCCTGAACCATCTTTTGTTCATCATTTAAAATCATGCGGGCTCCTTTCCATTTTTTAAATTACTAATTTATTTAATTTCAGTTAGTTACAATAAACCAAAGATCTTGTTTTTGAGATTTATATTTGAAATTCGATACGCGAAAGCGTCATTTGCAACTGTTCGAGTCAGGACGGCATTCATTCCTAATCTTTCTGCGATTATTTATGCAAGAAATGTAAGCGAACGAGTTTTGCAAATGACAATGGTTTTGGTTACTTTTGCCGAAACAAAAGTAACATCATGGGCTCCCGCAAATGAATTCATGCGCGATAAGACTCCGCCTAGAAAAATAAGCGCTAAAGCGGTATTGCTTCTTTCAGCCTAGAATTATTTAGGCTGCATACGAATTGCGCCATCCAAACGAATCACTTCACCATTCAAATAACCATTTTCAAAAATATGCCCAACTAAATGCGCAAACTCCTCTGGACGCGCCAGACGTGGCGGGAACGGCACCATTTGACCCAGAGAATCCTGCACATTTTGAGGTAAACCTTTGAGCATAGGAGTTTCCATAATGCCCGGTGCAATCGTCATCACACGAATCGACTCACGTGCCAATTCACGTGCTAAAGGCAATGTCATTGCAGTCACTGCACCTTTTGAGGCTGCATAAGCGCTTTGCCCAATTTGACCATCAAAAGCGGCAACCGATGCCGTATTCACAATCACACCGCGCTCTTCTTCACCATTTTTCAATTCATACTTAGCTATCAAACGCGCGGCATAACGAATCATGTTAAACGTACCGCTGACATTAATATTCAGTACTTTTTGAAACATCGCCAAATCATGCAAGCCGTCACGGCCCAGCACTTTGGCTGAAGGCGCAATACCTGCGCAGTTCACTAAACCATTCAGCTGGCCGTATTTATTGTCAATATGCTGAAAAAAAGCTTCGGCAGCCGCCTCACTGGTGACATCCAGCAGCTGAAATTCCGCATTTCGCCCCAAACGGCCTTGCAGTTCTTCACCCATTTGCTGATTCATATCCACCATAATCACTTTTGCGCCCAGGCCAACAAAATACGTCGCAGTCGCCGCACCCAGTCCTGATGCGCCGCCAGTTATGACAATCACTTTTCCTTGAATATTCATTGTTTTTTTCCTTATGCAGCATTCGATTGAAAATTTGGCTTAAGCTACAGAGTAAACACAGCAGAAATTAAGTACAATTTCCAAATGCTGCATCATATGTGATGTATTTGGACAACAGCATCCTCTGCCCGTAATAACTCATAAATCATTTTAGGAACTCTAGATGCACAGCCGAGATAGGGATCATTTCAAAGGCACTATTTCCATCAGCTTAGTCAAAGAAGCCTTGCTATCAGCCCCATGCCAGTCTGTGAATACTGACGCACTACTGCAGCAGGCTGGCATTTCCAGAGATTTAATGCACTCAGAAAAAGCCCGTGTGACCGTGCACCAATATGCGCAGCTGTGGATTGCGCTTGCAGATGCAATGAATGATGAATTTTTTGGCATGGACAGTCATCCCATGCGGCGCGGCAGCTACACTTTTTTATCAAAATCCTTAAGCAGCTGTGAAAATTTAGGCGCAGCGTTGCAGCAGATGCTGCAATTTATGAATTTGGTACTGGACGACTTTCACAGTAAATATTTTGTGCAGGAAAATTATGCCTATATCGTGATTCAAGACCGGCAGCAGCCTAAACGCATGTTTGCTTATGCGACATTCATTATGCTGCTGCATGGCTTAATGTGCTGGCTGAGCGGACAACGCATTCCGTTTAATCAGCTGCAGCTGCGATGTACAGCCCCAGCGGATGATAGCGACTACAAAGTCCGTTTTTGTGATGATATTCAATATGATGCACTAGAAAATTATGTGCAGTTCGATGCAGCCTATTTAGATCTTGCAGTAAAACAAAATAAAAAATCATGGCATGAGTTTATTCGGCATACCCCGTATAATCTACTGGTGCGCTTTAAAAACCCAAACGCGCTAAGCCACCAAATTCACAAACATTTTATACAGACGCCGACGGCAGTTTGGCCAGAGCTTGCCGAGCTGGCGCAACAATTCAACATGTCCGAAGCCACCATGCAGCGCCGTTTAAAAAATGAAGGCATACATTTTCAACAGCTGAAAAATGACATTCGGCGTGATTTAGCTATCAGCCTGCTGCAGCAAAACAATTTGACCTTACAAGACATCAGTGAACAGCTGAACTTTCATGATGCAAGCGCTTTTCACCGTGCATTTAAAAAGTGGACCGGATTAAATCCGGGTGCATATCGGCAAAACCACCTGCAGGATACACAATAAAAAGCCCTAAATGGGCCAAAGCAGCACCCTTCAACTCAGCAGCCACGTTATTGATTATTCACATAACAATCTAAATAAAAAAAGATTAGATTTTCTTATACACAAAATACATATTTTTGTAATAAAAAACTGACTGGGCGTTCATCTGCAAAGTATTGCACTTTAGTCTAATATTGTTTACTTTTCACTCAATTTAAAGCGCTTTGTCTATTTACACAGCGCAACACCTCCTCCCTTAATCACCTTAATAGGCTCTCCCATGCTGAAGATGATTGATGTACTTGAGCAACGCTTAGTACAAAACTTTTCCGACACTTTATCCAATGCTGCAGATCAGCTGGATATTCAAGTCAGCCAAGCGCTAATGAATGTTTCTGATCTTGACCTGCACAGCATTATTTCAGCTTTTTTTATGCGTCATGATGCCGCTGAAATTGCTCAGGCATTAGATATTCATGCCGACACGATTGAAGCGCTGCAAGCTGCTGAAAACTTGAAGCAAGATACATTGATTGACGCAACTGCTAAAATCGTAGCATACGGTTTAGCGGTAGAAACTGAGGCGCTGGATCAAGTTGAAGTTCCAGAAAGCCTGCAAGATTACCCAATGTAATGAAGCTGTTTTTTCGGTGTATTCAAAAATCATCGAAAATCTCATGCTGAATGCTTGAGCACACAGCACATTTAATCTGCATTTCTATATAAAGTTAAATGTTTGGAGCTATTAAATCTAAAAAAATAAAGCGGTCTTTAGACCGCTTTATTTTACCCACAATTTCTGAGCTATATTCAATCATTGCCGCTCACCATAGTTTCAAGTAAAGCGTCATCCATAGCCTTTACATATTTAATGCGGCCACTGGCCTAAAGTTACCCGGTCATTACCGCCATAATCTTTTACCGTACGTACTTGTTTATAGCCTGCTTGGGTAAAAATATGACGTACCGCATCACCTTGATCATAGCCATGTTCAAGAACAACCCAGCCATTTACGGTTAAATGCTTTTTACCTTGCTGGATGATATGCTCCAAATCTGCCAATCCATGCTTATCTGCAACTAAAGCACGCGCTGGTTCAGTGGCCAAAGCTGGCATATGTGCATCATCAGCATCAATATAAGGCGGATTAGAGACAATCACATCAAAGAAAGCACGGCCTAAAGGCTTAAACCATGAGCCGCAAGCAAACTGCACATCATTTAAATCATGCTTTTCTGCATTGAACTGCGCAACGTCTAAAGTCGGTTCATAAATATCAGTTGCAAGTACAGACCATTCAGGACGTTCGCTGGCAATCGACAGCGCCACAGCTCCCGTTCCTGTGCCTAAGTCGACAATGCGGGCATCTTCAGGCACATCTAAGTGCAATACGGTTTCAACCAGCACTTCTGTATCAGGGCGCGGCACCAACGTATCTTTGGTGACTTTTAAATCTAAAGTCCAAAATGGCTGTGAACCGGTCACATAAGCCAAAGGTTCGCCTGCGGCAATACGCGCCAAGCTATCCTTATAGTGCTGTTCCTGTTCTGCAGTCAACTCCTGCTCTTTTTTCATCACCAAATCAAAAGAATCAATTTTTGTGATATGTTCCAGCAGCCATGCATTTTCCTGACGCTCGTAGCTTTCAGGTTCACCGCGTAAGGCCAAAGCCTGTGCAATATTCATTTAGCCACCATTTTGCTGTGCAAGAAGCGCCAATTGATCCGCTTGATATTCACGGTGCAAGCTGTCTAACAATTCAGTCAAATCACCTTCCATCACCGCTTCCAGCTTATATAAAGTCAGGTTAATACGGTGATCAGTCATACGGCCTTGCGGATAGTTATAGGTACGGATACGTTCTGAACGGTCACCAGAACCCACCAAGTCGCGGCGCATTTCAGAAGTTGCTGCATCGGCAGCAGCACGTTTGGCATTTTCAAGACGTGATACCAAAAGCGCCATCGCTTTGGCTTTGTTTTTATGCTGTGAACGCTCATCCTGACATTCTACAACTGTACCCGTTGGAAGGTGGGTAATACGTACTGCAGAATCGGTTTTGTTAATGTGCTGACCGCCCGCACCGGATGCGCGGTAAGTATCAATACGCAGTTCAGATGGATTAATCTCAACCGTTGTATCCACATCAATTTCAGGCAGAATCGCAACGGTGCAGGCAGAAGTGTGCACACGGCCTTGTGATTCTGTTGCAGGCACACGCTGTACACGGTGCGCGCCGCTTTCAAATTTCAAACGGCCGTAAACGCCTTCGCCATTAATCAGACAAATGACTTCTTTATAGCCGCCATGTTCGCCGTCATTTTCAGACAAAATCTCAAGACGCCAGCCTTGTGATTCCGCGTACTTGCTGTACATACGGAACAAATCGCCAGAGAAAATAGCAGCTTCATCGCCGCCCGTTCCGGCACGGATTTCCAAATAAGCAGAGTTAGCATCATTTGGATCTTTTGGAATCATTAAAATATTTAAGTCTGCTTCTAACGATTCAATTAAAGCTTTATTTTCTTTAATTTCTTCTTGCGCCATTTCCTTAAAGTCTGGGTCTGACAGCATTGCTTCAGCGGTTTCAATATCTTTTTCCGCTTGCGTATATTTGCCCCACACTTCTGTGATTTCACTTAAATCACTGTGTTCACGTGACAACTGTCGGAAACGTTTATTGTCTGAAATTACTTCAACATCTGCGAGCAAGGCATTTAATTCTTCGTGACGGTCAGATAACTGATCTAACCGCAAACGCAGCGATTCTTTCATTGTTCAAAATATCTCAATACGGGCTGCTTAAAAGGCTGGGCCTTCAACAGAACTTTTAAAATTACGCCTAGTTTACCGATTCCGCAGCTCAAAGAACATCATTATTACAGGGCTCACATCACAGCAGTACGTTTTAAACGGCAGCCAATATTTGAAATTTGACCAAACAGCAAGCAAAGTTATAAAAAATACCTACACAGCCTGAGTATGTTATCAGCACATATTTCAAAGAATGCCTAACTGTCTATTCCACCCCCATGTATTAAGCTTCCATTTACTGAATATGTTGAGCGACTCAGAGCTATTCAACCCAGATCGTCATAAGCCAAAATCAGAAAATGAATGATCTGCATATGCAGCAGTGTACAGCTGGATCGCACACGATTGTTTAGCACATGCCTAAAAGCATTTTAAAGCTGTGCGAAAATACATTACATCCGGCTGTCCGAATTATGAAATATAGACAAGCAGTCAAACGAGATAAGACGGTAAAATTCATCTCAATTTAAAAAGTACGCAAAATAGCTTAAATAAGTCATTATCCCCTCGGCACAGCGGCATTCTGTATCGCAATCCTCCTAATGTGTTCGGCAGTGTTATTCCCTAATTAGCTCAATTGCTCATTTTTGAATCTGTTTTTTCACATTAGTTACAAAGCAAAAACAATGCAGACACTAAAGCACAGCATTTAGAAGAAGAGTCTTCATATTTGCAGGGAATCTTTTTGTTACATTTACCTCATCAACAGAAATTACAACAGTCCAAAAGAATTGGACATGGAGTGAACCATGAAACTGAATGCTATTTTATTAAGTACCGCTCTGGCGGCAACTTCAATGTTTACTGTAAGCGCACATGCTGATAATACTACTCATGTTGCAGCAGCCAGTGCATTAGGCAGTGTAGCAGGCACAGCTATTGGTAAAAATATGGGCGGTAATACTGGCGCAACCATTGGCGCAGCTTTAGGCGGTGCTGGCGGCGCAGCAGTCGCAAGTGATCGACGCAACCGTACAGAATCTGCAATTGGCGGCGCTTTAGGCGGCGGTGCTGGTTACACAGTTGGTAAAAGCATGGGCGGGACAAACGGCGGTTATGTGGGTTCTGCTTTAGGTGCAGCCGGCGGTGCGGCTTTGGGCAACAAAATTTCTAAAGACAAAGCCAGCAACAGCTACAGCAAAAAACACTATAAAAAACATCGCCGTCATTAAGACCGCAAAAAGCACCTTCGGGTGCTTTTTTAATAGCTCAACTTTTGCCTAATTGCTCAAATTTCTAAATATTTAAGCTTTCTGCTTATCGTTTATTCACTGAATAATGTATACGAAAATTTATTAAATAATATTTACTCGTCTCACACACTCTTTGGTTATCTAAACAGGACGAATATAGTGAGCTATCTACTGTTAACAAGCCTATTCAACACATAGCTTTTTTTGTAATGCCTTTAAAGTTATTGAAAAAAGTGGATTTTCCTAAGAAGCGTATTAATTCAATAACAGTACTTATTCAGGCTGCAATCAAAAATCAATCAAACTCATACTCTGCATTATGCTTTTAACATTAAGGCTTTTTATCTTTTTTAACATCATGAATTTCAATCAACATGCTGTCACCCGCTTTCCCGCCACCATTAAAACAACTATTTATAGTACGTGGATATTCTTTGAATTCTGACCCAATTTAGCCAGAAAATATGAAAATTTCGAATTATTTCACTTTAAATTATTTTTCACTAAATGATCAGCAGGACTAAAAAGAGAACTCACAGCAAATTTTTTTGACGAATGGATGCTGCATATACCTCTTTCCCACTTAGGCTATAGCAGTCCCAGCGCTCTGCACACAATTCAATTTATTAAATTAAGGCTATTTCAGGCAAAAATTAAGCCTAAATAACACCATAAAAGTTTGTGTAATTATGTAGCAATTGCGCACAAATTTTACAAAGCAGTTACTAAAGGGTTAATTTTCGCAATAATGCTCTTCACGATCTTTTCTACATTTTTGCTTACATTTATTGCAAGAGAGAATGACTATGCTCTTAGGAGTGAAAAAATGAAAATCAATAAATTAATGGTTGGCGCTGTACTGACTGTATCTGCATTAACTATGACAGCAGCAAACGCAGGCAACACAACAAATACAGCATTAACTTCCGCTTTAGGCGGCGTTGTCGGTGCCGCAGTCGGCAAACAAATGGGCGGCTCAACAGGCGCAATGATTGGATCTGCCATTGGCGGCGGCGCTGGCGCGGCTGTTTCAGCTGACCGCCGTGACCGTAATGGTGCAATTATTGGTGCAGCGCTTGGCGGCGCTGGCGGATATGGTCTAGGAAAAAACTTAGGCGGTACTAACGGTGGCTATATTGGCGCGGCAACCGGTTCTGCAGGTGGCGCCGTGCTGGGTAAAAAAGTCAGTGAAGACCGCCGTTATGACGATAATCGTTATGACCGCTACGATCGAGGCTATCGTTCAAATAACTACCGCTACAATGACCGCACATATTACAGCCATGACAATGGCCGTCATTTAGGACATTATAAAAACGGTAAACGCCATTAATTACTGCATTATTCCCCCTTTGTTTATACATAAAAGCGCCATAAGGCGCTTTTATGTATTTTAGAGATCTGTTAGTAGAATTGTTCTTAAATATTGACTATCTGAGCAAGCTATTCTGAAGGATTGTTCTGTGCTTGATTTGCTTGCGCTTCCATTACCCCTAAAAGTTGAAATTGCAATGCAACCTCGGCATTGAGTCGATCATGTAAATACATCATTTATTAAAGCGTAATTTAAAGAGCCTATTAGGTCAGATGTACCCCCCATGTCATTACACTCACATCACAAATATTCAAGCCTCTCAAGGCGACTAAATCTACAAATGCTGGTTTAATGCCAATTAATACGAAAAAACTTTTGCACAATGATATTTATTTTAGATTTTCCTGCTGAGTACTGCATAACTGATGGCTATTCACAACCCAATTACCTAAAACACATATTTTTATAGAACCCATAATGACCTTGAACGTCGAGTTTAAATCAGAAGCTTTTGGGTATAAGCTGCCTCAAATCAGTGCCGCGGTTGAATCAAAATCATTTTGATTTAAGTTTAAATCTACAAGCGCTTCCTGAAGCCAATTTCTTTTTCAAAGTAACCAATATCTACAAACTCAATACTGCACTTTTCCAGCAAGAACACAAAATCATCCTTTTATTTTCCATGCACAGCTGATGTCAAATTTAGCCGACAGGTTATAAAGTGCCATATCCATTTCTTCCTTAAAAGTGCACAGAGTCGATCAAGGCTTTCACATTCTTAAATATACAAGCAAAGTCATCATAATTTGCTGCAGCCATTTATATGCTAGGGATAACGTTTGCTCCCCGTTCTGAATTCTGCATTTACAGATACACCTAGCATGCAAGATAAAACCCGCATTATCTAAACTGCTTTTGCATACTCGCCAACAACAGCACCTATACGTGGCACGGATATCGAACTATGTACCTGCTTAAAACACGCTTTTCACCATATTATTACTGGCCTTGAAATAGAAAGATTTAGTATGCATGATACTTTTCATGACTCTTTTGCCTAGCAAAGACTATAAGCCTAAATATATCGAAACAAATCGATATACATATTTACGCTTATATCGTATTATTTCGATATAAAGACTAAGCGAGAAATATTATGCGTGAACTGCAATCCGTCAAGTTTTCTATTTTAGAACTGGCGCCTGTCCGTGATGACAAAAGCATTCAGTTTTCTTTGCACCATGCGCTGGAACTTGCTCAGCATGCAGAAAAATTAGGCTATGACCGGATTTGGCTAGCTGAACATCACAATATGGCCGGCATTGCCAGTTCCGCAACATCAGTTTTACTGGGCTATCTATTGGCTAATACGCAACGCATCAAAGTGGGTTCCGGCGGTATCATGCTGCCCAATCATGCACCTTTGGTTATCGCGGAGCAGTTCGGTACTTTAGCAACCCTGTATCCAAACCGCGTAGAGTTAGGCTTAGGCCGTGCACCAGGCACAGACCAATTGACTATGCGTGCTCTGCGCCGCGGAAGACAGGAAACTGAAGATCAATTTCCGCAGGATGTCGCAGAAATTTTACAATATTTTAAAGATCCTGAACCTAACCAACGCATTGTCGCTACACCCGGTCAAGGCACACATGTTCCCGTTTGGCTATTGGGTTCCAGCCTATTCAGTGCACAACTGGCCGCACGTCTAGGCTTACCGTATTCTTTCGCATCACATTTTGCACCGAAAATGCTAGGCCAAGCCATTCAGCTCTATCGTGAAAACTTTCAGCCTTCTGAATATTTGGATCGCCCTTATGTTTCAATGGGCGTACCAACAGTTATTGCCGAAACAGATGAAGAAGCGGCTTATTTAGCCACAACGCCATATCAGCGCATTTTAGGCATGATTCGCGGCAACCGTACCAAATTAAAGCCGCCAGTGCATAACATGCAGGAACTATGGTCACCTGCTGAAAAAATGTATGCGGATAATTTTTATGCAGTCGCGCAAATCGGTTCTCCCGAAACGGTGCATGCTGGCCTCAAACAGCTGCTGCAGCAGTATGATGTGGATGAATTTATTTTCACTTGTGATATTTACGACACTGAAAAACGGCTAAAAAACTTTGAAATGCTGATGAACATTAAAAACAGCATGTAAATGTTCAAACGCCGCGGCTGAAAAATTTAATGCAGCATTCTGCGAATACACAAATAAACAGCCGCGGCTATTATCGGCATCTCACTATAATTTAGAAGGACAATATATTTAAACAAGTCAGCCAGCCAAAACAGATACAAAAATACTAGGGCTATTTGCGCGACTTGATTATAAAAGCTTATGGCCAGTGTATTTCCAGCACCATTGATGATCTTAAAGATGAACTCAGCAAATCAGTATTGGCGCCCTTCCCTTAAAAACACCTGCTATCCATGTTCAATGTTTTAATCTCACATACCGCCTAGAAGGCTTTTTAGCAGGAAAATATATCGCTGCTTACATTGAATACTGTCTATCTAGCTGAACATCCATTTCAAATAAACTGTACTGAAAAATTTTAGCCTACGGCATATAAAGCAAGGATGACTGTTCAGGCGCAATTCCTTCTTTACCATTGCACTTTTCTTCGCTATCTATAAAGCACCAGATAACTCAAATGATATAAAACGAAAAAAGCGGATGAATTTTCATGGCTAAAATTAAGCAGGATGCGCCACAAAATGTCTTCAAAAATGGAGACTCAGATTTCCAAGACTTTCAAGGTCAGCTTCTCCAGTCAAAAGACATTAAAAATTATGACTTTAGAGGTAAAAATATTGCCGTCATTGGTATAGATCAAGACTCAGCCTCTCATCTTGCGCATTTGTGTGATCAAGGTGCTCACGTTGCCGTATTTCAGCTGCACCCGCATTTTGTACTGCCCAAAACACAACGTTTCACCCAGAAGCTCATTCAACATCCGCTATTTATTAAAAATAGACGTTTATTTAATAACCGCATTAAAAGTTTACTGGCTGTACGCTTTTTAGAAGATCAAGTTAAAGACACTTGGCTCAAACATTTACTCATGCCCAACTCGGCAGATCATCATAAGACTTTTCTCAAATCCGACTACTATTATGCATCTTTGCAGCGCGCAAACTGCACACTGGTCACTTGGCCGATTGTCAAAATTCATGCTCATGGGATTCAAGCCATTAATGGCCATATTTATCCATGCGATATCATTATTTTAAATCCGGATGAAAAAATAGCTTAGCGCCAATCTCAACATTCACGGCCTGCGCTGAAGCTGTTCCATGCTGATGTTTACATTACTTTAAATAATACTGTCGGCAACTACTGCTGTAAGCAAAGGCCATGTGAGAAAACTTTACTTCTACTCTATATTTCAAATGATTAATTACACACTAACAAGCGCTTTTCTAAAATTTAAATTACTTCATTTAAAAATATAGCTTGAATACTCTTATTATTAAATCATCTGCAGCGCTTCAAATTTTAGACGCCAGAACATGCAGCATTTTAAAGCCAAGTGCCTTTACATATGCATTTCTAATGCGGATTAAAAGTGGATCTACACAAACCCATCTGTTAAAAACAGTTTCTCAGACCACTTTGATCATTGATGATTAAAGATTTCCAATCTCTATGGCAATAAAGAAACCTTCATTCCATCTTCTTTTACATACTTACTGTTTTGTACAAGCATGCACTATTTTTATACAAAATATTTAATACGGCATCATTTTTTAAAAACATAGTCATATTATTTAAATATAAACATATATCTCATTTTTATTATAAATGGGCCTATAAAGACCCACTCAACCTTGCCTTTTCATTCTTCGCCAGATTACAAGCTTTAGCCAATGCGGCGTTTCAAGCCTGTCATTTGCAATACGCGGGTTGAAATTTCCTCAATCGACATCTCAGAAACATTCAAATATTTAATCCCTTCTGAAATATAAATCCCCTCAATAGCGCGAAGCTCCATATCGCACTGATGAAAACTTGCATATCGGCTATTTGCTTTACGTTCTGTGCGGATAGCCACTAAGCGTTCAGCGTCAATCATTAAGCCAAACAGCTTGTTTTTATGCGGGCGGAGCACTGCTGGCAAACGGTTATCATCCAAATCTTCTTCCGTTAAAGGATAATTCGCGACACGAATGCCAAATTGTAATGACAAATAAATTGAAGTAGGTGTTTTACCCGAACGCGAAACCCCAATCAGAATCAAATCAGCTTTATCATAATGACGTGTACGCGCGCCATCATCATTATCCAAAGCAAAATGAACAGCATCAATACGGGCCTTATAAGACTCAGAATCAGTCACTGCATGGGTCTGTCCGACTAAAGTTGTAGGCGAAGTCCCCAACTCATCCGACAACTTACTAATAAGCCCTTCAAATACATCAAGATTTATTGCATCTGCAGTATTGATAATATCACGAACATACGGGTCAACCAAGGTATCAAACACCAGCGGCTTTTGACCATCTTTTTGGGCACGTAAATTGATCTCTGCAACCACATTCATAGCAGCTTCTTCAGAGGTAATATATGGGATAATATGAATGTCAAAATCTACATGCGGAAACTGCGCCAGCAGCGAGTGTCCAAGGGTTTCAGCAGTAATCGCCGTACCATCGGAGATAAAAAATACGCTTCGCTGAATTTGTTTACCTTCGGACATTAAAATTCTCCTCAAATATTTGTCTAAGTGCTATATAATCTTTATAGTAAACCATCTTACATGACTATCACTTAGTTGAATTAAAAAGCTAAGTTTTTTGTTATAATTTAATGCCAAGATAGTGATTAATACTGCAAATACTGCAAAAGTGGAGTAACAACTTTGGAAGCGCGCGTAATTGGTCTAGAAAAGTTAGGTAAACACGACGTAGAACTCGTGGGCGGCAAAAACTCATCCCTAGGTGAAATGATCAGCCATTTAGCAAATGCTGGTGTTTCTGTACCTGGAGGTTTTGCCACTACTGCCGGTGCTTACCGTGAATTCCTTGAGAAAAGCGGCCTAAACGCTAAAATTAATGCAGAGCTTGCTGCGCTTAACGTTGATGACGTAAACGCTCTTGCTGAAACTGGCGCAAAAATCCGTCAATGGATTGTAGACGCTCCTCTTACTCCAGAGCTGGAAAAAGAAGTCCGTGACGCTTTTGCAGAATTATCAAACGGCAACCCTGACATTGCGGTTGCCGTTCGCTCATCAGCGACCGCAGAAGATTTGCCTGATGCATCTTTCGCTGGTCAGCAAGAAACTTTCTTAAACATTCGCGGCATCGACAATGTCCTCATCGCGATTAAAGAAGTTTTCGCTTCACTATATAACGACCGCGCAATTTCCTACCGTGTACACCAAAACTTTGCTCACGACGTTGTTGCATTGTCTGCAGGCGTTCAACGCATGGTTCGTTCTGAAACAGGCGCTGCGGGTGTAATGTTCACTCTAGATACAGAATCAGGCTTCCGTGACGCTGTATTCATTACCGCATCTTATGGTTTGGGTGAAATGGTTGTGCAAGGCGCAGTCAACCCTGACGAATTCTATATTTCAAAACCGCTTCTTAAAAACGGCAAACACTCAATCCTGCGCCGCAACTTAGGCTCTAAACACCAAAAAATGATTTACGGTGAAGAAGGCGCTGCAGGCAAATCAGTTGTTGTGGTTGATGTTGAAAAAGCGGATCGCCAGCAATTTGCATTAAATGACCACGAACTTCAAGAATTAGCAAAACAAGCGCTGATCATTGAAGAACACTATCAAGCACCGATGGACATCGAATGGGCAAAAGATGGCGACGACGGTCAAATCTATATCGTTCAAGCGCGTCCTGAAACTGTTAAAAGCCGTGAAAACGTCGGCACAATGGAACGCTACCTGTTAAAACAAAAAGGTACAGTAATTTGTGAAGGCCGTTCAATCGGTCAACGCATCGGCTCTGGTAAAGTTCGTGTTGTCACTTCTATTAAAGAAATGGACAAAGTACAAGACGGCGACGTTCTTGTATCTGACATGACTGACCCGGACTGGGAACCAGTAATGAAACGCGCAGCAGCGATTGTGACGAACCGCGGCGGCCGTACTTGCCACGCAGCGATCATTGCGCGTGAGCTTGGTGTTCCGGCAATTGTAGGCTGCGGCAATGCAACTGAAGTATTAACTGATGGTCAAGAAGTGACTGTTTCTTGTGCCGAAGGTGATACTGGCTTCATTTACGAAGGTTCTTTAGATTTCGAAATCCAAAAGAATTCGATTGAATCTATGCCTAAACTTCCGTTCAAAATCATGATGAACGTAGGTAACCCTGACCGTGCATTTGACTTTGCTCAAATTCCTAACGAAGGTATTGGTCTTGCACGTTTAGAATTCATTATTAACCGTATGATCGGTGTACACCCTAAAGCGTTATTGAACATTGACAGCTTGCCACGTGAAACTCGTGCAGCAGTTATGGCTCGTACTGCGGGTTATGCTTCTCCTATCGAATTCTACGTTGAAAAACTTGTAGAAGGTATTTCTACACTTGCTGCGGCATTTGCTGATAAGCCTGTGATTGTTCGTATGTCTGACTTTAAGTCAAACGAATATG
>JASLHF010000052.1 GCA_030152275.1 Acinetobacter sp. | reverse complement strand
TTTTTTTACGTCTTTATCTTAGAAATTGCGCTTGGAGCAGAGTATGCAGCCTATTGTCATTATTGGTTCCGGTATGGCCGGCTATGCCGCGGCACGTGAATTCCGCAAGCTGAACACAGAACAGGAACTGGTGATGATTTGTGCCGATGATGCAGCAAATTACGCCAAACCGACATTGTCCAATGCATTTGCAGTAAAAAAATCACCGGAACAAATTGCCTTAGGTGATGCAGAAAAAATGGCTGCACAGCTGAATATCAAAATCTTAAACCACACTTGGGTTAAGGCGATTGATGCTCAGCAGCACACTTTAACGCTGCAGCTGGCTGACGGTTCAGCCAATGAACAGCCATATGCTAAACTGGTTCTGGCAGTAGGCGCGAATCCGGTACGTTTAGCCATTTCCGGCGACGGCAGCGATGATATTTATGCCGTGAACAGCTTGAATGACTATAAAGCCTTCCGCCGCCATTTAGATGCCTGTGCAGAAAAGCGTGTGGTGATTTTAGGCGCAGGCTTGATCGGCTGCGAATTTGCCAATGACTTGCAAAATACTGGCCACAGCGTCACTGTCATTGATTTGGCGCCACAGCCTTTAGGCCGTCTGCTGCCGCCTCATGCTGCCGATGTATTCAAAAGCAATTTGGAACACACCGGCATTCACTTTGTGCTGGGCACAACCGTGGAAAAAGTCACTAAAAACACTGCTGGCCATTACAGTGTAATTTTGGCCAATGGTCAAAGTCTTGATGCTGACACCGTCCTGTCTGCAGTTGGCCTACAGCCCAATATTTCCTTAGCGAAAGAGGCTGGCATTTTAACCAGCCGCGGCATTTTAACCAATGCCGGCTTGGAAACCAATCTGGCCGACATTTACGCTGCCGGTGACTGCGCCGAAGTTAACGGCACCCTGTTGCCGTATGTAATGCCGATTATGCAGCAGGCGCGCGCGCTGGCAAAAACCTTAAACGGTGAAAAAACCGCAGTGCACTATCCAGCGATGCCTGTAGCCGTAAAAACACCGGCTGCGCCACTCACCGTTTTGCCGGCCCCAGCCAATGTTGATGTGAATTGGGAAACCGAAGAAACAGAAGACGGCATGCTGGCGAAAGCCACGGACAGCAGCGGCACATTGCGCGGTTTTGTATTGCTGGGCGCCACCGCTGGAAAACAGCGTTTAAGCTTAAGCAAACTGGTTCCAGACTTGATTCCAGCTGCAGTTTAAGAGTTTAATACAAGGGCGTTTTTTATACAAAACGTCCTTTTTAAATTGGGGATATATTCTAGAATGAACAGCGCATTACAGTTTAGCAGCTCGCCATATACCTCATTTATGCATGAAACCAAAGTTGACTTGGGCAATGGCATTGAGCTGCATGTCGAAGCCGGCGGAAATCCAGATCATCCGGCAATTTTTTTGATCATGGGCTTAGGCGCGCAAATGCTGTATTGGCCTGATTTCTTTTGCAAATCTTTAATTGATCAAGGCTACCGTGTTGTCCGTTTTGACAACCGGGATATTGGCTTATCTTCTAAAGTGCGCAACAAAGGTCCGCGCCTCAATACCTTTAAGCTGATGGGCCGTTTTGCACTAGGGCTGGACAACCAGGGCGCGCCGTACAATCTTCATGATATGGCGGAAGATGTGTCTCTGCTGATCGACCGTATGGGTTTCGATAAAGTCGATATTATTGGCGCCTCTATGGGCGGTATGATTGCGCAGATTTTAACGGCAAAATATCCAGAAAAAATCAACCGGCTCGGACTCATGTTCACCAGCAACAACCAGCCATTGCTGCCGCCGCCGTTTCCAAAACAGCTGTTCAGCCTGATTGGCAAGCCAGAATCGCATGATGAAGAAGGCATTGTTAATCATAGCCTGAAAGTTTTTAATATGATCGGATCACCTGGCTACATCAATCAGATCGAAGCAATTCAGACCGCTCGCAGGCTTTATCAGCGAAGTTATTATCCTGCGGGTGTACTTCAACAGTTTTTAGCAATATTATGTACAGGTTCGCTGCTGAAGCTGGACAAACAAATACAGAAAAAAACCTTGGTGGTTCATGGGTCTTGCGACCGCTTGCTCCCGCCAAGCCACGGTAAGGCTGTTGCAAAAGCGATTTCCGGCGCTAAATTTGAATTAATTGATGGAATGGGGCATGATATCCCTCCGCATTTTATTCCATATATTAGCGGTTTATTTGCTGATCACTTTAAATCATAAACATTAGGACACTATGGCTGCATTACCATCTTTAAGACAGCTGTCATATTTAGTAACACTGTCTGAAACGCTGCATTTTACTGAAGCTGCGCGCCGTTCCTTTGTCACCCAGTCGACTTTGTCTGGCGGCATCATGGAACTGGAACGTTTGTTAGGTGGTGTACTTGTAGAACGTGACCGTCAAAATGTCCGTTTAACGCCTCTGGGCGAGCAGGTTGTGGCACGGGCCCGTGTTCTGCTGGCAGATGCTCAGGACTTAATGCGCCTTAGCCGTGAAATGAGTGAACCGCTGACCGGTGATTTACACTTAGGCATCATTCCGACGATTGCCCCGTTTATTCTTTCCCAGCTTTTGGATGAAGTGCATAAACAGCTGCCTAAAATTCAGCTTCACCTGCATGAAGCGCAAAGTGAAAAAATTGTAGAAAAGCTGGAACATGGCAATTTGGATATGGTGGTTTTAGCTCTGCCGTTTGATACACGCAGCCTAAAAGTAGCTGAAATTGCTAAAGAAAGTCTGCATTTAGTCTATAACCGCGCCGATCAAAACGCCGCCCGCGCTGCATCACTGGATGATTTGGATTTATCCCGCCTGATGCTGCTGGAAGAAGGCCACTGCCTGCGTGACCATGCACTAAGCGCATGCCCGATTGGTGAGCGTAAAAATGACCACCGCTTAAAGGCCAGCTCATTGCCGACATTGGTTGAAATGGTGTCTGCAAATCTAGGCTTTACCCTGTTGCCGGAAATCGCCATTCATACCAATATGATTAAAGCAGATCAAAACTTAGCGGTAAAAGAAATCGAAGCTGGCCCGAGCCGCACTTTAGCGCTAATTACCCGCAAAAGCACACCGCTGCAAAGCGAATTTGATGTGCTGCTGCAAATTTTGCAAAAAATTATGTACAACCTGCATTAAGGTATAGTCTTAATTATTTAAAGAGGAGCTTTTACAGCTCCTTTTTTTATATTGCGCGACTCATATTAAAAATAGTATTGAAAATTTCAAAAGAAAAAAGGGCGGCCAAAACCAGCCGCCCTTTAAGGGAATATATAGATGATTTCAGACTAGAATTTAAAATCATCTATATCCTCAAGGAGTCTTCAAGCTAGCCAGATAAGCAGAAGACAGAGGCATAATATGCAGGAAGGTGCTGCCGGTATATCCCTGTTTCTTGGTATTTTACCGATTATTTAAAAAAAAATTTATTCTTATCAAAAACTTAAAAACAAACTCAACAATTTAATGCAAAATAAATCACACTTTTAATAATAAAAAAATACATGGTTTGCATTTTTTTGTGAAATAACAATTTTAAACTCAAAGTTAATTGCACTGCACATATGCACTCAAGCATTGACCCATTCCAACAGGCTGCATACTGCGGGGTCAAATAATGCCGTGTTAACCATACTCTGCTGTATCAAAGTTTTTGCATACTCTCAACCCAATTGACCTTTAGAATTATTGCTTGATTTGCTGACCTGTATTGTTTCAAGCAGGCTTTAAATCATCCTAGAACTTGAATTACGCTATAAGTTTCATAACAAAATCCATTAGACCGCAAACTTAAATTACATAAACAAAACACAGAAACTAAAAAATAATAAATATTATACAAACACTTAAATTTAATTTTATTGAATAAATCCCTATTTCTTGGGATATTCATCATCATTTTTTTCAGGCAGAGTAGATTTATGAACTTAATATGACAATTTAAGCAAGATTTTCCGCAAAAATGCCTTTGAGGCGATAAGGTAATCCTTTTTAGATTTAACTTTTTGAAATTTCGACATTTAAAAATATCTGGTGATGTGAGTTATATATTCAATGATGAATGATCTGATGCTTCCTGTACCTGTGCTGATGATTAATCACCGCGCTAAGGTGCCAGAAGTGCAGCTGCAAAAGGTTTTAGTCAAATTAGGCTATCCTCAAGAGCTGATTTTTTACTGTATAGCTCTAGATGACGCTCGCCATCTTATCAGTGAACATTTACCGAACTTAATTTTTTACGCTGTCGAAGATAAAACAGATCTTGAATTCATTCCTGCCATTAAAGCGCTTTACCCCTCCACCCATTTGGTCACATTCCATGCAGCTGAGCATACTGCGCTGATTTATCAGGCACTCTGCTTAGGCGCAGATGCATATTTGCTGCAAAATGAACAGCCTGAATCTGTTTATATCCAACTGCGAAGCATTTTGCGTGGCGGAGCCGCTTTGCATCCAGCTTTTGCCCAGTATTTGCTGCAGGAAAAATTCAATACCAGACGCGAAAATATCAATACAGACAATTCATACGAAATAAAGCAGCAGCCGATGCTGAGTGCGCCAGAATATCAGATCTTGCAGCATTCCAGTGAAAGCGAGAACATGATGCAAATTGCTCAAGAACTCCAACTTTCCGCATATCAAGTGGACAGCTTCATTAAAAGTATTTTTAAGAAATTGGCGCTAAATATTAAAATATGACGGCGTCTGCTTGCTTTGAATATAATTCTAAGCATAACAAGATAGCGCCCGCTGTTGATCTTTACACGCTTGTGCATAACACGCTTATGCATAAGAAAAAGGCTGTACATTCACTCTAATAACATTGAAGAAGCAAGTAGACCACACTAAATATTGAGCAGACCGTACAGCCTATCCCATACTGTAAAGATTCGATCCCCTACTCGGTTTGCACAAAGAGACAGCGAAAAAGCTACCGCGAATACGCTGTCACTTTTCTAAATATATAAACCGCCCAAGTAGACTGCTGACACACGATTCAATATGAGAAACAACACAAGCCTTATCTGAAGCTTGTGTTGTTTTATTGGCTTGCCTTCTGCAGATTTTAAATGCGCCACATGGCAATAATCCGCAAGGTTTAATTATTTAATGATGTCGAGCAGAATACGCTGTGCGTTGTGAGCTTCCTGACCTTCTGCCGGCTGTACCCGCAACCATGCACCATCAGACTGCAGCAGCCATGCCTGCTGATTATCTTGCAAATAATTGAGCAAACCTTGCTGATAAATACGTTTTTTCAGTGCAGGATCTTCAATTGGGAAACAGGCCTCGACCCGATTGAACAGGTTGCGGTCCATCCAGTCTGCGCTGGAACAGTAAATCCGCGACTCACCGTTATTGCTGAAATAATAAACCCGAGTGTGTTCCAAAAAGCGGCCAACAATCGAGCGGACACGGATATTTTCAGACAGCCCCGGCAAACCTGGACGCAAACAGCAAATCGAACGGATGATCAGGTCAATCTGCACACCCGCCTGTGAAGCCTCATACAGTTTATTAATCAGCTGCAGCTCAGTCAGCGCATTGACTTTGACGATAATCTGCGCAGCTTTACCAGCTTTAGCATTGGCAATTTCTTCATCAATAAAATTGATCAGCTGCGCATGCAGCGTAAACGGCGCATGCAGGAGTTTTTTCAGCTTGGCCATTTTGCCCATGCCGGTCAATTCCTGAAAAATGCGGTGGACATCTTCACACAGTTCTTTGTCTGTGGTCAGCAGGCCATAATCCGTATATATGCGCGCATTGCCGGCATGGTAGTTGCCTGTACCCAAATGCACATAACGCACCAGCTTGTTGTTTTCGCGGCGCACCACCAAAATCATTTTGGCATGGGTTTTATAGCCCACAATACCGTATACCACCACCGCGCCGGCTTCCTGCAGCACATTGGCCACAGCAATGTTGGATTCTTCATCAAAGCGCGCGCGCAGTTCAATAACAGCGGTAACCTCTTTGCCATTGCGGGCGGCTTCGGCCAAAACCTGTACAATTTCAGAATCTGGGCCGCTGCGGTAAAGCGTTTGCTTAATGGCCAATACTTGCGGGTCACGGGCTGCTTCACGCAATAGGTTGATGACCGGCGCAAAAGATTCAAAGGGATGATGCAGCAAAATGTCCTGCTTTTGCATGGCGCTGAAAATGTTCTCTGATTTTTTCAGCACTTTGGGAATAATTGGTGTATGCGAGTCATAGCGCAAATGCGGGCGCTTAAAGTTAGACAGCAGGCGAGCCAGATTGACTGGGCCGTCGACCTTATAGAGCTGTTCTGGCTCAAGATCGAACTCATCCAGCAGATATTCATAAATCGGTTTTGGGCAATTGTGCGTGACCTCTAGGCGCACTGCGCGGCCAAAACGGCGCGAATTCAATTCGCCTTTGAGCGCTTTGGCCAAGTCTTCTACATCTTCGTTTAAAGCCAAATCTGCATTTCGGGTTACCCGGAACTGATAGCAGCCCGTAGCGGTCATGCCGGGGAATAGATCTGAAACATGCTCATGAATAATGGCAGAGAGCATGACATGATGCTCTTTACCGCCAGTCAATTCATCCGGCAGTCGCACCACCCGCGGCAAAGAGCGCGGTGCAGGGACTACGGCCAAATCAATTTGACGGCCAAAAGCGTCTTTACCTTCCAGCGTGACAATAAAGTTTAAGCTCTTATTAACCAAACGCGGGAACGGATGCGCCGGATCCAGACTGATTGGGGTCAGTACGGGAGCAACCTGTTCCTGAAAATATTTTTTAACCCAAGCTGATTGTGCCGGCGTCAACTCACCGCGGCGCAGGAAGCAGATATCTTCTTCACGAAGTTTGTTTAAAATTTGTTCATTTAGAATGCGGTACTGGCGTTCAATGGCAGCATGCGCAGTAATTGAGATTTGTTCCAGCACCTGCTTTGGCGTCAAACCATCTGGGCTTCGGCTTTCATTGCCTAAATCAAGCTGCTCCATGACGCCAGCAACACGGATTTCAAAAAACTCATCCAAATTACGTGAAAAAATCAGCAGAAAATTCATGCGGTCCAGCAACGGATGCAACGGATCGACTGCCTGTTCCAATACGCGCAGATGGAAGTCTAAAATAGAAAGTTCGCGGTTAATATAGCGATCATTATAAGTATATTCAGCGGGTGTCTGAGCTGCTTCAACTGCCGTATTCATATTTAACCTATGCTGTTTTGATAGTGCCGTGCATTTTCATAAGTATGCTTCAAATTTGTGACGATTTCATAAAAAAAGCTTAGAAAACTAAGCTTTTTTGAATAGTGCGGAAAATCTGTCATTGCATGTCTGTGTGCATAGGCTTATCCGGGGATATGGCTATAACGCATATACTTTTGAATCATACGTTTACGGTACAGCAGCTTACGGTCGCTGCGGTGATCTTGATAATATTTTGGATTGGGCAAAATCGCTGCTAAAAAGGCGGCTTGCTCACGGCTCAGGCTGCGCGCGCTTTTGCCAAAATAGTATTGTGAAGCTGCTTCAACACCGTAAATATTTTCGCCAAATTCAACCGAGTTTAAATATACTTCTAAAATGCGCTCTTTCGACCACATGCGCTCCATCATCCATGTCGCAACAGCCTCCTGCCCTTTGCGTACAAAAGATCGCTTATTGTAGAGGAATAAGTTTTTGGCCAGCTGCTGGGAAATTGTTGATCCTCCAGCAACCACTTTGCCTTTGTCTTTATTGCGTTCCAGCGCAAACTGCATGCCGTCCCAGTCAAAGCCGTGATGCTGCATAAACTTGCCGTCTTCGGCAGCTACAACCGCATGCTTCAGATAATCGCTGATTTGATCATAACTGCGCCATTGATGCTTAATTGGTTTTGAAGTATCTGACCAATAATCCAGCCGCATCATCATGGTCGTATCCACTTCATGTGTGCGCCACCAAGCCAAACTGGCAAAAATCCACAGCTGAACCAAAAGAATCAGACTGACAACAATTAATGAGATACGGACAAGAAAGGCTTTCATGTCAATCTGCTGCTCCAGAAAATGGCTTTTTTCATGTTAAGCTTGGTATTAAATAAATAATTGCCGTAAAAGAATAGCATGCCTGAACTTTCTCCCCCGCAAATTCACCGTAAACCGGAAATTCATCTTTGGATATTCACCGCGCTGCTGATTGCGGTCAACTGCGGCCTGTTCGCATGGCAAGTTCTGCACGGCATGGACATTACCAGTCCCAGCACTGCAGATGCACTGCGCTGGGGTGCTGATTATGCACCTTTAACTTTTTTAGCGGAACCCATCCGCCTGTTCAGCAGCATGTTTTTTCATTTCGGCTTGATTCATTTAATGCTCAATATGTGGGCGCTGTATATTTTTGGCAGCATAGCAGAACAAATGCTTGGGCGTTTTTATTTTTTAGGCCTGTATCTGCTGGCCGGGCTGAGCGGCTCACTGCTCAGCGGCTATATCGCCATACAGGACAGCCTTGCGCTGCTGCAGCTGGGCCATATGGATCAGTCACTGCTGCCGAGTGTCGGCGCCGGCGCATCGGGCGCAGTGATGGGTTTAGGCGCGGCACTGACAGTGCTGTCATTGCTGCCTGTTTTACCGCAGCAGCGCTTTTTACTGGATAAAAAAACCCTGCTTAGTGTTATGGCAATTAACTTGGCAATGGGTTTTATGATCAGCGGCATTAATAACGCGGCGCATATTGGCGGCATGATCATGGGCGCATTGCTGGCCGGCGCATGGTATATCGGACAGAAATTTCTGCATAGCCGCGCAGTCAACATGGCAGCACTGGTGCTGGGCGCTGGCGCCTGCTGGCTGATTTATCAGTATTGCCTGACGCTGACTGCCCATTTGGCGCCATTTTGGCATGAACTGCTGCAATGGATGATGCAGTCTATTGGCAGCCAAAGTCCAAAGACATAAACAGTTATTTTTAATTGCAGGTTTAGGCACAGGGTTTTAGACCGAGTGTGGCTTATATCCTCTAAGTTCAGCATGGTACTGACTGGAATCTTGACTGAAAAGTGCTTAAAAATAGCAGCGCGCTGCGCCAGCTGGCCTGTTAAGCATTTTTAGTCTGCATCATACTGACTGCGCTCAAAAAAACAGACTGAGTCTTATGATGATCCGCAGCTTTTCGCTGCTTCCTGTCTGCAGCCGCGCTTTGAGTATTAAGGCGAAGCGATAAAATAAAAGCTGCTGAAATTCGATAAATATAGACTGAATCATTCAAAGCGGGCGCTCAAGAAAAGATTGAAGACCAGCCAGCCCAAAACGCCAGCGCACTGATTTTTAGCCGTGCCGGCATGTTGGCCAGCGTTACTGATTCATCTCGCGCAGACTCTGCAGCGGCGCAATATCGCATAAGTAGCTGAGGCGCCAATAGCCAATCAATGCGCACAGCATGGTCATCGACAGCGGCAGGATCAGCCAGATTTCCGCATGCGGCTGGATCGTCAGCTCCATTTTATAGCTGGCAACCGCACTGATAATTTCGGCAAAAATACAGGCCGCAATACCCGCAATAAATCCCATTAGACCAACTTCTATACTCAGCATTCGCTTCAATTTCTGTTTCGAACTGCCAAAAGCGCGCAGCAGCGCCACTTCACGCTTGCGCTCATCCATCAGCAGATTTAAACAAGCGGTCAGCACCAGCAAGCCGGACAGTGCGACCAAAGCTGCCAGCAGGCTGACAATCTGCACCAACAGGCCAATGATGCGCTTAACTTCATCTAAAATCAGGCTGACATCAATAAAAACCGTGTTGGAAAACTGCTGAATCATGCCGATCAGCAAATGCTTCTGCGCCGGCGGCACATAAAAACTGCCCAAATAGCTGCC
>JASLHF010000023.1 GCA_030152275.1 Acinetobacter sp. | reverse complement strand
GCGGAAGTAATACATTGGAATATCACGTTTTTCAACCAATGCACCTGAACGCCAGCCACGACCATTTTCAACTTGTTCATTGGCAAGTACAGTCTGATCCACAGGATCCCAAGTTACGGTAGATAACTTACGGTAAATCAGGCCTTTTTTATAAAGTTGTACGAACAACCACTGTTCCCAGCGGTAGTATTCAGGGGTACACGTTGCAAATTCACGATCCCAATCGACGGATAGACCTAATTTTTTTAATTGGTCACGCATGTATGCGATGTTTTCAAAGGTCCATTTTGCAGGTGCAACTTGGTGTGCAATTGCAGCAATTTCAGCAGGTAAACCAAAAGCATCCCAACCCATCGGTTGCAGGACAGTTTCCCCTTTGAGCCGATGGAAACGGCTGATGACATCACCAATGGTGTAGTTACGCACATGACCCATATGCAGTTTGCCACTTGGATAAGGGAACATCGAGAGGATATAACGACGTGGACCTTCTACAGTGTCGGCAACTTTAAAGGCTTTGCGAGTTTCCCAGTCTTGCTGGACTGTTGGTTCAATCGCACTGGCTTGATATTCAGGGTCAATGTGAGTAGTCATAAACGTAATATAAGAACAATGGTTAAAAATTTTGTGGTACAGCATAGCGCAAAATGCACCTAAAAGTGAATTTCGCGCAGGGTTTTGCGTATGAAAAAAGTCGCCGGCTTATCTCTTGATTTGCCCCATCATATAGAGAGCATAAAAGCAGGACAGCGTTCCAGAGAGAATAATCAGCTGAAATGCTATTGGGCTGAAGCTTCTCTAGCGCTAGCAGCTGCTGCAGGCGCAGCGTTTTGAGAGGCTGGTGCAGGCGTATTTTGTCTTTCAGTTTCAGCAGATTCCGGCGCCTCTGTTTTGTGTGTGCTGGATGGCGTTGGCGCAGAATTTTTCCAGCCGTAAGTTTCCACTTTGCCTTTTTTCTTTGCTGCTTTCGGCGGAGGGTTGGCGCTGTAATGCGTTGAACCTTTGGCATCTACCCACTTATATACATTTTGCGCAGCGCTATTCTGTGTGCATAGAAGCATAAGGGTGGCGGGAAGCGCCATTGCCAGCTGAAGCATGGACTTTTTCATCATAATTTTTTCCTTGAGCCAGTTGGTGGGAACTGTAATAGATCAGATGTTGACTTTAGATGAAATAATACACAAATTGGCTGTGGGATTTATATTTTTTTGCCTTAAAATCCGTACTTAAATGAGACTTTAAAATAGAACAAATCATTTTTAACAGCAGTCATCATCAGTTATTCATGCCGGCTTGAGATTTATGCTGCTTCGTTTAAATAAAGATCAAATAAGCAAGCGAACTCTTGCCGTGTTCTGCGTTTTTTAATGAATAATTATTATTTTATATATAAATTAAAATAATGATTTGAGGCGTAATTTTCTAAAAATACAGAATTATGATCTTAGCAGCGCAAGCAGCTTTGCTTAAAAAACAAACGGTCTGTAAATAAACAGGAAAAAGCTAATTTTTAAACTTGACTTTAATAGTCGAAACAACAAAAATGCTGAGTTAGTTTTATATGCCTTAGTCGATCACCCTTCGAATAAGTGTCATGTCATGCAATGGGCAGTTTCTCTAGCCGAGAACCTGAACAAAGCGAACAAAATGTGCTTATCCCAGCATGTTTTTAGATTTCATATTGCTTAAACAGCATCGAGATCGTAAATTTTTCCTATTGCGATGAAAACTATAAATTATGTGTGCTATAACAGTGCAGACAGTTAATGAATGAAGTGTCGCAAGTGCCTCCCATTTAGCGGCTAAAAAAGATTAGGGTGAATCACGTTGGAACTTTTATCTGGTGGTGAAATGCTTGTTCGCGCATTAGCGGACGAAGGCGTTGAGCATGTTTTTGGATATCCAGGCGGCGCAGTATTGCATATTTACGATGCGCTATTTCAACAAGACAAAATTAACCATTACCTTGTACGCCATGAACAGGCAGCCGGCCATATGGCGGATGCATACTCGCGCGTAACAGGTAAAACCGGAGTCGTGCTGGTCACTTCCGGCCCGGGCGCAACCAATACAGTCACTCCTATTGCAACAGCATATATGGACTCAATCCCAATGGTGATTTTGTCTGGCCAGGTTGCGAGTCACTTAATTGGTGAAGATGCGTTCCAGGAAACTGATATGGTCGGCATTTCCCGCCCAATCGTAAAGCACAGTTTTCAAGTGCGTCATGCAAGTGAAATTCCTGCAATTATTAAAAAGGCGTTCTATATTGCAGCGAGCGGGCGTCCAGGCCCAGTTGTGGTTGATATTCCTAAAGATGCAACCAATCCTGCAGAAAAATTTGCTTACGAATATCCTGAAAAAGTAAAAATGCGCTCTTATCAGCCGCCTCACCGCGGCCACTCTGGGCAAATCCGTAAAGCGATTGATGAACTGATTCATGCAAAACGCCCGATTATTTATTCAGGCGGCGGTGTGGTGCAAGGCAATGCATCTGAATTATTGACTGAGCTTGCGCATTTGCTGAATTTCCCAGTAACCAATACGTTAATGGGGTTGGGCGCATTCCCGGGCAATGATCCGCAATTTGTGGGTATGCTGGGTATGCATGGCACGTATGAAGCCAATATGAGCATGGCGAATGCGGATGTGATTTTAGCCATTGGCGCGCGTTTTGATGACCGTGTAACCAATAATCCGGCAAAATTCTGTCCAAATGCTAAAGTGATCCATATTGATATCGACCCTGCGACGATTTCAAAAACCATTATGGCGCATATTCCAATTGTGGGTGCAGTTGAACCTGTACTTCAGGAAATGCTGGCGCAGCTGAAACAGTTAAATGTGTCTAAGCCAAATCCAGAAGCGATTGCTGATTGGTGGAAGCAAATTAATGTATGGCGCGAAGCGCATGGCTTGAAAATTGCTGCACCAACTGACGGTACCATGAAGCCTCAGCAAGTGGTTGCTGCATTGGACAAAATTACCAATAGCCAAGCCATCATTACGTCTGACGTAGGTCAGCACCAAATGTTTGGCGCGCTGTACTACAAATATACGCGTCCACGTCAATGGATCAACTCTGGTGGTCTAGGCACCATGGGCGTTGGCTTGCCGTATGCAATGGCGGCTAAGCTTGCATTCCCAGACCAGCAAGTGGTGTGTATTACGGGTGAAGCGTCGATTCAGATGTGTATCCAAGAACTTTCTACATGCAAGCAATATGGCTTAAATGTAAAAATTCTATGCTTGAACAACCGCGCCTTGGGCATGGTGAAGCAATGGCAGGATATGAACTATGAAGGGCGCCACTCTAGCTCGTATGTAGAGTCACTGCCGGACTTCCCTAAATTAATGGAAGCATACGGCCATGTTGGCATCCAGATTGATCATGCAGATGAGCTTGAGTCTAAGCTGGCTGAAGCCATGGCGATCAATGATAAGTGTGTATTCATTAATGTCATGGTTGACCGCAGCGAGCACGTATATCCAATGCTGATCGCGGGCCAATCGATGAAAGACATGTGGTTAGGCAAAGGAGAGCGCACATCATGAGACATATTATCTCTGTTCTTGTAGAAAACGAAGCAGGCGCGCTTTCACGTTTAGTTGGCCTATTTTCACAGCGCGGCTACAACATTGAAACACTCAATGTAGCGCCGACTGAAGACCCTACACTGTCGCGTTTGACTTTGACAACATATGGCGATGACCACAAGATTGAGCAAATTACTAAACAGCTGAACAAGCTGGTTGAAGTAGTTAAAGTGGTTGATTTGTCGGAAGGCGCACATATTGAGCGTGAACTGATGCTGATTAAAGTGAAAGCTTTAGGCGCAGCGCGCGCTGAAATCAAACGTACGGCAGATATCTTTCGCGCTCAAGTCGTGGATGTAACGCCAACAACCTATACCGTGCAAATTGCAGGTACAACTGAAAAAATTGATGGTTTTATCGATGCGCTGGCAGAGAATACCATCCTTGAAGTTGTGCGTTCGGGTGTATCCGGCATTGCGCGCGGCGAAAAAGTTTTAACAATCTAATTTTTTACAAATACCTTCTCTCCTATTTTAGGAGAGAAACTTAAGCTGGAAAATATTTCTTAAATTTAACAGTTTAAGCAAGGAAACAAGCATTTTAGCGGAGACAGCAATGCAAATTTTTTATGATAAAGACACAGATCTTTCAATCATCCAAGGCAAAAAAGTAGCAATCATTGGTTACGGTTCACAAGGCCACGCGCATGCGCTGAACCTTAAAGATTCAGGCGTTGACGTAACTGTTGGTCTGCGTGCTGGTTCTACTTCTTGGAAAAAAGCTGAAAATGCTGGTCTTAAAGTTTCAGAAGTTCCTGCTGCTGTTGCTCAAGCTGACCTTGTAATGATTCTGACTCCAGATGAATTCCAATCTCAACTTTACCGTGATGTGATTGAGCCAAACATTAAAGAAGGCGCGACTTTAGCATTTGCTCACGGTTTCTCTGTTCTTTATAACCAAGTTGTTCCACGTAAAGATCTTGACGTAATCATGGTTGCTCCAAAAGCGCCGGGTCACACTGTACGTTCAGAATTCCAACGCGGTTCAGGTGTACCTGATCTTATCGCAGTTCACCAAGATGCTTCTGGCAATGCACGCAACGTTGCACTTTCTTACGCTTCAGGCGTTGGTGGTGGCCGTACGGGTATTATCGAAACTTCATTCCGTGAAGAAACTGAAACTGACCTATTTGGTGAGCAAGCAGTTCTTTGCGGCGGTGCGGTTGAATTGGTTAAAATGGGCTTCGAAACTTTGGTTGAAGCTGGTTATGCGCCGGAAATGGCTTACTTCGAATGTCTGCACGAACTTAAATTGATCGTTGACTTGATGTTCGAAGGCGGTATCGCGGACATGAACTACTCAGTATCGAACAATGCTGAATACGGCGAATACGTAACTGGCGTTGAAGTCATCAATGAACAGTCTCGTGAAGCAATGCGTAATGCACTTAAACGTATTCAATCTGGTGAATACGCGAAGATGTTCATCCAAGAAGGTGCTTTGAACTATCCATCTATGACAGCTCGCCGCCGTCAAAACGCTGCACACGGTATCGAAGTGACTGGCGGTAAATTACGCGCGATGATGCCTTGGATCCAAGCGAACAAGATCGTAGACAAAGAAAAGAACTAAGGTTGCGTTACGCGCCTTAAAAAATGGGAAAGCAGTGCTTTCCCATTTTTTTTCGTGCCTTGGATTCAAGCAAACAAAATCGTTGATAAAGAGAAAAACTAATCTCTAAAATCAAATGATTTAAATATAAAACCCACTCAAGTTGAGTGGGTTTTTATATAGGGAATGAGGCACCTGCGGAGAAGCAGGGTTTTGTCTTTCTTGGACTTGATTTAAGGCAGTGCTTTGAGTTCGCTTAGACTTTAAGTTAAATGAATAAAATTATGCATAAAATTTTGTTTTTTCATTGTTCTATAAACAAATTTATTTTGACTGATTTTTTATGGCTTGTTTTCTAAGACCTTGCTTGTGAATTTGATGGTATCAACGGTTAGTTCTAGATAAGGCATGTGTTGTGCTGAATAGCGCTTTCACTCAATTTTGCAGAAATTGCATTGTTATTTTTATGCACGGTACGCGAAGTATTGCTTTTGCTGCTCAATACGGCAGATATATAAAAAACAATACAAATTTTAAAGAGAACTCTGTGATACATTACACATAATTCATACCCTCTTTATGAGTGCAGCTTCGCAATGAATAGAAGAATTTTACTGTGTATCGCGGCCTTGTCCTTATCAACCTTTAGTGTGGCGGAAACAGCCGCTACGTCAGCAGACACTTTACAGTTGAAACAAATTCATAATGTGCGTGTGTCTATGCAGCGTATGCTGCGTTCAGCTGATGGCCGCTATTTTTTAGACTTGTATGCAGGTATTTGGAATCCGCATGGCGTGCTAAAGGATTTGCAGGCAAATAGAACCATTGCCTTCAAAGGATCTCAAAAGGGGGATCAGCTCGGTCTTAAATCAGTCAGTGTTGACAGCATGGATGGTTCAGATCAGCAGTACGAACTAAATGGTGTACTGGATGCAAATAGCGGTTTGCTGAATGCGGTATTAAAAACTTCTGATAAATCTGAAAATATTCCCATTAAATTTGAGCCGGCATTTAAAGCGCAAGATAAGCCGATGGTTGTATTTCGTTTTTATGGTACTGAAGGAGCGCAGCAGCCATACGGTAAGGCCTTGCAACGCGTCGATATCGTCAATAAAACCAATAATACCCTTATGCAGAGCCTGACAGGCTTTACTGCATTTGCAGGAAGTATCGGCTTTTTAGATGTAAATTTTGACGGTTATTATGATGTGGTGCTGGCGGATACTTCAGATCATCGAAAAGTTGAAGATAAGCGTTTTATTTACTGGATGTATAATCCTAAAACACAGCAATTTCAGCGTTCACCGCAACTGGAGAAAATCGTTGGCTTCCCCGCGCTGCATGGTGATTCGCAGCAGATTGATTTTGGCAATGGCCAGCTCTTTCAGGTCGAAAATGGCCTGCTGAATCGAATTAATGAGTAAGTGGCTTAAGTTTGCTTGCTGAAGTTAAGTGCCTGAAGATTGAATAGGGCATCACTTTAAATTGTGGCAATTGTACATAAGCCTAAATAGAAAAAACCTAAAACACATTGCCGTGTTTTAGGTTTTTTTTGCATTTTGAAGGGAATTGAGGCTTGCGGTAATGTATTAAGATGCTGTGAGATGCATTTCAGGGCTTTTGTGTGAATGTATAAAAGTCAGTAGAAAACACATAATTGTGTGAATATTCACCATTGACAAGCGGGTGACAATAAAAGTCACAATGTATCCGTTGTGCAAAAAAATGAGAGATGGGGATAAAGTTTTTGTAAAACTGTGACAATTTGTGTAAAAAAATGGCTTTAAAATTCATATTTTGTCACATATTTACTCCCTATTTTTAGGGATAGAGATTCATTTTAAGAATCAAGAGAGAAAAATTAATAGGTTTAATTTAAAAATATGGTGGAAAATTCATCTAATTTTTTTGGATAAAAAAAATAAATGAAAATATATGCGTGTTAAATGTAATGAAATGTAATAAGAGTAAATATTAAATAATTGAAACTTAATGAATTAGTCTCTGCAAAGCATAAAAAGTTAACAAATTAGATTCAAATAACGGTCTGAGTTGTGCGGCAGAAAAATGCAAAATAATAAATAAAAAGCTAATAAAACAAGACCTTTTATAAAATAAATTAACAAAGTGTGACATAGTTCACATATTTAGTGAAAGGTGCAGTAAATATTTTTTTCTTTAAATTTTGTTCAACAATGGTTTTGCCCTTGGGAGATTTGAAGATTGATTCAGTTACTTACTTAGGATGACTAAGCAATCTGATTCGAATAAGCGGTGGCTAGAAACGAAATAATAATACATGGAGAATCCATCATGAACAAAATGATCACTGCAGGTTTATCTGCGCTAGTACTAGGTGTATGTTCAACAGCAATTTATGCTGCAGATACTGCTGATAAATCAGGAGGTCCATCTGGCTGTGCTACTGAATGTACGGGAAAAATCGACATTGAGATGAAAGTTGATCCGCACTGTGACCTGCAAGTTGTGACTCCGAAAATCGTGCTTGAAGACAAAACAGGCGGCGATACTAAAAACGGTTCATTCAAAGTGGGCGCCAATGCTGTTTATAAAATTGATTTGAGCACTGCAAATGGCAGCAAACTTAAATCAGGCACTAATGAAATTCCAATCACAATCGCAACAACTCGCGGCACTACTGCCATCAATATGGGTCAAACAGCAAATCAGCCACTTACAGCTGGCGGCTGGAACACCTATAACGTGAAAGTAACTAGCCCGCAAGTAGGTGTATCTTCTCCTGTAGGTACATATACTGAGCAGTATTTTATTAAAGTAAGCTTCTAAGCCTTTCACCGCTTTAGATGCGTTAAGCAGGCTTGTTTTCGGACAGGCCTGTTTCTTCAATAGAAACATATAGCTTTATACCAATAATAAAATAAGGGATCAGGAATGAATAAGATATTAACAAGCGTGGTGTTATCCTCGATTTTTTGTATTTCACCAATTATTCATGCGGGTCTAAAGGTTACACCCATACAGCTTTATATTTCTGAAAAAAGCAATCAGCGCAGTGCGACAGTAACATTTGATTATACCGAATCAACTTTGCCTAAGATCTTTGAGGCGACTGCGGTCAGATGGACTCAAAATGATAAAGGTGAAGATGTCTATATTCCTGACCCAGATGTGATGATCAATCCGAAAAACTTTGTCATTCAGCCGAATTCCAAACAAGTGATTCGAGTGGGTTTTCCTCAGCCGGTTCGGGCTATGAATTTGAAGGAAGAAGGTACTTGGCGAGTGGTCTTTAATGAAACACCGCCTGCAACAGAAAATAACGCCATGAATTTTCTGTTTAATATTTCAATGCCGCTGTTTGCCGGTGAGCAAAAGCCCGCAGATGTTATTCCGCGTTTGAGCTACAAAGCCAGCCATCTGATGCTGAATCTGCATAACCGAGCGACATCACATATTCAAATTAAAGATATTGCAATTGAAGATCAGGCAGGTAAGGCTGTGGCGTCTTTGAATGATATGACTTATTTATTGGCTGATAAACAGCATGATTTTGACATGGGGCCAGTCAAGCTTGATACACAGCAAAAATATAAACTGAAAATAAACACTGACAAAGGCGATAAACCTTTAGAGATCGTCTTATGAGGTGACATATGCGCAAAATTGCGGCTTTTTTACCAACGGTACTGGCTGGCGCTGTATGTATAACAGCATTGCATGCCTCGGAAAATGGCATGGTATTAAGCAGTATTTGGATTAATGGGGTTGACCGTCAGTCAGAAATTTTAGTGTTTCAAGACGACAACCAATATTTTGCTGAGTGTGATGTTTTGCGGCAGCTGTCTGTCAAAGTGGAATTGCTGGAAAAGAATCAGCATAATCCCAATTTTTGTTTAACCTCCTCTTCTGATGTGCATTCTGAAATGGATCAAAATGCACAAACTATAAAAATTACGTTTCCCGGCAATTATTTTGATTCACAGGCGTTAATAACAGACCGCATGATCATGCCGGATAAAGCGTCTTTGGGCGCTTATTTAAATTATGATGTGTATTTAGATCATACCGATGGTGTGAAAGATTACAGCGTACTGCCTGAAATTGGGGTTTTTAAAGATTTTTGGCAATTCAATCAGGCCTTTTTGGCCCGGCATGTTGATGATGAGCGCAACAAAGATAATAGCTTTATTCGTCTGAAAACTGCCTTTGCAGTAGATTTCCCAGAACATTATACGCAGCTGACTGTGGGTGACGGTACTACCGTAATGACGCCTTTTGTCAACTCGTTGCGTTATGGCGGCATTAGTTTTGGCACAAACTTTAGTGACCGTCCTGATTTTATTTACTGGAATGCGCCGACCCTGCGCGGCAGTGCAGCTTTACCATCTAAAGTGGATTTATTGCTGAATGGTGTCAGTATTTATCAGCAAAATGTTACGCCGGGTGATTTTGTATTGCAGACCGGCGCTAATATTCAGCAGGCAGGCAATGCACAATTGGTTGTTGAGGATGTGCTGGGAAACAGGACGGTACAAAGCTTTCCGCTAATGATTAATAACCGTCTGCTGCTTCCAGGTTTAAATGAATATAACGTTACACTGGGTAAGCTCCGCTATAACTACGATACTTCAAGCAATGATTACCGTGAATTTTTTTCTAATCTGTATTACCGTCGCGGGATTACTCCTTCGACGACATTGGGTGTCAATGCGATTTACAGCGATGAAATTAAAAATGCAGGCTTAATGTGGACACAAGGCATTGCAAATTTTGCTTTGCTGGATTTGTACGCAGCCGGCAGTGAAGCCTTCGGCAAGCAGGGCTATTCGATCGGCACATCACTGTCTCGCACTTGGGCTAAAGTTTCGGTAGGCGCTTCGCTGGCTTATGCTTCGCAAGATTATAAAATGCTGGGGTATTTGGATAATTTGAATGTGCCTGAATATGACGGTTTAGCCTATTTTAATATTTATGATTTATTTCATATCAGCAGTTTAAATATTAACTACATTGAGCGCAGATACGGCAAAAATGCACAGGATAATTCTGCGGACAGTAAACTGTTGAGCGTAGGACTCAACAAGACCGTAAATTCAAATCTCTCGGTGGGGGCGTCTTATTATAAAAATTTTACCCAGCAAAACAGTTCCGGAGATGATCAGGGATTTTATTTTTCACTGAATTATAACTTTGGTAACGGGCGAAGTGTTTATGCTTCGCATTCCACAGAAAATTATAGCCGCTTGCAGTATCAGCAAAGCAATTACTCTGAAACTGGCTTGGACTATATGATTGGCGCCAACCAGCGTGAAGGTAAGGTGACTTATCAAGGGTATGGTACCTATAAGACAGACTTTGGGGAAATGACCGCACAGCTGCAGCAGGGGCGTAATTATGACTCGACACAGCTTTCATATCGCGGCGCGCTGGTTGCATTAGGCGGTAAAGTTGCGATGACCCGTTATATCGATAACGCTTTTGCGCTTGTTAACGTTGGCGGTTATCCAGATGTTGAGGTGTACCGTTCACTTTCACCTGTGGGACAAACCAAAAAAGATGGAACGCTGTTTGTACAAAACATCATTCCGTATATCACCTATGATATTTCATTCGATCAAGATCAGTTAATGATGGATGATAAAATTGATTATTACAGCAAAAAGATCATTGCTTTAGATCGGCGTGGCTATGTAGTTGATTTTCCAATTTATAAAACTAAGCTCATTATTGCCCGCCCATTAGATGAAAATGGCAATATTTTTGCCCGTGCCAGCGAATTCTATACTGATCCGAAAAGCGATGAATATGTGCCGATTGATGCGCAAGGGAATGTATATTTGTACGGCTTAAAACCGGGGACTTATCCAATTACCATTAAAACCACTGGTGGCAAAGTGTGTCACAGTGTATTGGCTATTCCGTCGCAAAATCTGGAACAGTTTGCATCAAAAACAGTGGAAATAGTATGTAAATAAGGAGATGAATCATGAAAGGTCTTATCTCATTGCTGATTATGGCTGCCGCAGGCAGCAGTGCAGCTTACGCCAGCCAGTGTACGCTGGATTCAATATCTGAGCGCGATATGCGGCTGGCCAATTACTGGAAAAGCCAAGCCGCCTCAAGTATCCGGGTGCGTTGCGATCAGGCTTACAATATTCGATTTTCCAGCCTTAATATGAAAGGCACAAATGGCGAAAGCGCAGTGACCAATGGGCCTTACAGCATCAGTACGCGGATGTGGATACAGGGCGCAAATAGAAATGAATGGAATGCGATGCTCTCTCCGGCTTCACCGGGTTCGGAAAATAAATATGTGGTGGGGGTTCAGCTGATGGAGCGTCCATCGGTGAATATGCCGGCCGGTATCTACCGAGATGTTGTTTTTATCAGTCTCTCTTTTTAGCGTTATGGCGCTTTAGCAATCATTTCTCGCTGCTTGATGTTTCGGGTTGGCTCAACGCTTGGGATGAAGGTGTCAGCAGGCTGAGTATGCTTATTCTTCATGCATAAGCATGGATAGGAAAATGCAGATTCCTGCTGTAATTCTGCGGTCAAGCTTTGCTGCTATGTGCCGTTTTTAGTTCAGCTTTAAATACGCAGCGCCGACGCAATTCAATCACAAAAAATAGAAAGCATGATTGAAATTTTACATGTGGCTGCATTTTGGGCGATTCAATAATTTTTCCTGACTCTTGCACTGGCTTGCGTGTCTAAATGATTTGAGTGAGCAGAACAAGACAAAGCTCAAGTTTGAAACCGTTGTGCAGCTATGCTGAGTTTAGAGCGTGCCAGCATATCAGTCAAAACGGCTTGCTGGCGTGTTGCATAGGAATATTTGCTGCGCTGGATACGTGTCTTTATATGACAGTTTTGTCACCCCGTCATCATAAAACTGCAAAAATAAGCAGCTACACTACAGAAAAATGAATTGAATAATAGGCAAGATATGGAACCGGCATCTGTATTCGGTCATTTAAAACAACAAGATTTTCCTGATAGTTTTAAGTTTTATTTTAAAAATCATCAGCATTCACAAAGTGAGCAAACACGGCTCAGCACGCTGGTGCGCCCGCGTCTTAAAATAGCGGTGGTCACAGAAACATGGCCGCCAGAAATAAATGGAGTGGCGCTGTCACTGCTGCAGCTGTGTAAAGGTTTGCAGGAGCAGGGGCATAAAATTTTGCTGGTGCGCCCGCAGCAGAAGCAAAGTTTGCAGGATTTTATTCCATATAAAGAATGTTTAGTGATGGCGCAGTCTATTCCGCGCTACCCAAGTTTGAAATTTGGCTGGCCGCAAATTTTAAAAGTCTCGCATGCAATAGATGTCTTTGCCCCAGATGTGGTGCATATCGTGACTGAAGGGCCATTAGGTCTGGCAGCGCTGCAGTGCGCAAAACTAAAAAATATACCGGTATCTAGCGGTTTTCATTCAGCCTTTCAGGATTTTAGCCGTTTTTTTGATTTAGCATTTTTACTCAAACCCATTCAGCGCTATTTATGCTGGTTCCATAATAATACTCAGCTGACCTGTGTGCCCAGCCAAGGCACAGCCAACTCATTGCGTCAGTTGAGGGTGAGCTGTCCAATGGCGGTGGTTGGGCGCGGTGTCGATACACAAAATTTTCATCCTAAGCATGCTTCGGCTGCTTTGCGCCAGCGCTGGGGCGCTGATGAGCGTACGCGGGTATTGCTGTATGTGGGGCGCTTATCGCCGGAAAAAGAAGTAAATGTCATTGTGGATGCCTTCAAGGCGCTGCAGAAAACGAGCCAGCAGCACACGGTTTTAGTGATAGTGGGCGATGGGCCGGAACGCGAAAAGCTCCAGCGCGCCAGCAGTTCAGCCCCTATTGTTTTTACCGGAAGCTTAAGCGGCGCAAAGTTGTCAGCAGCCTATGCCAGCGCCGATGTTTTTGTTTTTGCCAGCCAAATTGAAACTTTTGGCAATGTGGTGCTGGAAGCGATGGCCAGCGGTTTGCCGGTCATTGCTTATGATTATGCTTGTGCGCATCAGCATGTGTGTGAACAGGATAGCGGCTGGCTGAGTGCACTGGGCGATACTGCGGCGTTTATGCGCTTGGTTTTGCAGCTGCCGGAACGCGGTGTTTTAAAAATGATGGGACGGCGCGCCAGAGAGGCAATTCAGCATGTCGGCTGGCAGCATCCAGTACACCAATTTGAACAAGCGCTCTACAGTGTAGCGCGGGATATAAAAACATGATTAAGACAGGATAGAGCTTTTGCTTCGGCAAAGCGCTTAAGGAGAGAACCATGCGACTGAAAAAAGCAAAAATAAGAATGCTCGATCTCGATTTAAAATGCTGTATTTATCTCAATACATTTTCCCGTTCTGAACGGGTTGCACAATTTTTTAAAATTATCAGCCAGCTGGGAAATGGCGCGTTTTGGTATGTCATGCTGGCTGCGGTATGGATTCTGCACGGCCTGCATTATGGTGTGCAAATTCTGTATCTGATTGCAGGCGGCTCAGTGGGTACCGCCATTTATAAAATATTAAAAAATAAGACTGTACGTCCGCGCCCCTACCAAGTGCATCAGGTGATCCGTTTAGGCGAGCGTCCGCTAGATCATTTTAGCTTTCCATCCGGTCACACCTTGCATGCGGTTATGGCAACTGCTGTATTGGGGTGGGTAACGCCAGCGCTGCTGGTACTGATGCTGCCGTTTACTGTGCTGGTAGCGGCTTCACGCATGGTGCTGGGACTGCATTATCCCAGTGATGTGGCGGTTGGCGCTCTGATTGGCGGCGCAGTGGCTGGCGCTATTATTGCTTGTGCGCCGCTGCTGGGCATAGCGCTGTAAAAATAAAAAATGCAGCAGTTTAATTTTAGGCAGCAAAGCATAAATTTGTTAAAGTACCGCATCATTTATAGGGTGTTAGGAAGAGTCACATGGGCTTACGCTGGACGGATACCATTGATATCGCAATTGAGCTTTATGAGGCGCATCCAGATGTGGATCCGCAGTGGGTTCGTTTTACCGATTTGCATGCTTGGGTATGCGCATTGCCGGATTTCTCAGATAATCCTGAAAAATCAACCGAAGGATTGCTGGAAGCCATTCAAATGGCCTGGATTGATGAGGCCAGCTGAGCTGCTGCAGAAAAAAGCAATTTTTTTACATCTTAAAAGCAGAAAATAGCGCATTATTCGGTATAATGCGCCAAATTTTCCTGTCAACATTGTGACTTAAGGAGCCTATCATGGCTATCGAACGTACTTTATCTATCGTAAAACCAGACGCAGTTGCTAAAAACCACATCGGCGACATCTTTGCCCGTTTTGAAAAAGCTGGTCTGAAAATTGTTGCAACTAAAATGAAACACCTGACTCAAGCTGAAGCTGAAGGCTTCTATGCTGAGCACAAAGAACGCGGTTTCTTTGGTGACCTAGTTGCATTCATGACTTCTGGTCCAGTTGTTGTTTCAGTTCTTGAAGGCGAAAACGCAGTTCTTGCTCACCGCGACATCCTTGGCGCGACTAACCCTAAAGAAGCTGCTCCGGGCACTATCCGCGCTGACTTCGCTGTAAGCATCGACGAAAACGCTGCTCACGGTTCTGACTCTGTAGCATCTGCTGACCGTGAAGTTAACTACTTCTTCGCTCAAACTGAGATTGCTCCGCGTACTCGTTAATTCGAAGTATTCAAGCCAGATAAGTGTTATTATACTTATCTGGTTTTTTTATTCCCTGAATAAAACTTTGCTCACTTATTGAGCTTCTCCTTTCATCAAATAGACATGGTTTAGGTAATTACACATGAGTACTGAAGTAGTCGCTGTATCTGCAGTTTCGGCGGAACAGCAGCAATCTCCATCCGCTCCTGCCCAGCAAAATGCTGTAGAGAAAGTGAATTTACTTGGCATGTCGCGTCCGCAAATGGAACAGTTCTTCGAGGATATGGGCGAGAAGAAATTCCGTGCAGGGCAGGTGATGAAATGGATTCACCAATTTTTCGTGACCGATTTTGCTGAAATGACCAATATTTCAGGCAAATTGCGTGAAAAACTGGAAAAGATTTGTGAAATTAAAGCGCCTGAAGTGGTGCATAAAAACTATTCGAAAGACGGTACGCGTAAATGGGTATTCCGTGTCGGTGACGGCGCGGGTTCACTGGTTGAAACCGTTCTGATTCCTGCTGAAGATAAAACCGGCGCGCGCAAGACCTTGTGTATTTCTTCACAGGTGGGTTGTGCGCTGGACTGTTCATTCTGTTCGACAGGTAAGCAGGGGTTTCAGCGTGATTTGAGTCAAGCGGAGATTATTGGCCAGCTGTGGATGGCGAACTTCTCTTATATGGAAGATGTGCCTGTTGCAGAGCGTGAACGTTCAGTGACCAACGTGGTGATGATGGGCATGGGTGAACCATTGCTTAACTATGATGCTGTGCTGAATTCAATGCGCATTATGCTGGATGATTTTGCTTACGGCATGTCTAAGCGCCGCGTTACATTGTCTACTTCAGGTGTGGTGCCAAAAATCGATCAATTGGCGCAGGATATTGATGTCGCTTTGGCGATTTCATTGCACGCGCCAAATGACGAGCTGCGCAATGAGCTTGTACCCATTAATAAAAAATATCCGCTCGAACAATTGATTGCTGCTTGCCAGCGCTACATCGCCAAAGACGGCAACGAAAGCTCGCGCAAACATGTGACCATTGAATATGTGATGCTGGATGGCGTAAATGATAAACCAGAGCATGCGCAGCAAATGCTGAAGCTGCTGAAAAATCTGCCAAGCAAAATTAATTTAATACCATTTAACCCGTTCCCGCATGCGCCATACGGGCGCTCAAGCCGTAACCGGATTATTTCTTTCCAAAAAACTTTGTCTGATGCCGGTTTTGTGTGTACGATTCGTCAGACGCGCGGTGATGATATTGACGCTGCGTGCGGCCAGCTTGTGGGGCAAGTTGCAGACCGAACCCGCCGTGCGGAACAGTGGAAGAAAAAAGTAGCGCAGCAAAATGAGATTCTGCGCTCGCAAGGATAATAAAGAGGCAGCCAATTGAGAACTTTGACGTGTAAATTTGCTTTTATATCAACTTTATGTGTGTCTGTGCTAACGCTGAGCGCATGTCAGACACAGCAGGAATTGACCAAGAAAGATCCTGAAAAATCGGCAAAGGTGCGCACTCAGCTGGCTGTGGAATATCTGAAATCGGGCGATCTGGATGCGGCTAAACGCGCGCTGGATCAGGCGCTGGAAAAAAATCCGCGTGATGCTCAGGCGAATATGATGATGGGCGTGCTGCTGCAGCAGGAAGGCAGCAAGGCCAATATGGAAAAAGCAGACAGCTATTTCCGCCGCGCCATTTCAGAAGAGCCAAAAAATGCGCAGGCGCGTAACAACTATGGTACGTATTTGTATCAAGTTGAGCGCTATAATGACGCGCTTGAACAGCTGAAAATTGCCGGATCTACATTGGGCTATGATCAGCGTTCTCGGGCGCTTGAAAATGCCGGCCGAATTTACTTGAAATTGGGCGATGTAGCGAATGCTGAAAAAACATTCAAACAGGCTTTGCAAGCCAATCGCGATTCTTATATTTCAATGTTAGAGTTGGCGGAAATATTTTATTTGAACCAGCAAACTGCTGCCGCTTCACAAATGTATGAACAATTTGTGCGCGCAGCGGGACAACAAAATCAGGGCGCGCGCGCGCTTTGGATTGGTATACGCACTGCGCGTGCGAGCGGGGATAAAATGGGAATGCAGGTGCTGGTTAACCAGCTGCGCGCCTTATATCCAGACAGCCCTGAATACCAGCGTTATTTGCAATTACAGTACAGTACTGAGGCCGTATGGAAGTAAATCCTAATTCACCGCAATCGAATGCTTCGAGCGCTGCTCCAAATGCGTTAGGAAATGTACAGCGTCCGGGAGAGTATCTGCGTCACATCCGTATTACGCAAAAGCTCGAGCTGGCGGATGTGGCAAAAGAGTTGAATATACCTGTAAAGACATTGACCGCGCTGGAACAGGATGACTATAAGTCATTGCCAGAGGCAACTTTTATTAAAGGCTATTACCGTACTTATGCGAAATACCTGAAAGTTGATGCAACCAATATTATTCAGCGTTTTGACGATATTTATGCCAATGACACCGGCTTGCTGCCAAATCATGCGTTAAACAATTCGCCGATCAAAATTATGGGTAAGCTCCCCGGATCAAACCGTGACCGCAACCGTAAGTGGCTCAAACGCGGATTGATCGCTTTGGCCGCTGTACTGGTGATTGCGGCGCTCATTGGTGTTGTGCAAAATATGTCCAGCAGCGACAGCGCAGAGCAGACAGCATCTTCAGAAGCGTCTGATGTGCAGGTGCTGAATCTGAACAATGGTTCGGCAACGGCTTCAGGCGATCAGCTGAGCCTGCAGTTTAACCGTCCGACTTCAGTGCATATTGTGGATTCGACTGGCAAGGTATTGGCCACAGGCCGTCAGGCATCGGCATTAAACCTATCAGGTGAACCGCCTTTCCAAATTCGCTTGGATGATGCTGAAGCTGTGTCATTAAGCTTAAATAATGAGGCGATTTCATTATCTCCGTATACCGTAAACGGAAAAGCAGATTTCCGTTTATCACGTTAATGGCCAGGGGAGAGTGAAATAATGATTATTAATCCAATTCAGCGCCGTCCAACCCGTAAAATCCGTGTCGGCTCAGTCTATGTGGGCGGTGATGCACCGATCAGCATTCAAAGCATGACCAACACGGAAACTTGCGATGTTGAAGCTACAGTGGCTCAAATTCAGCGCTGTGTCGATGTTGGTGCTGACATCATGCGTGTTTCCGTGCCAAGTATGGAAGCTGCTGAAGCTTTTGGTGAAATCCGCAAGCGTGTACAGGTGCCATTGGTCGCAGACATTCATTTTGATTATAAAATTGCGCTTCGCGTTGCAGATTTGGGCGCAGACTGTCTTCGCATCAACCCGGGCAATATCGGTTCGGAAGCGAAAATCCGTGAAGTGGTTGCGGCAGCCAAACACAATGACATTTCGATGCGCATTGGGGTGAATGCCGGCTCACTGGAAAAAGATATTCAGAAAAAATATGGCGAGCCGACAGGCCAAGCTTTGCTTGAGTCTGCAATGCGCCATATTGATATTCTAGACCGTTTGGACTTTCAAGAATTCAAAGTATCGGTAAAAGCATCAAATGTGTTTCTGACCATGGATGCCTATCGTTTGCTGTCGAAACAGATTGATAACCCGCTGCATTTGGGTGTTACCGAAGCGGGTGTTTACCGCACAGGCTCGGTCAAATCCGCAATTGCGCTGGGCGGTCTGCTGATGGAAGGCATAGGCGATACGATGCGTATTTCGCTGGCGGCTGAACCGGAAGAAGAAATTAAAATCGGTTTTGATATTTTGAAATCACTTGGTCTGCGCTCAAACGGTATTAACTTTATTGCCTGCCCAAGCTGCTCGCGTCAGGAATTTAATGTCATTAAAGTCATGCAGACACTGGAAGAGCGCTTAGAAGATGTCCGCGTTCCCATGGATGTCTCTGTGATTGGGTGCAAGGTGAATGGGCCAGGCGAAGCCAAAGAGGCCGATATTGGCGTGGTAGGTGCAAGTCCGCGTTCACTGGTGTATCGTAATGGCGAGAAAAGTCATTTAATTGACACAAATCAGCTGGTTGATGAAATCGAAACAATGGTTCGCCAACGAGTTAAAGTGCTTGAAGAAGCTAAATCTAAAGAAATTATACGCAGTAAATCATGAGTTCAATTGTCGCAATCAAAGGTTTTAATGACATTCTTCCAACGCAAACGCCTGCGTGGAGACGTCTTGAACAGCATTTAGCTTCTTTAATGGATGCTTACGGCTATCAGCAAATTCGCTTGCCGATGGTTGAGCAGACCAATCTGTTTAAACGTTCTATTGGTGATGCAACCGATATCGTTGAAAAAGAAATGTATACCTTTTTAGATAAAGGGAATCCGCCAGAATCTTTGACTTTACGTCCAGAAGGCACTGCCGGCTGTGTGCGCGCTATGCTGGAGCATAATTTGCTTCGCGGCGCGGCGCCTCGCGTTTGGTATATTGGCCCGATGTTCCGCTATGAAAAGCCGCAAAAAGGCCGTTACCGCCAATTCCATCAATTTGGTGTTGAAACCTTTAGCGTAGCAACTCCGGATCAAGATGCGGAATTGATTATGATGACCGCTCGCCTGTGGAAGCGTATGGGTGTGGCTGATAAAGTACAGTTGGAACTTAATACGCTGGGAGAATCCGATGAGCGCGCAGCGTACCGCGCAGCGCTGGTTGAATTCCTAACCGTGCATAAAGACGAACTGGATGAAGACTCACAGCGCCGTTTAAGCACCAATCCGCTGCGTATCTTAGATTCTAAAGATGCGCGTACTCAGCAAATTTTGGAAAATGCGCCTAAGCTGCATGACTTCATGGGTGAAGACACCATGAATCACTTTGCGCAGCTGCAGCAGTATTTAACCGCGGCCGGAATTGCATTTGTCATTAATCAAAAATTAGTGCGCGGACTGGATTACTACAACAAAACCGTATTTGAATGGACGACTACGCTGCTGGGCTCTCAAGGCACTGTTTGCGCTGGCGGCCGTTATGACGGTTTGGTGGGGCAACTGAAAGGAAAACCGGATCAAACTGTGCCTGCAGTCGGTTTCGCGATGGGCATGGAGCGTTTGCTTCTTTTGCTTGAACAAGTGGAAGACAATACGCCGGTACGTGACTGTGAACTATTTTTGGTATCGGACGCTGCAGTTCAGGGGCAAGCGCTGGTGCTGGCAGAGCAGATCCGTGATCAGCTGGAAGCGCAAAACAGCGCTATCCGCTTAAAAGTCGGTTCACAAGGTTCAATGAAGAGCCAAATGAAAAAAGCGGACCAGTCAGGCGCTATCTATGCCGTAATTTTCGGTGAACGTGAACAGGCTGCGCAGCAGGTGCTGGTGAAAGAGCTGGCGACTGCAGAACAGTCCGACGTTGCGGTAGACGGATTTGTGCCGTTTATCATTGAAAAAATTTCTTCAAAATAAGCCATAAAGCATAAGGAAAAGGGTCGTTAAATGAGCGCATTAAGTGATGACGAACAGTTTGATAATTTAAAATCATTCGCTAAAAAATATGGCTCAGCGATGATTAGCGGGATTTTAATTGCGCTGATTGCCTTTTTTGGTTGGGAATATTGGCAGAAGAAAAACTTGGCCGCTTCACAAGTTGAAACGGCTAAAGTGCAGCAATTGATGGACAGTGCGAATAATGCGCAAGGCGATGCATTTGCGCAGCTGTCTACAGCTGCTGACAGCATTATGAAAGAATCGCCGGATTCAGCGCAGGCGATTCAGGCGCAGCTGGTTATGGCGAAATTGGCTTACGATAAAGCAGATTACGCCAATGCTGAAAAAGCGCTGAAAAAAGTTGAAAATGCCAAGCATGGTGATGCTGGCATGCTTCAAATTGTAAAACTGCGTTTGGCTTATGCGCAGCTGGCGCAAAGCAAATATGATGAAGCGCTGAAAACTCTGGACGCTGTAAACGATCCAGCGTTTAAAGCCACTGCGGATGAAGCTCGCGGTGATGTGTATGTAGCCAAAAATGATACTGAAAACGCGAAAAAAGCCTATCAAAGTGCATGGAATGCGTTAGTTGAACGTAAAGAAGAACGTCAAATTTTACAAATTAAACTCGAAAGTGTAGGCGTTTTAGTCGATGATCCTGAAATCGAACGCCCGATTATAGAAACACAAGTGGAAGCAACTGAATGAAAAGAAAGTACAAAATTACCTGTGCACTGACGGTTTTAACGCTTGCGCTTGCAGGCTGTGCAAATAAAGGCGCTGTAAAAGCTGAGGATGTTAAGCCGAATCCGCTGCCGAAACTGCAGCAGGCAAAAACACTGGTTCCTGTATTTTCTAAAAATGTTGCATCGACCAGTGAAGAAGATCCGTTGCGTTTGCGCTTGGATACAGATAACGGCGTTATTTTCGCACTGAATCCAAATGGCGAAGTAGAAGCTTTTCAGGGCAAACAGCGCTTATGGCAGAAAAAAGTCACTAAGCAAGGCTTAACTGCTGGTATTGAAGCGAAAGACGGTTTGGTCATCGTTGGCAGCAGTAAAGGCCAGCTGTATGCGCTGGATCAGGCAACGGGTGAAGAAAAATGGACAGCGCAGCTGTCTGGGGCCATTTTAGCGCCATCTCTCGTAATGGCTGGCCGCGTGATCACAGTTGCCAATGACGGCACGGTGTATGCGCATGACGAAGCCACTGGCAAGCAGGCGTGGACCTATAATCTGCCGAATGTACAGTTCAGCCTGCGCGGTCAGGCCGCGCCGGTTGCATTGGATGCGCGTAATGTCATAATTGCGTCTGCCAATGCGTACATCTACGTGATTGATGCGGTCAGCGGTGCGCCAAAAATGCAGCGCCGTGTTGCAGTCACAGAGGGCCGTTCTGATATTCAGCGCTTGATTGACATTGACGGCGAGCCAGCGGTTGCTGGCCAGTTTGTGGTGACTACAAGTTATCAGGGGCAAGTGACAGTACTGGACTTAGCTTCGCAGCAAGTATTGTGGAGTGAAGATGCCAGCAGCCTGCAGCGCCCTGAAGTGAAAGGCAATGGCGTATTTGTTGCACAAACTGACGGTAAGATTACTGCTTATGAAATTTCTTCGGGCCATAAACTGTGGGAAAATGATCAGCTGCTGAACCGAAAATTAAGCAATCCAGTCATGCTGGGCAATGACTTGGTGGTTGGTGATCTGGATGGCGTATTGCATATGATTGACCCAAGTACAGGCGAAATTGTCGGACGCGCAAAAACCAGCGGCGAAGTGCGCACACTGCGTGTGATTGACAATCAGCTGTATGCTGCAACGCGCAAAGGCGCATTGAGTGTTTGGCAGAATCGTTAAATTTTGCAGCTTATGTTAAAATAAGCAGACCGTATTTTTGAACGCGGGGGATTGAACAGTCAATGCCCCGTGTTTTTATTTATTTTAGGCATTTATCCTATTTCCATTCTTCCTGTGCTTTCTGATGTTCAGACCAGACCAAACTGGCTGATCTTGAATAAAGGTTAATCTATGAAACCCGTAATTGCGCTCATTGGTCGTCCGAACGTCGGAAAATCAACGCTGTTTAACCAGATCACCAAGAGCCGTGACGCTCTCGTTGCTGACTTTGCCGGTCTGACCCGTGACCGTAAGTATGGCGATGCGACCTATCAAAATAAATCGTTCATTGTGGTGGATACCGGCGGTATCGGCGAAACTGAAGGCGGCATTGATTCTTACATGGCCGAGCAGTCAAAAACTGCCATTCATGAAGCGGATATGATTATTTTTGTGGTCGATGCCCGTTCCGGCTTATTGGCATCAGATGAACAGATTGCACGTGATTTGCGTACGCTAGGAAAAAAAGTTTTCTTGGTGGCCAACAAAGTTGACGGTGTGCATGCAGAAGCTGCGTTAGGCGAGTTTTATAAGCTCGGTATGGGGGAGCCGATGCAGGTTGCTGCCAGCCATGGCCGCGGCGTGCAGCTGATGCTGGAAGAAGTTTTGGCGGATGTGCCGGAAGACGAAAATCCAGAAGATCACGATAAAGATACAGGCTTGCGCCTAGCAATTATTGGCCGTCCAAACGTCGGAAAATCGACACTGGTTAACCGCTTGCTGGGTGAAGACCGGGTGGTTGCATTTGACCAGCCGGGGACCACCCGCGACTCGATTTATATTCCGTTTGAGCGCGATGGCCGTCAATATACTTTAATTGATACTGCCGGTGTGCGCCGCAAAGGCAAAGTAGATGAAATGATCGAGAAATTCTCGATTGTAAAAACTTTGCAGGCAATGAAAGACGCTCATGTGGTGGTAATTGTTGTTGATGCCCGTGACGGTATTGTTGAACAGGACTTGCACTTGATTGGCTATGCGCTGGAAGCAGGCCGCGCAATGGTCATTGCCATTAACAAGTGGGATAACATGACGGAATATGACCGCAAGCAGTGCAAGCTGGATGTGGAGCGCCGTTTTGACTTTATTCCATGGGCCAAGATTCATTTGATTTCTGCGCTGCACGGCACCGGTGTGGGTGACTTATATCCATC
>JASLHF010000006.1 GCA_030152275.1 Acinetobacter sp. | reverse complement strand
ACGGTTTTGCAATGATACTGTCATAATTAATCTTTGTAATAAGCCTGTCATAAATATAGAACGGTCCACCGTTTAGATGAAATAGGGTATTGCGCTGTGAAAGATGACTACATATTGATTGTCGACGACGAACTCCCGATCCGGGAAATGATCCATACCTCTTTAGATATGGCCGGTTTCCAGTGCCAGCAAGCTGAAGATGCTAAACAAGCGCATCAAATGATTGTTGACCAGCGCCCTGCCCTGATCCTGCTGGACTGGATGATGCCGGGCGGCGTCAGCGGTGTTGACTTGTGCCGCCGCCTGAAGCGTGACGAAACTTTATCTGAAATCCCAGTCATTATGCTCACCGCGCGCGGCGAAGAAGACCATAAAGTGCAAGGTCTGGATGCTGGCGCAGATGACTACATGACCAAACCATTTTCAACCCGTGAACTGGTTTCGCGCATCAAAGCGGTACTGCGCCGTTCCAATGCCTTGGGCGGTGAAAAAAGCATTGATGCCAATGGTTTGGTGCTTGATCCTGTAAGTCAGCGCGTCAGCCATGGCGACAGCATTTTAGACATGGGGCCAACCGAATACCGCCTGCTGGCCTTCTTCATGACGCATCCTGAACGCGCTTACACCCGTGCGCAATTACTTGACCAAGTCTGGGGCGGAAACGTGTATATTGAAGACCGCACGATTGATGTGCATATCCGCCGCCTGCGCAAAGTGCTGGAGCCGTATGGCGCAGACCGCTATGTACAGACTGTGCGCGGCACCGGCTACCGCTTCTCGACCCGTGCGGATGTGGCGCTGGGCTGATCTTTTCCGGTTAAAAGCTTTTTAGGTTGAACGCATTTTATGTATGAACCCTACCCTGTGCCTGAGCTGGCGCGTGAACATAAAACTTTCCGCTACAGCAGCTTATGGACATTCGCCAAACAGGATTTGCGCCTGCTGGCTTTTTTGCTGCTGATTGGCGGCCTGATTGGGCTGGGTATTGGGTATTTTTGGATTTGCATTTTCTCTGCATTCAGCGTGTTCTTTGCCCTGCAACTGCGCTCACTGTATTTAGTCAATGAATGGATTTCCAACCGGCCTTATGATGTACCGCCAAATTTAAACGGCATATGGGGCGCACTGCTGTTCAATGTTTACCGCGCGCAGCGGCAGGAACGCATTGTACAGGCTGAAATGGTCGGGCTGATTGACCGCGCGCAGTCTTCGCTGGTGGCGCTGGCCGAAGCTGTAGTGCTGATTGACGAAATGCATCAAATAGAATGGTGGAACCCTGCGGCCGAACAGCTCTTAGGCATTCAGGCCACAGACCGCGGACGCAATATTTTAACCATTTTACGTCAGCCCAGCTTTATTGAATATTTCAACCATATCGATCAGGCGCCGGATGGGCTGAAAATGAAATCAACCGGTTTTGACGAGCACTATGTGCAAGTCAAAATGACCCGTTTTGGCGGTGAAAGCCGATTGCTGGTCGCCTATGATGTCACCCGCATGCATAATCTGGAACAGATGCGCAAAGATTTCGTCGACAATATTTCACATGAGCTGCGCACCCCGCTGACCGTCCTGAGCGGCTATATCGAAACCTTTACCGATCAAGAAGATTTAAATCCGCGCTGGAAACGCGCCTTTGACCAAATGCAGTCGCAGACCCGGCGAATGAACGCGCTGGTAAATGACCTGCTGCTGCTGTCGCGTTTGGAAAATGAAAAGAAAATCGCGAAAAATCAAATTATCGACATGCCAAGCCTAATGAATCAGCTGTATGATGATGCGCATGCCTACAATGTGGACTACGGCCACGAACTGAATCTAGACATTGACAGTCACTGTGACCTCATCGGCTCCGATACAGAACTGGCCAGCGCTTTCAGCAACCTGATTACCAACGCCATCAAATACACGCCCAAAGGCGGTACCGTCACCATTGGCTGGCATGATGATGCCGAACACGGCTATTTTACTGTCGAAGACACCGGCATCGGCATTGACCCTAAACACTTGCCGCGCTTAACCGAGCGCTTTTACCGCGTCGACAGCGCGCGCAGCCGTCAAACCGGCGGCACCGGTTTGGGCTTAGCCATTGTTAAGCATGTGCTGATGCAGCATCAGGCGCATTTGGAAATTGAATCCAAAGAAAACCGCGGTTCAATTTTTAAAGTGGTTTTCCCTAAAGAACGCCTGTACCACGTCAGCTAAACGCGCATTGTCGCCGGCAGCAGCATCAGCCGCTGCGCGGGTTTCAGCGCATCAATATCAGTCTGCACCCAAACGGTTTAATCAGCAGCTTACAGTGCAGGCTATGCAGTTTATGCTGCGCCCTGTTCCAGCGCCCGCTCCCGCTCTTTCGCGCGCTGAAAAGCCGGACGGCTGGATACCCGCTGTAGAAATGCCTGAATATGCGGAAATTTACCTTGGGCGCGCTGCTGTAAAGCCTGCAGCGGAAAACTCATTTGAATATCAGCAAAACTGAATGCGCCGGAAAAGTAGTCATGTTCGGACAAATAATGCTCTAAAAATTGAATATGGTCTGTTAAACGGGGCTGAACAAAACCCGCCTTCACTCCCGCGGTAATTTTTTGGGCCACAGGCTTAATGATCCACGGCACATGTTTCGGCACATTGCTCATGACCAGCTGCATCAACAGCAGCGGCATCAATGACGCTTCTGCATAATGCATCCAGTAACGGTACTGCTGGCGCTGTGCTGGACTTTGCGGTAAAAATTGCCCGGCGCTATCCAGTTTTTCCTGCAGATATTCCAAAATCACTGCAGACTCCGCAATACACTGATCATCATCTGTCAGCACCGGCGCCTTGCCTAGCGGATGCACCGCTTTCAATTCAGGCGGCCCAGAAAAATTTGGCAGGCGTTTATAAAATTTGAGCTGATAGTCTGCGCCGAGTTCTTCCAGCGCCCATAAAATGCGAAATGAACGTGATTGTTCTAAATGATGCAAGGTCAACATGATTGTTATCCTTATTATTGTACAAATGTTTGTGCCGGCTGCTGTACGGGCTTAGTTTCGCCTTTATATACTTTCATTCCAAATACGGATTGCTTGAAAAATTTAAACCAGCTGAGTATGAATATTTAGGCTGCGCAGCAAAGTTTTAGTTACCGGCGTTTTGCTGCAAATATCTAAAACCTTCTGCTGCAGCGGTTCATCGAGTGCATGTTGAAAATGCAGACGCCGTTCAATCCATTCCTGACCTTCTTGATTAACATAAAAATCTGCTTCAACAGTAAACTCACCTAGCAGTATGCCTTTATGCTGTGCATACATGCGCAGCGTAATCATAGTGCAGGAAATTAGGCTTGCGCAGAGCAGATCATAGGGCGCCATGCCCTTATTCTGTCCGCCAAATGATTCCGGCTTGTCGGTTAAAAGCTGATGTTTCCCGCTGCTGATTGTGCCAGACCACGGTTCAGGAAGTGTTTCTACTGCTGCATGTGCAATGACGGCCATGGGATATCCTTTTATTTTATTAACGGCTCATGTTCTGATTTTCAGGGCGTTAAATTTTACGGCTAGGTTCAGGCGCGGCTGGCGCTGCGCCTGAATCATGCCGGGCCTTATTTGGACGGGCGCATTTTATCTGGAAAAACCGGCGCTTCCAGACGTGGCCCTTCATAATCCGGAATTTCACCAAAACGCGGATCATGGTTAATCCACTGTTCGCGCGCCATGCGCAATTCTTCCTGCGTGCGGCCCACTAAATTCCACCACAGCAAAATTGGGGACTCAAACGGCTCACCGCCAATCAGCAGCACGCGGCTGCCGGCATGCAGATCAATCGACACTTGCGCTAAGCCCGGCTCCAGCACCACCATGTTCTCTTCGGTCAGCTCATGCCCATTCACTGAAGCTGCGCCCTCCAGCAGCATGAAGCCATATTCAAATTTAGAATTTAGCGCCAGCTGTGCAGACGCATTTTGCTTGGCGGCCATGTCGACGCCCAGCAATTCGCTGTGCACTGCAACCGGAGAAGTTTGGCCTAAAAAGCTGCCCACTAGCACGTTAAATTCAATGCCATCCTGAATGATAGCCGGCAGCTGCGGATAATGATCAAAACGCGGCGCCATATTGATTTTGTCATCCGGGAGCGCAATCCACAGCTGAGCAGCATGCATTTTGGTTTCTGAATCTGGCGCAACTTCGGTATGCGAAATGCCATAGCCAGCCGTCATAAGATTGACCTGTTTAGGGCGGATCAGCTGTTTGGAGCCCAAGCTGTCTGTATGCATGAGCGTTCCTTCAATCATCCAGGTAAAAGTCTGCAAACCAATATGCGGATGCGGCCCTACATCTAGACCATCACCCTGAGGAAAGCTCACTGGGCCGGCATGATCCAAAAAGCACCATGCGCCAATCATACGTTTGTGGCGGCTGGGCAAAGCGCGTTTAATGACAGTGCCTTGCCCAATTTCCGCACTGCGCAGCGGCACATCTTGAATAAATTGATGAATATATTTTTCGCAATCGTCCGAGTTGGACAGTTCGGAATAGTTTGTGTTTGTCATAATTTTGCTCTGCTGTCTGTCCTAAATCTGGCGGGTCTCTGGCTGGGTTCGATGCGCGGCAAAGCGCATCCTGCCTGCAGTTTAAAGTTCAACCCCCTTGCCTGCATATGCTTCATTTAATACGCTCAATCATATAAATAGGACAATGAGATTTTTGTTTATTACAGATTTACAACGTATTTGTTTGCACTTTAAAGGTTTTATTAAAAATTACCTAAAAACCAACATATCAGATAAAATACAACGACATAATTGCATCAAAGATTAAAAAATAAATATTTTGTTATAGTTTTAATAAAAAAATACCCAATTTTGGTGAGTTTATTTTATGTACGATTTCTTCATAATTCCTCTTTGTTTTATTCTCTGGCTGGAAGGAAGCTTCTATGACTGCAGATGTTAAAATAAGCAGCGAAACGCAAATAAAAAAAATACCTGCACAGCATATACCGCCGCAGCATCTGCTGAAACCTGCTGAATGCAGCCTGCAGAACCGCGCGAAAATTGAAAGCGCGCTGTCAGATCCGCGCGCCCAAATCCCTAAAGATTTCCAGCAGGCTTTTCTTGATTTTCAATACAAGCAGCAGCGCGATTTCTTACTGCGCATCAATTACATTGGCCAGCTATTTTTTTTAGTTTATTTTTTCGCTGACTACTTTATTCTGCATGACGTGTACATGATCTCTGCAGCTTTGCGTCTCAGCTGCATTATCGTGTCACTGCTGGCCTGCTTTTATTTTTTTCATTATAAACAGGACATCCGGCTAATGGACATGATTTTGCCTATTGGCGCAGCCTGCGGCATGTTTGTCTGGATCATACTGCTGCTGCTGTCTTCCAGCCCTTGGACATCCTCATATTTATATGCCTCAGTTCTGTTTATTCTCATTGCTAATTTATGCATACAGGTTCAGTTTAAGCCAGTTATGTACTCTACCCTGGTCATGTGCGCTTTTGCTGCATTTGGCGCCCATAAGCTCATGCGCCTTCCAGAAGCGTGCATCTTTCTGCTGACATTTGCCCCCGTCGTGCTGTTTAGCCTATACATTAGCTGGAATGTCACCCGCAATGCGCGGCGCAATTTTCTGCGCAATTTAATGGATGACTGGAATTTGCACAGTTTTAAAAATTTGGCGCATACAGACGAATTAACGCAGCTATACAACCGGCGCCAGTTTGTTTATGTCGCTGAACGGCGCATTCAGGAATGGCCAACCCCTGCCAGCACCTGCCTGCTGATGTTTGATGTCGATTATTTTAAAAAAATTAATGACACTTATGGCCATGATACTGGCGATTTGGTACTGCAGGCCATTGCCGATACCACCCGTAAAGAAATGCGCCAAAAAGATGTATTTGCGCGCTTTGGCGGTGAAGAATTTATTGCGCTTCTGTCAGAAACCAGCATCAATGATGCTATGGTCATTGCCGAACGCATCCGTCTACGTATTCAGCAAGAAACCCTGAATATTAACTCTGGCCAAGCGCTGAATTTTACAGTATCTATTGGAGTTGCAGAGCTGAAATCGCACACTCAGGATTTAGATGAGCTGGTCAAACAAGCGGATTTAGCCTTGTATCAAGCCAAAGAAAAAGGCCGCAATTGTGTCGTGCGCTATGATCCATCCATGAATGCCCCTGCAAAACTGCCTCAGGCAAAAGCCCGAAAACCGTTAAAAGCAGACTCACAGAATACCAAAACAGATCCCGGCTCATGGTCAATTATGTGATAATAGCATCAGCATTTTTATATTTATCATATAAAAACTTCACGACATAATTTGTCTGCTAAATCAAAAATTACTCTCATGATGGCTTTATCTTTGCATTTTTTTTATTACAATGGGTACTGTTTTCTAATTCCCCAATATTGAGTTTTTAATGCAGCCTGATCTACTTTCTACACCTTTCCCTCAGCCCAAAGACTCTAAATTTACTTTTATTGATCTGTTTGCAGGTGTGGGCGGTTTCAGAATGGCGTTGCAGCAGCTGGAGGGGCGCTGTGAATTTTCCAGCGAATGGAACAAAAATGCACAACAAACATATTTTGACAATTATGGTGAATTTCCAGAAGGCGACATTACCTTAGCGGAAACCAAAGCGAAAATTCCAGACACGTTTGACATTCTGTGTGGTGGCTTTCCCTGCCAAGCTTTTTCAATTGCAGGATACCGCAAAGGCTTTCAAGAAACCCGCGGCACGTTATTTTTTGATGTAGCTGATATCGCAAAAAAACACCGGCCTAAAGCAATTTTTCTAGAAAATGTAAAAAATCTGGTTTCTCACGATAAAGGCAATACTTTTCAAGTCATCTGCAATACACTGGAAGAGCTAGGCTATCGCGTTTTTTATAAAATCCTCAACAGCATGACTCATGCCAATGTACCGCAAAATCGTGAGCGTATTTTTATTGTAGCCTTTAATAAAGCGCTTGTTCCTAATCATGCCGAGTTTCAATTTCCTGAAGCGATTCCACTAACGAAAACAATTCATGATTTTTTAGAAACTAAAAAAATAGATCAAAAATATTATTATCAGCCTGATCACATGTATTACCCAACTTTGAAAGAAAGTATAACTTCTCGTGATACTTTATATCAGTGGCGTCGTGTTTATGTACGTGAAAATAAAAGTAATGTTTGTCCGACTTTAACTGCAAATATGGGTGCAGGTGGCCATAATGTACCTTTATTGATCGATGATTATGGTATTCGTAAACTAACCCCAAGAGAGTGTTTTGCTTTTCAAGGCTATCCTGTAGATAAAATGGTTTTCCCTGAAAAAATGGCAAATAGTGCTTTGTATATGCAGGCAGGAAACTCGGTGACTATGCCTTTAATTCAACGAATTGGGGAGCAGATTCTAAAGATTCTTAATAAATAAGGCTTATTTAAGAGGACTAATCTTTTTAGTCCTCTTAAATTTTTTGAATTATTCCGTTTCAACTATTGCTTCATTCTTCATAAATGCTTCAAAAGCACCGATAGGCGCAAAATCTATATTAATTAAAGAATAATCTCCCTTATTTCTCCACAACCTAACCGAATCAGTTCCTTTTTTCTGTAACCACTCACGTGTTACTTTTTCTCTGTCACTTAAACCAAGTACATCCACCAACAACCATTGTCCTAAAGCTGACTGTCCATATCTTTGACCATTTTCATCATATTCTTTATTACTTCCTGATTGTAGTGCTTTCATATTGCTTTGCGTTACTAGAGCAGGAATTTCCTTACCATTCGGTAACTTTAGCTTAAATCGTATCTCTGGTTTATCTTTTGTATTGCCTTCAAAGTTATTTCGTACTTTTTCAAATGTAAAAATATCTTTAATAAAAAAATCTGGATTACGTTCATGAAATTCCTTGGGAATAGGAATATAGACCTCATTTAAAGGTCTAGGTATTGGATTACTTAAGCTCTTGGGCGCAGCATTCCATGCATTTAAACCTGATTTCTCCTCAACTTCCTTAGTTCTATATGAATATAAGGGTAAATAGACTTCTTCTATTTCTATTCTTGCTTCTTTAGTTCCACCTATTAATTCCATATATGATTTTAGTAAAAAATCAAATGGATCATCGATAATACTTACATCAAATCTATCAAGTAAATAACTATCTGATGTAGATGAATCAAATTTTTGCCATATTTGTGAGTCTGCAAATGTAAATTTATATTCTTTAATCCCATCAGTCCAAGTAAATGAGGTTTTTGCATCTTCTAGTATTTTTATATGATCTAAATCAACTAATGGATATGCACACTCATTAACCTGAAACTTTCCTTCATCACGAGTAACATAATGATAAATATTATTACTTTCTTTTAAACCCAACCTTTTATAATCACGTTGCATTTTTTCATTTTTAATTTTTGAAATAAGAATTGCCAAAGAAGCTAAATCAGATCGATAATCACTAATCTCTCCTTGATAACGCTTCAATTGCATTACTTTTTGATATGAAGGTTTACTATTCATCCAAGTTTTAATACCAATACCTATACGATCCCCACTGAATATGGATAAAATATCATGTGGCGTATTTCCAATATCCACATTCTCACCATTAAATACTTTTGCATAAATTGTTTCTTGAAACTTTGAATCCAAATAAGGAATTAAGTCGCCTTGTTTTTGTCTGAATAAATTGGAAAGTGCCCCATAAACTTGAAGAAATTTTATATATTCTTGTCTTTGTTCTTGTGTATATCTTTGCCAAATACTCATATTTTATCTATTGAAAATCAAAAACTTTATTTAATATAACAAAAAAAAGAGCGCCTCAGCGCTCTTTTTTATTGAAATATTCAGGTTAGCCTAAATAGCCTCGAGTATCTTGCACAAAGTTTAACGCAGTGCTTTAAACTTTGCTCATGGCGTAAAACTGGCACGAAGCAGTGCTTCGTGAAATCCCAGTCTGGCGCAGGCATAGCCTTTGCCGTAATTTAGGCAAGAAGCTTCGCTTTGAAAGCCCCTGCTGCCGCGAGCATAGCTCTT
>JASLHF010000232.1 GCA_030152275.1 Acinetobacter sp. | reverse complement strand
CAGCTGGTCCAGCCATATTTGATTGAGCTCTTTATCGGCAAAATAGCCGCTCAGCGCGGGGCTGTTGTGAATGTGCTGTGAAATGGCTGAATGGATGTTTTCGCTTTCCAGCAAGTCTTGATTTGAAATCAGCTGTTTTGCACTGCGGCCGCATTGAACAGGATAATGCTGCGCCGCTTGGTGCAGTTCTGCTAATTTTTTGCCTGCTTTGGCCGCATGAGCTGCGCAAAAAAAAGGCTTCCATGACAGCTGATCGGCATAGGGATCAACGCCTTGCGCTTTTTCATGCACTTCATAGCTCCACTCCCCCAATTGCACTGCAGATGCGCCATTCTTGGCCAGCAGCACCTTAGGCACGATGATGCCTTGGCTATCTAAATAGCGAATGAACTGATGTTCCTGCTGTAAATCTTGAACGCGGCGGAATAGACAGCTGCTGCGTTTGACAAAATAAAACCGGTCATCAACTTGAAGCAGCAGCGCAGCGGAAAATGGCCGCGGGCTGCGCCATAAAATAGTCTGCCGGCCTAATAATTGCGGATAGAGCTGCTGCAGCTGATATAGGTCGTGGCTGGAAATATCCAGCCAGTCTTTGGCTTCTGGATTTTCTCCCATGCCATGCCCCAGATTTTCGGTCTGTTCCATCATGCAGCATCACTCAAATGCTGAGCCTGTTTAGGCGCAATTAGCTGAAGCTTAAACAAACTCAATGGCGCCAGGCCCAGCCATAAATTTCTGCTGTTATCGCAATATTGAGAACATTGAGCCATGCATTATTCCGCACCCATTAAAACAGTGCGAAATGTAGTAGATATAAGTGGTACATACCAATATTATTTATTGATTAAATTATTATTTTAAACTATTTATCCGATTAATAAATATATTCATATTGGCTTTTTAAATTTTGACCTTTTGTTTGCCCAACTTATACGTCCTTTTGCTTAAAAGCGCTTCAAGCATTGATCTCCATATTCATTTCTATTTTATCTTCTGGCCATATTTCTATATCAAACTCAATCACTTGATCATTAGACATCGAAATTCGCTCTATACGTATCGCGGTTTGGCTGGATGGAATTCCCAGTTGCTTGCCGTCGAATTCTTCAGCTGCGGTATTTTTAATTTTTAAGCGGCTGCTGCTGTAATTAAAATTAAAATGTGTTTTGACGACGTCTTCTACCGATGGAATAACATCAAAGTCTAGAAAATTTGGAAATAAAGCTGCCGGCAAATAATTATATTCCAGCAAAACGGGAACATTATCGGCATAGCGTAAACGGATAATTTCAAAAAAACCGTCTTGTCTAAGCGCAGGATCAAAAAATTCAGCACCAGTAAAAGCCCCATCCACAATTTTTGCAGAAATCAGCTCGGTTTTTGCGCTAAAGCCCTGCGCTTTTAAATAGCGGTTAAAGTTATCAATCGAAGCGGGGTAATACTGAATTTTTTTATTGCTTACAAACCAGCCGATATTTTGCACTTTATAAATCTTATCTTCGGCGCGCAGCTGTTCATAGGCTTTACGGATGGTTTCTCTGGAGCATTGATATTTCAGCGCCAAATAACGCTCTGAAGGAATCATCTGATTCGGGGCATACTGCCGCAGCTCTTGGCCAATCAAATCTCTGATTTCCATGTATTTCATGTTTACAAACCTATGCTGCAGTGAATTTGCGTCAAATTATTTGGAAAAGCGCTATGCAAGCATATTATAACGGCAGTTTTTGGTTTGGTGCAGGTTCTATCCTGCTCTCCAAATGGACAAAATGTACTGTTTCAAAATTGGGCTTAAATCAAGTCCGAACGGATACGCTGCAAATCAATCCTCACGAATATCCCCTGCGTTCATAAATCATGAAATATTCAAAAACCTTAATCCCACACCAGGCTCCGTCATAATATATTTGGGCTGTACCGCGTTATCGTTCAATTTCCCTCTGAGTTTTGCAACTAAGATCCGTAAATAATGGGTATCCTCTTGATGGGTTGGCCCCCATAAATCTTTTAAAATTTGCGGTTGGGTAATTAATTGACCTTTATGCTGCGCCAATAAACTGAGTAATTGATATTCTTTACGTGTTAAAGACAATAATTGCCCATTCAAAAAAACTTGCCTTTGCGCAAAATCAATTTTTAACACACCATCATCAAAAATGGCTGTATCAACAGTTGTATGCTGAAACTGTCTGAGTAATACACGAATACGCGCCATCAATTCTTGTACGCTAAAAGGTTTGGTCACATAATCGTTTGCGCCTGCATCCAATAGTTTTACTTTTTCTTCTTCATCCGCACGCACAGACAGTACAATCACAGGTACTTGTGCCCATGTACGAAGTTCAGTTAGCACTTCACACCCATCTAAATCTGGTAAACCAAGATCGAGAATTACCAAATCTGCACCTTGGAGTGCCAGCAACTCCAGCCCCTTTTGACCCGTTTCAGCCAATAGTGTTTTATAGCCTTGCGCTCTTAACGCAATATCTAAAAATTTACGGATTTGATTTTCATCATCAATGATGAGTACATTGGTCATGGCACTGGCTGATTCATTTTGCGCTGGCATTATTTTTTCCTTTTATCCAATCTACTCACTGATTTTCTGGATAGGCAATTGCATTCGGATACATGTGCCTTGGTTATTCTTCCCTGATGATGCCATAATTTTCCCCATATGCGCGCCGATAATCGCTTTCACAATGGTTAAGCCTAAACCTGTGCCGTACTGTCCACGGTCACCGCGCTGCATGGTATAAAACATATCAAAAATCTGATCGCGCTCAGCTTCAGGAATGCCTTGCCCTTGATCTGTAATCGCAATTTCAATTTCATTCTCATTCATTTGCGCAACATCAATAATGACGGCTTGATGCTCAGGTGAAAATTTAGCCGCATTTTCCAACACATTAAATATTGCCTGTTCAATCAAGGCTGCATGCACAAATAAACTCAAACTATGCTCAGGTAAATGCACATCAACAAGTGCTTGCGGCATATAACGTTTTAATCGGCGTACTGCTGAACCCACCAATTCATCGACACCAATCCAATCACGCTTTAGGCTTAAACCTTCATGTCCTAAACGGGTCATATCGAGTAAATTTTGAATATAACGGTCTAAGCGCTCGCCTTCTAAATGAATGGCTTCAAGCAAACTGTCTTGGTCTGCCTCATCCATAGAATGCCGATAATTACTCAATGTATCTGCCGCACCAATCATCGAAGCCAACGGAGAGCGTAAGTCATGTGAAACTGAAGATAAAAGCGCTGAACGCAATTTTTCAGTTTCGGAGCTCACATTGGCAAGCTCTAAAGCCTTGGTGAGCTGCGTCCGAGAAATCGCTTGGGCAATATATTCCACCATCATTTCAGCCAATTGTTTTTGCTCAGTATTTAAAATAGATTGCCCTGAAGCCAACTTTAAGCCAATAACCCCTAAGCATTGTTTAGATGCCAATAACGGCAAAAACCACCATGCATTTTCAGTCAATGTTTGTGTGAAACGTCCAGAGGGTTGATGGTTTTTGAATGTCCAAGCTGCTGAAATTTTTTCTTTTTCAGTCATCTGCTGTGTTGAGTTTTCTAATATTGAGGGTTCAGGAAAATAGAACCATACATCCGCATTTAAATTCTTACTTAGGCTATTTTCTGCAATGTCTTGTACTTGTTTTAAATCAACAGCAGTCGACAGTTTTTGCCCCAAATCTTGCATGATGCTGTTATAGCTATTGGCCGTTCTGAGCGCATTCACCTGCTCCTTTAATCGAGACGCTAAACGGCTGGCAATTAAAGCTGCGCCTAAAAATGCCACTACTGTAATCACGCCCTGATGTGCTGAAATCTGAAAGGTGAATTTAGGTGGAATGAAAAAGAAGTTATATGCGAGGAAAAATAAAATTGCGGATAAAACGGCCGCTAACATCCGCGTTTTAGAAGCAACATAAACGACAGCCGTAATAAAAATAACGGAAAGCTCTTCGATGCCTAGATATTTCTCACCTAGACTTGCAATACCTATACTAATCAATGTTGTAAACAATACATACAACATCTCTCTGAGGGATAAAAATGAGCCTTGATTTGAAAACAAATCAAACTTCTTATTTGCAATAATGGGAACAACACTGATTTCAAAACTTGGCTGATACTTCATCAATTGATCAAGCAAATTCGGCATGAAACTAAAATGAAGTCCATACTTATTCTGTCGAGTTTGTGCCAATACTAAAGTTGAAATCCCCCGATCCATAACATAATTCAATAAGGTTTTAGCATGTTGTTGACCATGAAGAATTTCAGTCATACCACCTAATTGCCGTGTTAAATTTAAAGCACGTTCAATTTCTCGACTTTGCGCATTTTCCTGTTTTTTTAAGGCTTGCGCATCCTGTGAAAAAGCCACAACCGTCCAATGCGCCATTCGATGTTCAGCAATGCGGCAGCCTGCTCGAACTAAAGCTTCTGCATAACCATGACCATCCACCATAATCAGTACATGGTTTTTTAATGGAATCTGAGTGAGTCCTTGAATCGCAAAATTTTCTCGGACATCACTATCGACATAACTGGCAACGGTTTGCATCGCCAATTCACGTAATGCTGTCAGATTGGAATGATTAAAAAAACGCTGTAACGCCTGTTCTGCTTGTTCTGGTACATAGACTTTACCTTGATTTAACCGTTCTAATAATTCATTGACTGGCAAATCAATCAAACGAATATCACGAATCCGTTCAAATACTCGATCAGGCACCGTTTCAGATACACGAACCCCGGTAATTTGATACACCACATCATTTAAACTTTCTAAATGCTGAATATTCATTGTGGTAAACACATCAATGCCTGTATCCAATAATTCATTGATATCTTGCCAACGCTTTTCATGCCGGCTACTTGGCATATTGGTATGGGCAAATTCATCGACTAGAACAATGCTCGGTTTTTTCTCTAATACAGCATCTAAATCCATTTCTTCCAAAGAATGCCCTTGATATTCAATGACCTTTCGAGGAATAACCGTTAAGCCTGCGATTAAATTTTCAGTTTCACTTCGACCATGCGTTTCCACATAACCAATAACAATAT
>JASLHF010000231.1 GCA_030152275.1 Acinetobacter sp. | reverse complement strand
GCAATATTGTCGCTTTTTAATATCTGCTCTGCTTTTTGCACGATGCTCTGATCAATTTGAGTACCGGCTTTGGCACCCGAAATCTGAACAGCAGGTTCATCTGGATACAAACTTGGCAGGGCATATAATGTGCTGACCACTAAAACCACTAGGATCAGCAGATATTTCCATGCTGGGTAACGCATTAGTTTTCTTCTTAAAATGAAAAAAGCCGTGCGGATGCACGACTGTTTTTTTGATTAAAGGTTGTTTAACGTGCCTTCAGGAAGAACCGAAATCACACTTGCGCGCTGAATTTTCACATCGACGCCGCGGCTGAGTTCAACCACTGCAAAGTCACCTTCAAGTTTCGTGATTTTACCCATCAGGCCGCCGGCAAAAACAACTTCACTGCCTACACCCAGACTGTCGACCAGCGCGCGGTGTTCTTTTGCGCGTTTAGACTGAGGGCGCCAGATCAGGAAGTAGAAGATTGCGACAAAAACTGCAATCATCAACAGGTTGGCCATCATGCTTGGCTGTTGTGCTGCGTCGCCGGCTGCGTGTGCGGTCGAAATAAAAAGGCTCATTTCAAATTCCTAAATTAATAAAACTGTATATCAATAACATGATAATAAATTGGCTTGTTCTGCAATTTACCTTGTCTTTTTGCGAAGCGCAAATGCTGCAAGATTAATCTTGCGGGCAAGGCGGCACTTCCATACCGCGGCGGGCATAAAAGTCCTGAACAAATTCATCAAAGGTGCCGTTGTCCAAAGCATCGCGGATGTCTTGGGTAAAACGCTGGTAATAACGCAAATTGTGAATTGTGCCCAGCATTGAGGCCAGCATTTCACCGCACTTTTCTAGATGAAACAGGTAAGCGCGTGTGAAGTTTTGGCACGTATAGCAGTCGCAATGCGGATCAAGCGGGCTTTGGTCATGGCGGTATTTGCTGTTGCGGATGCGCACTAAACCGTCAGTGACAAAAAAGTGTCCATTGCGCGCATTGCGTGACGGCATAACACAGTCAAACATATCAACACCGCGGCGGATACCTTCTACAATGTCTTCCGGCTTGCCTACGCCCATCAGGTAACGCGGCTTATCTTCAGGCATTTTGGCCGGCAGATAGTCCAGCACTTTAATCATTTCTTCTTTCGGTTCGCCTACAGACAGGCCGCCAATCGCATAGCCGTCAAAACCGATGTCCAGCAGGCCGTTCAGCGATTCATCGCGCAGGTCTTCATACATGCCGCCTTGAATGATGCCGAACAGCGCATTGCTGTTGTTTAATTCATCATGATGGTGAGTCTTACAGCGTTTGGCCCAGCGCAGCGACAGCTGCAGCGATTTTTGCGCTTCTTCATGCGTTGCCGGATAGGGCGTGCATTCGTCAAAAATCATGACGATGTCAGAATTCAGCGTCTTTTGAATGTCCATGGAAATTTCAGGCGATAAAAAAACTTTAGAGCCGTCAATTGGGGAACGGAATGTTACGCCTTCTTCTTTAATTTTGCGCATTGCGCCTAAGCTGAAGACTTGGAAGCCGCCTGAATCGGTTAAAATCGGTTTGTTCCATTTCATAAATTCATGCAGGCCGCCATGTTCCTGAATGACTTCAAGTCCGGGACGCAAGTATAAATGGAAGGTGTTGCCTAAAATAATTTGCGCTTTAATTTCTTCGATATCACGCGGGAGCATGCCTTTAACCGTGCCGTAAGTGCCGACAGGCATAAAGACGGGGGTTTCAACCACGCCATGCGCAAGGGTCAAGCGGCCGCGGCGCGCGCGTCCAGATTGGCCTAATTTTTCAAACTTCATACAGAATCCAAATCAAGGCGAAAAAACAGTTCGCTGATCATTAGTGCTAAAAGTGCACTATTTTCCTTGATTCCGCGCTTAAACGCCAGCGCTGCAGCAGCGCGGCGCAGTAATTTCTGTTGGATTTTCTTTCGCTTTAGCGCAATTCCAGTTCGATAGCATCTGCCAGCGGCTGCGCGCCCAAGTTAGAGGCGTGATAAAACTGATTAATGCGCTCTAAAATTTCATCTTTGCGCATCGCGCAGCTGTCGCGGCTGCCGGTAGACATGGCGGCAATGGTCTGCACCAGCTTTTGAATATATAGGTTGGTATCAACAAAATGCGGTTCCAGCGTCAGCAGATAAGCCCCGTGAGCAACCTGCACATCATCATAGGGTTCGACTTCAGCCAGCTGGGCGACATCAATCAGTAAATCTTTATCAGCCTGTGACAGCTTGAAGCGGTGCGCGTGCTGAATCGCCTGCTGTTTGGGCTGGCGGTCATTCAAGAAGGACTGCAGCAGATTATTGTCGACATTCATAAAGCGCGCCGATTGAATTTCAACTTCAGGCTGCGCCGGCAGGCCGATAAAAAACAGAATTTGGCCTATATTTAGACCATAAGAGTCGACCAGCGCCTCTTTGGCTTGCGCAAAAGCTTCCAGCAAAATTTTCAAGCTGTTGCAGGGCTGTTCTTCATCGGCGATGTCCAGCAGCGGGTTGCCGAAACTATGCTGACTCTTGAAATAGTCTGACAAAATATATTTAAAGCTGTTGAGCGGTGAATGCTGTGCAGGGCTGGAACGGTAGCGCCACTTGCGCACATCCCAGCGTTCCTGCGCCGCCAGATACTGCGCGCGGTCTTCATTTTCAGCAAAAAGGCTGCGCTCGGTGGAAATTGCCAAATGGTCAATCAGCAGATATTCATTAAAGACCAGTGTGCAGCCGTAAATGCCGTCTTCATTGTACTGGTCATACAGCTGGTAAAATTCTTCTATAAGTGCGTTTTTTAATAAATTAATATGTTCGAGCATGGACTGACACCCCGATAACAGCGCGCAGAACGGCTGCGCGTAAAATTAAAAGTTAGGACGGTAATCGAAATTTTGCGTCACCGCGCTGTCCCTAAAAGGACGTATTGCTTTTTTTCCTAGCGTCATGGTGTTGACGATATTGTTTGGAAACACCTGAATATGGTTATTAAACAGCTCGACATTGCGGTTGAAAATCGTAATGGCCGCGCCGACATTTTCATTCTGCTCTTCAATTTCATTCATCATTTTCAGATAAATTTCATCAGCTTTCAGTTCAGGATAGTTTTCCACAACCGCATTCAGGCTGCGCATTAGGTCACGGTTAAGCGACTCGATATGCTGCAGCTGTGAAACGTCGGTGCTTTGCAGGTTTAAGTTTAAAATGTTGCGGCGGAGTTCGGTGACTTTTTCCAGCGTGCCTTTTTCAAAGGCGGAGTACTGCTCGACCAGCGGCTGCAGGCCGTCTAAAATTTTAATTTTTTGACGTTCGTAGCTGGCGACATCTGCCCATGCGCGGATGGAAGCATTGTGATGGCGCACAATATTATTGCGGATCACAATGCAGCCGAATACCGCGGCTAAAATCAGTAAGAAGCAGAACAGCAGTCCCATGTGTATATCCCCTAAATGATATGAAGCATTTTTTATGCAAGGCGTTTAAACAATGCGCCCATAGAATAAATAATTATTTTAAGAAATGCGTCAAATCACGCTGCAAATTTTCTAATGCTTTTAATTTAAACGTTCTTAAATGTCCGCGCAATGCTGAGATGTC
>JASLHF010000208.1 GCA_030152275.1 Acinetobacter sp. | reverse complement strand
GTTTTAATGTAGAACGCAATTTTGAAAGCTTGATGACATCCCAGAATAATTTCTGCATTTACAGCTTTTCTTCAATTTCTTCATGATTTTGCCGGCTGACCTGCTTCATCTGCCGATTCAGCGCCAAAATCTCCTGATACAACGCATTAAATTGCTTGAGCGGCGCATCTTCATAGAACATAAATAGGCCGTTTTTCTTTTCCCAGCGGTTATTTTTCAGCACCAAAAAAATCTGATCAGCCTTAGCCAGGCTTTGCTGCTCCAAGGCAAACAGCGCATGACTGTCACTGCTGTGTTGGCTCTCACGCAGGCTTTGCGTCAACTGGGCGCGGTATCTGCTGTTAATCGGCAGCGCTTTAGCCTGAGCCAATCCATCCTGCTCCAGCATACGGGTTTTCTGCGCATAGGCCTCTACCGCACTGTGCACATTTTTCAGCATTTCCTCGGTTTGCTTATATTGATTTTTTTTATCCTCAGCCAGCCGGTTAATATCTAAAAAACGCTCCCATTGCAGCGCTTTTAATTCTCGGATATAGCTGTTGCGCGCTTCGGCGCTTTGCATCATTTGCGTCAGCACAAAACCCGCCATGACTTGATAATCGCCTTTTAGGCGCGGGTCATGCACATCCAGCTGAATTTTCTTGTCTGGGTCTTTAGCTTGCTGAAAAATCTGTTCAGTTTTTTCCAGCAGTACGGCCTGATAAGCCTGTAGCTGGGCTGTCTGCTGCTGCTGTTCGCGGTACTGATAAAACATCGCGCCAAAGATCAGCACCGTGGCAGCACCCAAAATAATAAAGATACGCGGCATGATCAGCTCCGAATCTTGTTTCGCTCAGTTTAACCGCAATTGTTAAACTTGGCGAATAAATAAACACTTGCAAAGATAGCCTTAAAACAATATGACCATAGCCTTTTAAGCGTGCAGCGCCCTGCCCGCCAATCTTAATTCAGCGCATTTTTTCATTTGTTCTGGCCAGATAAAACTATTTGATTGCGAATAACTGCTTTAAAAAATTTTAAGCATAAGGCCTAAATAATTAAATGCATATTCGTTTATTGGCAATAGGAATGCTTTTAGCCCTATTGATTTTGCTGCAGAACCCAACCAATGCAAAAATAAAGTTAAAAACGGGTCTGCGCACTTTTAAATTTAAACATCAGATTTTTCCACCGTAAATTTTTTGGCGTTACATCACTTGGTTAAAGCAGCGCAGTATAAAAATGTATACACCTTGCCCGTGCCCTATAAAATGCGTATTTCCCCGAAAAGAACAGCTTCATTAAAATTAAATAAACTATTGAATATAAATTAATTTAATTTTAAAAAACAGCGCATATGACAGACACCTCATGCACTCAAATGTTTTTAATTCAATTCAAAAACAGTTTTGAATTTAAAACATCAGGCCATTTTCATGACGGAGCTCTTTTGAATTTAAAACACGCTCCTGCGCTTGTTCCCGCTTTGAATTTAAATTTTGATAAAGCATGAGCCCAAAAAAAATCATGCCTTATGCATGATTTTTTTTGGCGGGATTAACGCTCGGGCGTTATTTTCCCTGTATGCCCTGCAGTAAAGAACGGTCAATATTGCCCAAATTAATCTGCTCTCGGCTGATCTGCACATTGGTTGCATTGCGGTCAATACCGAACGGCTGCAGCATAGTATAAATGCCGTTGCGCGGGTCAGATGACTGCAGGCCGTTGGCAATATCCAGCACATGCTGCTGCAGCGAAGGCGGCAAGCTGGACAAATCGGCTGAGGGTTCAACCGGCAAAATATCTAGATTTGCGATGACAACAGGATCGACCACAAAAGATTGGGTATTTTCTTCCAGCTGCATCACGCGATGCTGCAGCGCTTTGCGCCGGCCAGTTTCTTGCTGATAAGGCACAATGCCGGTTTCTTCGCGCAGTTCAGGCTCAGCCATGACGGTTAAGACCGGCAGGCGTACAGCCTCTTGCTGTTCTGGAGCGCGTTTTTGCTCATGCTGAATAATCTCTGCAAATGCAGGAGCGGATGCTGCGCCTGCGGCCAGCAGCGCGCAGGCAAACTGTTTAGGGAGATTCATTGCGGTGTACTCAATCATCAACTGCTGAATAAACAAATACGTCCTCAGCACAGTTGAAATTGTACAATAATTCAGCATATTTTCCGTTTTTGTCGGATAAACGGCGCCTCAAGCCGGCACTTGGCCGAGCCGCAGCAGGACGGGGAAATGCACACTGTACTGCTGTTCTGGACGGTCAGCAAAATACGCCTCTACAGCGGCCAGCGCTGATTGCCCTGTTTCCCGTTCATAACGCTGCAGGCCAGACCAAGTGCGCAAATAATTGCACAGCTGTCCGGCTGTCCAGCGGTAACTCAGATGCATAGGCGCATGTGCATGCTCTGTAAACGGAAATGGAATGCTTTGATAACCTTCATCAATGTAGTGCCGCTCTGCATCCCAATAGCCTTTCAAAGTGTCTTGATAAAGCGCCAAAATCAGCTGGTTGAGCACAGCATCTTCTGCCTCGATCAAACCATAGCCAATGACTGCAAGACAGCCCTGCGGCTTCAGCACACGGCACACTTCTTGGTAAAATGCTTCAAAATTAAACCAGTGAATGGCCTGCGCAACCGTGACTAAATCTGCACTGTGATCCGGCAAGCCAGAGTGTTCTGCCGGTGCATCACGATAACTGACATTGGCGAAAGCAGGCGCCTGCGCCAGCTGCTGCGGGCTTAAATCTGTCGCCAGCACCTGCTGAAAATACGGCGCAAGCCATTGTGTAAATTGACCTGAACCCGCGCCGCAGTCCCAGGCCAGCTGACGTTCAGGAACATCCTTTAAAATTGTGTCTAAAATGTCCGCAGAATAATCTGGACGCGCCTGCTGATACAGTTGGCTATGTTCTGAAAAAAGATCTTTCATGCTGCCTGTTTCCCTCGATATTTTTTATCTTGTCCTGCATTCAGCAGCATACGCTAAAAAAAGCGCGGCGCACATTAGACTGCAGCCGAAGAAAAATAGGATTAAAAAAGCACGGTAACGGTGAAAATTGTTTGAACGGATGAAGAATATGAAAACAGATGATTATGCACAGCGCTGCAACAGCAGCATAAACTGCTGCAGGCAGATTAAAAAACCGGTCGGGCTTAGCCTAAACCGCCCTTGGTTCAAAGCGTCTATCTAAAAAGCAGTCATGTATAAAGCATATGTATAAAAGGCGGTATACATCAGGCTGATATTGAGGCTAGACCCATATTTAGCGCAGCCCTTGCGGGACATAGTATGTTCAGTTTATTTTAAACAGGCATAAAAAAAGCCTCAAACAGTGTTTGAGGCTTTTTTGAATATGGTGGCGAGACCCAGGATCGAACTGGGGACACACGGATTTTCAATCCGTTGCTCTACCTACTGAGCTATCACGCCGATGCCGTGTATTAAGCCGTAATTGACTGCATTAGTCAATCAAA
>JASLHF010000195.1 GCA_030152275.1 Acinetobacter sp. | reverse complement strand
GCTGACCGACAAATTCCACACCAATGATATCTGACAGGCGCATCCAAGACGCACGGCCGAGCATGACATTTTCAGCTTCTAAACCGCCGACACCAATCGAGATCACACCCAATGCATCGGTATGCGGTGTATGTGAGTCTGTCCCTACACAGGTATCCGGAAATGCAATGCCAGCACGGTTTTGAATCACTGGAGACATTTTCTCCAAGTTGATTTGGTGCATGATGCCGTTACCCGCAGGGATTACATCAACATTTTCAAATGCTGTTTTTGTCCATTCGATGAAGTGGAAACGGTCTTCGTTACGGCGGTCTTCAATGGCGCGGTTTTTCTCAAATGCATCTGGATCAAAACCGCCGAATTCCACTGCCAAAGAGTGATCCACGATCAACTGTGTTGGGACAACTGGATTCACTTTTGAAGGATCGCCGCCTTGGTCCGCAATCGCGTCACGCAGACCCGCAAGGTCAACCAATGCCGTTTGCCCCAAAATGTCATGACACACAACGCGTGCAGGATACCAAGGGAAATCGTGGTCTTGCTTACGGTTGATCAGTTCTTTTAAAGACTGTTCTAAAATTACTGGATCACAGCGGCGTACCAGCTGTTCAGCCAATACTTTTGAAGTATATGGAAGTTTTGCATATGCGCCTGGCTGGATGTCTTCAACGGCTTGACGCACATCGAAGTATTCAAGCTGGGTACCTTGCAGCGGTTTGCGGTAGTTGTTGTTCATTGCGTTCCTGCCCTCATGCATTGTTCTGCTTTGTCTTTTGCTAGACAATTCATCTTTGTTCGATAGGCATACTACACTGCCAAAAAGCCATTTCCCAAATCGTTTATATTTCATATATTTACATATAAAAACAGGGGTTTTGGAAACATTTAGTTACATAAGTTTTGGAATATTTGCTCTAAATGAAATTTTTTCTCATTCATTGCAGCATTTTAATCTCATTCTTTAGTCTATAAGTGTATTTAACGGGTAAAAAAACAGCAAAACCTGCGCCTGCGGTGTTTCCAAATATTTATTTTTTTCATTCCCCCCCCTGCTTTTTCAGTATTTTTTCTCAAAAAATTAAAGAATTTAAGCAAAATCAATCATGTGATAAAACCCACGCTTTACCAACAATAAAGCCAAACTTAACCGTTTATCCCTATCCCTCTTTACAGGGATAGGTTTGCACGCAAATATGACTAAAAAACGATCTCAAAACAGGCTGAACAATTATTTTATATAATATTTTTCAATAACTTAAAAAACCCATTCAGCCCATAGCACAAAAATCAAGCATCATGCAGGCTTAACAATCAATGAATGCTGACCGGCAGCGCAATGAGCCACAATCTGAACATTAAGCTTTCGAGACCGTATGCGCAGCCGGAAGCACTAATGGAAGCACTGATAAAGACAGCGGCGGTAAAATTGACTCGCAGTATCACGGCCTGAAAGGCATATGGAAAGACACGCTGTTTATCAAACAAGGCTATAAAATAAAGTGCGCAGCAAATATGAAAAATTTGAAGGCGGCTTCCTGCCACACTGTCATATTCTCGATCATGAAGATCAGGGCATGATGGAAGTCCTGCGCATCTGCGGCGATCAATATGACTGCAATAGCGCGCCGCGCAGCCCTTCTGAACAGCGTGTTTTGATGCAGCCCCGCACAGCTGAGTTCAGCCCATAGCAATATGGGCTTTTTGTTTGCCTATCGGCCCGGCTTGCTGCAAAATATCGGTATTCAAAATTAATGATATTTATACCGAGGCCGATCATGTCAACGCCGATGACTTTTACATCCTTCACTTTAAATGGTGCGGATGCGCAAAAATTCCTGCAAGGGCAAGTGACTTTGCATGTTGAACGCCTTGAAGAAAATCAGACGCGCTATACAGCCATCTGCGACTTGAAAGGCCGTATTCAGTTTGGTCTGTGGTTAACGAAATTAAATGCCGAAAGCTTTGTGATTGTCACTACCGCAGATCAGGCCGAAGAATTTGCCAAACATATTAAAAAGTTTGGCGCATTTTCAAAAATGAAACTGGAAGCAGCCGGTCAGGTTTATCCTAGTTTAGTAGATGGCGAAACCGCTTTTGCTGCCGAGCCGACAGATGCCGCAGTATGGCAAGTTCAAGCCATTCAAGCGGGTCAAGCTTATATTGATCAAGCCATTGAGCATTTATTCCAGCCGCAGGAATTGCGCCTGCATCAACGTGAAGGCGTGCACTATGACAAAGGCTGCTACTTAGGTCAGGAAGTCATTGCGCGTTTATGGTTTAAAGCCAAACCGAAAGCATGGCTGCATGCCATTGCCGGTCGAGGCGCTGCTCCTGCCGAAGGTGAACAATTGAATAAAGGCGTTCAAGTCGTCAATAGCGCAGCGGTTGAAAATGGCTATGTGGCGCTGGTTGTTGCCCGCCCAGAAGCTTTGGAAGAGTTAGATGTGACTGTTTTAGCATTGCCTGATGCATTGAATGGCGATGTGGCAAGACCGCAGTAAACTGATATTTTTTATAATGTAATGATCAATCAGCCTCTATGTTTAGGGGCTTTTTTATATCTTAGATGAGTATTTAAAGGCTTTTGCATAGAGCTTGCTATTTTTTTAGCCAATCTGTAAATAATTACTAAAATATCAATGACTAAACAATATGAAAAAAACAATTAATCTGACTTCAATTTTTATCAGTTTATGGTTTTGCGGCACTGCCGCAGTTGCCGGTGAACTAGACACGATTCAAAAGGTTTCTCAATCATTTCCCCACGAATTAAAGCCCGAATTTATTGATAAACCGCCTATTCAAGGCCTCTATATTTTATCTAATCAGCGCGGGTCATTTATGCTGGACTCAAGCGGGAAGTATTTAATTCATGGTGCAGTTTTCGATCTCAACACAGAAAAGAACATTAACAATGCGGTGTACCAGCAGCATTATGCGATTAACTCCAAACAGCTGCCTTTAAATCAGGCATTTAAAGAAGTCAAAGGCAATGGAAAGCGGATCATTTATGTATTTGCCGATCCAGACTGCCCAGCATGCCAAATGGCGCAAAGCTTTTTTGAAGAATTAGATAACATCACGATTTATACCTTTCCATTTGCACTCCCCCATCTTCACCCTGACGCTTTGACAACTGCCAAAAAAATTTGGTGCTCTAAAGAACCGTTAAAGGCTTGGATAAATTATTTAGTAGATGACCAAGCGCCCAAACAGCAATCTACCGACTGTATCAATCCTATTGATTTGAATATGAAATTAACCCAAAAACTGAATATTTCAGTGACGCCGACCATTTTTAATGCCGCAGGACAGCGCATGACGGGTATGTCGGATGAAGAAGAGTTCGAAAACTTTATTGAGGTCAAAAAAGTAAAACTAAATTGATTTCTAAAGGTGCATTTGAACATCTACACATTAATAAAGCCAAGGCATAAAATACTTTGGCTTTATTTTGGATTTCACACATTATTTCTTCCTGACGTAATAAACCACACCTGCGCGGTCATCAGAAAAATAGAAGGATTTTTCATCAATTTTATAAATATCAGCAGGTCGTCCATTCACAGTTTTACCCGCTAAAAATCCATCCATAAACGTTTCAAGTTTTTGCCCTTTGCGCATAATCGCTATTTTATAGCCGTGACCAATGGCCTCATCAGTTGAACCATGCAGCGCCACCAAAAAAGCGTTTTTGATCACTTCATCGGTATTGGGCAAGTCAAAATAATCAAAGCCTAGCGCCGACGAATGTGACGGGAAATTCGCATAAGGCGCAGGCGCGTTCTTGCAATCGGACAGGCCTTTAAATTTAGCATCTGCCATGACTTTCCCATTCCGCGAATAACACGCAGGCCAGCCATAATCTGCATCACTTTTCAGCGCATAAAAGGTTTCATCCGGCTTCGCATTGCCCAAATGATCTGCACCTTGATTGGTCGCAAATAAGAACTTACCTATCCATTTTAAACCGACCGCATTGCGCAGGCCCTTGGCGTAAACCCTTTGTGCAGAACCATCGGGATTCATTTCTAAAACAGACGCTCGAACTGGTTCTTTTTCGGCGCAGGCATTGCAGCTTGATCCAACCGACACATAAATTTTGCCGTTTCCGCCAACTGCAATTGTTCGGGTTAAATGCCAGCCGCCGTATTTATAACTTAAACCATAATCGGGAAAAGTCGCTAACACCTCAGCGTTAGCCGTTGATTTTATCTCGCCTTGGGTAAATTTTCGTCGAGTCAATTGATGTGTTTCAGCGATATACAGCCAATCTTGCCCTTGCGCATCGGTATAAAATTGCACTGAATTAGGGTTTCTTAACCCCGTCATATAAGGAATGATTTTGCCAAATTTCCCCGTTTGCGCCTTCCAATCATCCAAAATAAAAACAGTACCTTTTTTATTGTCTATCAAATCATACATATCTGTGACAAACATCCTGCCGTCTGGAGCTTGAGCAAAAAAACGCACGCGCTTTAAACCTTCGGCAGCAGGAATAATGTCGTAATCTGAGGGCAGATTTAAGGAAAATTGCTTGCCATTTTTTAGCTTAATTTGCTGCGCAACAAGTTTCGGCTGTTGTGCAAAAGCACAGATGGAACAAACCAAGCTTATGAATAATATCGATATTATTTTTATCATATTTAGCGCGCTCGATTAATCTTATTCGATGGTTTTAGCATAAACGCTTGTCTGCATTATATTGAGTTATTGTTTTTAAAAAATTTATCTATTTGAAAATTAAAACTTTTAATAATTAATTATTCATAATCTAAGAATTTGAAAATTTAATGCTTTGCATAATAAGATGTATACGGAACACATCTTGAGGGAAGTACAATCACTCCCCCTCAGACCTTTGTTGCGGCTGCTTTTAATGCAACAGGTTTCACTCAAAACCCATGGAACAGCTTGTTCATATCTTTGCATAAATATTCTTTGAACGAAAAGTCCCGCGCATGCTTGGCGTCAAACTTGGCGCTTTGGCCATCTTTTTCAAAGATATACACGCGGTCATCTTTACTCACTAAAAACTCTCCGCCCAGCTTCATCAGCAATGCGTCAATTTTATCTTCATGCGCAATGCTGTCATCTTGATTGATTTTGTCATAATTGCGCTTAATGGCTTTAATAAACATGGTTCCGTTCTTTCATGTGAAGCTGCGCTGATTTAAACAAAACTGGCGCAGAAAGCAAACCTTAAATTCAGCATCACTTCAGAAAACTGCAGTAATGTGACTTTAATCTTTCAGAAAATTTCTGATCTAAATCAATGCAGGCCATTAACGCAATACCGATTGAAATATTTCACAAAAGGCATATTTACTTTCACATAATTCTAATTATGATGTGATTATTGAGTTCATCCGCAGATGTATAACTCCACATAAATGGATTTATGTTGCTGTTTTTAAAAAAGGTTTAAAAATGAAAAAAATTCTTTTAGCTGGTTTAATCGCGCTGTCTTCACAATTTGCACTTGCAGGCACCGATACAAAACCAGCCATCGATCCTGAATTCGCCAAAATTGAAGCTATGGTTAAAGCCAATAACATGACTGGCGCTTATCAGGCGCTGGAAAAACTGGCAAAACAAGGCAACGCTCAAGCCCTATATAATTTAGCTTACTTGACTCAAACGGGCCAAGGCACAGCAAAAAATGAAAAGAAAGCCGTGCAGCTGTATGAAGAATCGGCCAGTAAAGGCTATCCTGTCGCCAACTATGTTTTAGGTAAAAATTACCTGACTGGCGCAATGGGGCTAAAAGAAGATTCTGTAAAAGCTAAGCAATACTTAGAAAAATCATCAGCTCAGGGTTTTGATGATGCTACTGTCGACTTGGCTGTGCTGCTGTTCTCTGAAAATAAGCCTGAATCTGACAAAGCCGGTTTAGCCAAACTTCAGCCGCTGATTCAGCAAGGCAACTATCAGGCTATTCACGCCAAAGCGCTGTATGACATCAGCACCGGCTTTAAAAATAAAGATGACAAGCCTATTCAGCAAGGCCTCAGCAGCATTCAGGACTTAGCGAAAAAAGGCTATATTCCTGCGCTGATGGCGGTAGGCAATATGTTCGCCAACGGCAATATCGTGCCGCAAAATTTGACCGAAGCGCAAAAAATCTTTACTGCACTGGCCAAAGAAAATGTGCCTCAAGCCAAAGAGTCTTTAGCGACGGTTAATAAGATGATTGCAGAACAGGCCAAAAATCCAAAACCGGCTGGCAAAAAAAGCTGATGGGTCAGCTGAAAGCCTGATGCTGCGCGCAAAGCTTTAGCGCAGACCCGCAGCATCTGGCTAGTACATTATCTCACCGCATAAAAAAGCCCTGAAAAATTCGGGGCTTTTTTATGCGGCATTTGTTCATACAGCGTATTTCAATTCAGCGCGTGCGGCTTGCAGGAAATATCAGCACTCTTGCCTCAAAATATCAAAATATCAAAATATCAAAATATCAAAATATCAAAATATCAAAATATCAAAATATCAAAATATCAAAATATCAAAATATCAAAATATCAAAATATCAAAATATCAAAATATCAAAATATC
>JASLHF010000162.1 GCA_030152275.1 Acinetobacter sp. | reverse complement strand
TAGAGGACTTACTGAAGGTGAAATAAGTATTGCACGAAAAGTGTTTTTTGACCTTATTGATTATAATGAGGTAAAAATTTTTAATATTAAATACTTGCCTTGGCAGCCTAAAGGTATATTAATGGCTCCGAATGGCCGAATATTTGTAAACCAAGAGTTTTTTTCTCAAGATTATTCTCAATGTTCAATTTCTATGCAGGGTGTACTCATTCATGAGCTTACACATATTCTTCAGCATCAAAGGTGTATGAATGTGGTGTTTAGAGGGTTTGTTTTGCAAAGCGCATATTATCTTAGTTTTAAATCATATAATCCATATAGATATACATTGAAAGAAGGTAAACTTTTCGAACAATATAATATTGAACAGCAAGGTGATATTGCGCGAGATATCTTTTTGGGAAAAATACCAAATATTATTATTTAAATGTTAAGGGTTCTCGAGGGAGCTAGGATTTATTTTTTATTATTGAATACTTGGGAAATTTTGAGTGGTTTTAATTTAAAATGTATTTCTTGAATATAGGTTTGGGGAAAGTTAATTTAATTAGAAAATAATCTTAAAATCCAAGAAGAAAACAAAATAATTTTAGATTGTTTCAAATGTGGCCAAAGAAATGATCAATGCCACTTGCTAAAGTGGTAAAAATTTAAAAAAATACCAATGGCATAAATAAAAAAACCCGTCCTAAGACGGGTTTCCTTTTAAAGGAAGATCAGATTAACCAATCAATTTCTTCATCAATTCATTTACTTGTGCAGGGTTAGCTTTCCCTTTTGCTGCTTTCATCACTTGACCAACAAGACCGTTAAAGGCTTTTTCTTTACCAGATTTATACTCTTCAACCATCTTCTCGTTGGCAGCAAGCACTTCCTGAATCATTGCTTCAATTGCGCCTGTATCAGTTTCCTGTTTCAAGCCTTTTTCCGCAATAATTTCGTCTGCAGATTTGCCTTCGTCCCACATAAAGCCAAACACTTGCTTCGCGATCTTACCGTTAATGGTGTTATCCACAATACGCGCGATCATACCGCCCAATTTCTCAGCAGATACAGGAGAGTCATGAAGCTCTAGGCTAGCTTTGTTTAGCGCCCCTGAGAATTCACCCATTACCCAGTTTGCCGCAATCTTACCTTGAGCAGCGCCGCCAGCAGCTTTCACCACGTCTTCATAAAACTTAGACATTTCACGAGTCAGTGTAAGCACGTGAGCATCGTATTCAGTCACACCAAAGTCTGCCACAAAACGAGCACGGCGTGCAGCAGGCAGCTCAGGAAGGGCAGCGCGAGCCGCTTCAATTTGCGCATCTGCAATGACTACAGGCAGCAAGTCAGGATCTGGGAAGTAGCGGTAATCGTTCGCTTCTTCTTTAGAACGCATTGAACGGGTTTCCATCTTCACAGGGTCGAACAAACGCGTTTCTTGGTCAATCGTGCCGTCCCATTCCAAGATTTCCATTTGACGTTCAATTTCAACATTGATCGCTTGTTCAATGAAGCGGAATGAGTTCAAGTTTTTCAACTCACAACGTGTACCGAACGGTTGACCCGGACGACGTAGTGACACGTTACAGTCAGCACGGAACGAACCTTCCGCCATATTACCGTCAGAAATACCCAACCAACGCACAAGTGTGTGAATCGCTTTAATATACGCAACCGCTTCTTCAACCGAACGCATATCTGGCTCAGATACGATTTCAAGTAAAGGCGTACCTGCACGGTTTAAATCGATGCCTGACATACCTTCGAATTGGTCATGGATCGATTTACCAGCATCTTCCTCAAGGTGCGCACGGGTTACGCCAATGCGTTTTACAGTGCCATCTTCAAGTTGGATGTCGATATGACCCAAGCCCACAATCGGGTTGTCCATTTGGCTAATTTGGTAGCCTTTAGGCGAGTCAGGGTAGAAGTAGTTTTTACGTGCAAATACAGATGCTTGGTCGATATACGCATCAATACCCAAACCAAAGCGAATCGCAAGATCAACCACTTCTTTGTTGAGTACAGGCAATACGCCCGGCATTGCTAAATCGACAAGGCTTGCTTGTGTATTTGGGTCTTGACCGAATTCAGTCGATGAACCTGAGAAGATTTTAGAATTGGTCGCTAATTGCGTGTGGATTTCGATACCAATAACGACTTCCCAACCATCAATCAACAATGATTTAGGTTTAGCATTTTTTTGAGCTTGAGCCATTATGCGTTCTCCTCAGCAATTGCAGCGCGTTTTGTATGCCAATCGGTTGCTTGTTGATACTGATGTACCACAGACAACAATTGAGATTCTGACCAATAGTTACCAATCAACTGTAAGCCAACAGGTAAGTTATCTTTATCAAAACCAACAGGCGCGTTAATCGCAGGTAAGCCTGCTAAGTTCACTGCGATGGTGTAGATGTCGCCCAAATACATTTCAACTTGAGATAGGTTAGCACCAATCTTATAAGCTGTAGTTGGCGCAGATGGGGCAGCAATCACATCAACTGATTCAAATGCTTTTAAGAAGTCTTGTTGGATTAAACGACGTACTTTTTGCGCTTTCACATAGTACGCATCGTAATAACCCGCAGATAGCGCATAAGTACCGATGAGGATACGTTGCTGAACTTCTTTACCAAAACCTTCTGAACGTGAACGTTTGTACAAGTCCATTAAGTCCACAGGGTTTTCACAGCGGTAGCCATAACGCACGCCGTCAAAACGCTGTAAGTTAGAAGATGCTTCAGCAGGAGCAATCAAGTAGTAAGTCGGAACATAAGCATCCGTCATGCTGAGATCAATCTCAACCAGAGTTGCGCCCATTTCTTCTAACTTTTTCAGTGATTCTTCAACGCGTGCTTTTACGTCTGCATCTAAGCCAGCAACATTAAAGTATTGCTTTGGAATACCAATGCGTAAACCTTTTACAGACGTGCCATTTAAGTTTGCAACATAGTTGTCTACGTCTTTATCAACCGAAGTTGAGTCTTTTGCGTCATGACCTGCCATCACGTTCATCAGGTAGGCACAGTCTTCAGCCGAACGCGCCATTGGGCCGCCTTGGTCTAAAGATGATGCATAAGCAATCATACCGAAACGAGATACACGGCCGTATGTTGGCTTAAGACCAGTCAAACCGCAGAAAGATGCAGGCTGACGAATAGAACCACCTGTGTCAGTTCCTGTTGCAAACGGTGCAAGGTCAGCCGCCACAGCCGCAGCAGAACCACCTGATGAACCGCCAGGTACATGGCTTAAGTTCCATGGGTTAGCCGTTGCGCCGTAGTAAGAGTTCTCAGAAGTTGAACCCATGGCAAACTCGTCCATGTTCACTTTACCTAAAGTGACAAGGCCCGCAGCTTTAGCTTTCGCTACAACGGTCGCGTCGTAAGGAGAGATAAAATTGTCCAGTATTTTAGAACCAGCAGTGGTTTTAATACCTTGGGTACAAAAAATGTCTTTATGTGCAATCGGCACACCCGTTAATGCAGTCGCATTACCGGCTTTCAGTGCCGCGTCAGCCGCATCAGCTTGCGCAAGCGCCTGTTCTGCAGTGACGGTTACATAAGATTTTACTTGTGCATCGATTTTTTCAATGCGTTTTAAATAGTGTTCAGTCAATTCGCGTGAAGAAAATTTAGCACTAGCCAAACCT
>JASLHF010000155.1 GCA_030152275.1 Acinetobacter sp. | reverse complement strand
CTTTTACCTCAAGTGATGTATTGCCTACGTCAATTCAGCGAGATCATTGAAGAGCTGTGTCAGAAACGTTGGATTGATTACATTCGTAAAAACAGTAGCAATGCGCCAATTTTGAATAAATTACCGAATCTTGAACAATTCTTGTTTGAGCCGAGTCGGAACCAATTAAATGCTGTGGCTAATGTGTTGGTCGAGCTACAGGACTGTAAATGCTTCTACTGCAATAAACCGATGCGCAATGGCAATTACGCCGTTGATCATTTCATTCCATGGTCTATGTATCCATCAGATACAGGTCATAACTTCGTATTGGCAGATTCAAGCTGTAATTCTAAGAAAAGTAATCTACTCGCATCTGATGAGTTTTTGCATAAATGGCAGGAGCGAAATGAAGAGCTGAATTTGATTATTGTTGACCGGATATCAGTGCTCGGTTTTTTGACGGATAAAGAGCGGTCGCATAAGGTGGCTGAGTGGGCATATAGTCAGGCTAGAGAAAATAATTATATATTTTTTAAAAAATAAAATTATAAATTTCAATCTCTTAAATTTTAACCAATAATTCTTTAAAAATATTACCTCGAGTACGATTGACATCGTATTAAAAAAGATCTAAATTCGAATAATGAAATATTGATCGTAATCAAAATACGACTGAAAACGTACTTGGAGGTATATGTGGGTGATAAGAAGAAATTAATAGATATAGCATCTATTCAATCAGGATTGAGTGCTGCAAATCAGCGAGAGATGTCAGAGGCAAAACCAGGCTTTGTAGAAGTTGTTTGCTTAACTGGAAATAACCTATCGGAAAATGGGCTAGTGAAATTGAAAGACAGTGAGCTGAAAAAGGTTTATGTCGAGCAAAGCCGTTTGGAAGGTCATATATTGCAGGATCAAGACATTCTACTGATGGCACGAGGAACGAACTTTCGTGCAGCCCTATTGAAAGAATATCACTTGAATATTCCTAGTATTGCATCCCCGAATGTATTTGTGATTCGTTGTGGAGAGAAGATATTAGCTGAAGTACTAGTGAGTTTTATTAATAGTGGTCATGGGCAGGCATTGATGGACGAGATTGCAATTGGATCGACTGTACGCAGTTTATCTATTGCAGGTCTTAAAAATTTAGAAATCTCTATTCCTGAGATAGGACATCAAAAATTAATCACTTCTATTTTTTATGCAAATATTGAGGCTTTAACTCTTCTAGATAAGCTCAAAGTGCAACAGCTTATTGCCGTTGAAGCTAGTTTACAGCAATTGATGGTGTGAGGGGTTAAACATGAAAACGAATCAATTTGATTTAAAAGCACGTATTAAACAAAGCTTAGATGCGTTGCATCTGTTCCAAAAAGCAGAACATGCTCCTGAATTACTGACGTTAGCAGCTTATGTTTCTTTTGTTGATATCGAATTTGCTGCATCCTTCGAGAAGTTGAGTAAGGCAAAAGTAAAAGAAGAATTGCAGAAATTCTTACACCATTCTGACTTAAAGTTTGTTCATCACTTACTCTCTGATAAAGTTGAAGAGGTTGAATTTTCTATCTTAACTCGAACATTTATTGAAGCCTCTTCAGCTTATGATAACCAACAAGCATATGGCAAGGCACTTGCCCATGAGCTGCCAACCTTATTGTCTAATGAATTTTATTATGAGTTTTTTACGAGTAATGAAAATTTAGCAAACCTTGTTTTAGCGATTATTGATAGCCAACCTATTAAGCGTTTTTATGATGGGGCATGTGGTATAGGCTTAGTTGCATCGCAGTTAAATGCTGAAGAGTATTATCTACGAGATATTAATCAGTTACCGATTGCTATTGCAGAAGTAATTTTTAAATTAGCAGGTAAAAAACTGAATTGCCAACTTCAAGATTCCTTAACTGAAAACGAATTGTCCAACGAAGTTGATTTAGTTGTCACTACACCGCCATTTGGAGAACGAATTAATCCAAATGCAATAAAAACAACGCCGTATTTAAGACAACTATTTAAAGCCATGCCAACCAATGCCTCAGATAGCGCATGGATTCAGCAAGCCTTATATCAGTTAAATGATACAGGGAGAGCGTTTATCCAAGTTCCATCTGGGTGGTTGTTTCGAGGGGGCTATGATCTCGCTTTGAGAACTGAGCTTTTAGAAAATGATTGGATTGATACGATTATTTTGTTACCTAAAGGCTTTATGCAACATACCAAAATTGAAACAGTTTTGTTGGTGTTGAATAAGGGAGCAAAACAGCATGATGGGATCAAAATGATCGATATTAGTGACCATGTAAAACAGCGAACCGTTTTACGTCCTATCCTATCAGAGGAATCGATTAAACATATTGCGTCAGTATTCCATGGGCAAGATGATCCTGATATTTGTAAGATTGTGACGGTAGATGAAATTCGTTCAAAAGACATGAATTTGAGTTTCAATAAATATTTTATCAATGAAATTGAAGTCACAAGGTTTGATTTAGCGAAAGAGAAAGCGAAATTAGAAATGCTTGAACAGGAATATCAAGCAGCGAAAGTTAAGCTTAATCAGTTGTTGAGCCAAATTTAAAGGAGAGCTGTCATGTACGATACCAAGCATGTTCAAAAACGATCACAACAGCGTGGCATTACCAAAGACATGATCAACTTTACTTTAGATCATGGTGTCATCCAAGGCGATCGATGGTTCCTGAATCGTAAATTATTGAATGAGAAAATTCATGAACTTGAAGCTCAATTGAAAGTTGCTAAGCGACTCAGAGATAAAGGTGGTGTAGTTGTAGTCGCAGAGGGAGAAGCTTTGCTCACGACTTATGATTACGATAGCCGAAATATGGCGTATTAAGGTGCGGTTCAAAAGTCTCGAGCATAAGAAAGTTTTTTGAATTAATAATTGGCGACAATTTATGTCGTTAAGCGAAAAAACCGGCCATTTACTAAAGCTTATTCAAAAGTAAAATAAGTTTGAGTAAATGTAAGGTATTACAAAATATGTATTTTTAGGTTGAAATATGGATCATTCAGTTCATAACAAATTGGTTTCATTTATCTGGTCTATCGCTGATGATTGTCTTCGAGACGTCTATGTACGTGGTAAATATCGTGATGTGATTTTGCCGATGGTGGTATTACGCCGTCTGGATACTTTATTAGAGCCTACCAAAGATGCAGTACTCGAAGAAGTCCGCTACCAACAAGTCGAAATGGAACTCACCGAGTTTGATGATGAGCCACTTAAAGAAGCATCAGGCTATGTATTCTATAACACCTCTAAATGGACATTACGTTCGCTGTATACCGCGGCATCAAACAACCCTGAAATTTTATTAGCGAACTTTGAAGAATATTTAGAAGGTTTTAGCGACAACGTTAAAGAAATTATTCAGTGCTTTAACCTTTACGCTCAAATTCGTCATATGTCGCATAAAAATGTGCTGTTAGATGTGGTTGAAAAGTTTTTATCACCATACATCAACTTAACTCCTGAAGATGCAGTTGACCCAGATGGCTACCGTTTACCTGCATTGACTAACTTAGGTATGGGTTATGTCTTTGAAGAATTAATTCGTAAATTTAACGAAGAAAATAACGAAGAGGCGGGTGAGCACTTTACCCCACGTGAAGTGATTGAGTTAATGACGCATTTTGTCTTTGACCCCATCCAAGAAAAGTTACCTTTAACCATCACTGTCTATGACCCTGCATGCGGTTCAGGTGGGATGTTGACCGAAGCGCAGAACTTTATTGAAGAGCGTTATAGCGTTGAAAATGGCAACCGTGATGTACTTTTGTATGGTAAAGAGATCAATGACGAGACGTATGCAATCTGTAAGTCAGACATGATGATTAAGGGCAATAACCCTGAAAATATTCGTGTCGGTTCAACATTAACTACAGATGAGTTTGTCGGCACCAAGTTTGACTTCATGCTCTCAAACCCACCGTATGGTAAGAGCTGGGCATCTGAGCAAAAGCATATTAAAGATGGTTCAGATGTAATTGATCCACGTTTCATCGTGAAATTAAAAGACTATTGGGGTAATGAAGAAAGCTGTGATGCTACACCACGTTCAAGCGATGGTCAGCTTCTATTCCTCATGGAAATGGTTAATAAGATGAAGTCGCCTGAGCATAACGGCATTGGCGGTCGTATTGCTTCTGTTCATAATGGTTCAAGCTTATTTACAGGTGATGCAGGTGGCGGTGAAAGTAATATTCGTCGTTATATCATCGAGAATGACTTATTGAATGCGATTGTGCAGTTACCAAATAACTTGTTCTATAACACGGGTATTACCACCTATATTTGGTTGTTGTCGAATAACAAACCACAACAGCGCAAAGGCAAAGTACAACTGATTGATGCAAGTTTGATGTTCCGTAAGTTGCGTAAAAACTTGGGCAATAAAAACTGTGAATTTGCGCCTGAACACATTGCGGAAATTATGCAGACCTACCTTGCAGGTCAAGATGTAGAGCGTCAGCTTGATGCAAAAAATGATCCTATTGGTATTGCAAGCAAGGTGTTTGATAACCAAGATTTTGGTTATTACAAAGTCAATATTGAGCGTCCTGACCGCCGTAGCGCACAGTTTAGTGCAGAGCGTTTACAAGGCTTACGTTTTGATAAATCTTTGTCTGACCCGATGGAATATATGTATAGCACCTATGGCGATGATATTTATAGTGAAGCGAAGCTTGATGCGGTGAAAAAAGAAGTCTTGCCATGGTGTGAAGATCAAGAGATTACGCTGAACAATAAAGCCCAAGCCAAGCTGTTTGATGTGAAGCATTGGAATGCTTTAAAAACTGCATTGGACAATGCCTTAAGCATCATGCAACAGGTCGGTACAGATGAGTTTTCAGACTTTAACCTGTTTAAGAAAAAAGTCGATGAAGCGATCAAAGCCTTAAAAATTAAGCTGTCGAATTCTGAAAAGAATAACATTTTAAATGCGGTGAGTTGGTATGACGAAAGCGCAGAAAAAGTGGTGAAAAAAGTCGTGAAGCTGAATGACGCTGAGCTTGCTGATTTACTTGAACACCTGGGTTGTACAGAAGCGGATTTGGCGGACTTTGGCTATTATGCAACGGCGAAAAAAGGCGAGTTCACCACCTATGAAAGCAATAGTGATTTGCGTGATAGTGAATCTGTACCGTTAAAACAGCAGATTCATCAGTATTTCTTAGATGAAGTAAAACCGCATGTGGCTGAAGCGTGGATTAATCTGGATTCTGTGAAGATTGGTTATGAGATTAGCTTTAACAAATACTTCTACCAGCATAAGCCTTTGCGTTCTTTAGAAGATGTGGCTCAGGATATTTTAAGTCTTGAGAAGCAAGCTGATGGTTTGATTGCACAGATTTTGGGTCTTTAAGGGGAAGCATGATGTTTGAAAAATATGATGCTTATAAAGATTCAGGAATTCAATGGATTGGTCGAATCCCTGAACACTGGGAAATAGAAAAAGCAAAATGGATCTTTTTAAAAGCAGATCGACCAATACGCCCTAATGATGGAATCGTAACTTGTTTCCGTGATGGAGAGGTAACATTACGGTCAAATAGACGTACAGATGGATTTACTAATGCTTTAAAAGAGCATGGGTATCAAGGTATTCGAAAGGGTGATCTTGTTATTCATGCTATGGATGCATTTGCAGGTGCAATAGGTGTTTCAGATTCAGATGGTAAATCTACGCCTGTCTATTCTGCTTGTATTCCTCGGATAAAAAATCGTATTAATGTTCATTATTATGCTTACTATCTTCGAAATTTAGCTTTAGCAGGTTTTATTGAATCACTAGCTAAAGGAATTCGAGAGCGTTCTACAGATTTTAGGTTTGCGGATTTTGCTGAACTATTATTGCCATTTCCTAAATTAGAGGATCAGGAAAGAATCGTAGCCTTTCTTAATCAAAAAACTGCTGAAATCGACCAAGCTATTGCCATTAAAGAACAGCAAATTGCTTTACTTAATGAACGTAAGCAAATTGTGATTCAAAAAGCAGTGACTCAAGGTTTAGATCCAAATGTACCGATGAAAGATTCGGGTGTGGAATGGATTGGTCAAATTCCTGAGCATTGGGAATGTAAACCTTCTCGATATGCTTTTAGAGCGGTAAAAAGATTTAAACGTGACGGTACAGAGATTAAGTTCTCAGTTACTCAGAAGTGGGGCGTAATCCCAACGGATGAAATGCAAGAGAGTGCTACTCAAGCAGTATCATTTGATGGTTTCCAGATATGTTTAGAAGATGATCTTGTGTTGAATAAGTACAAAGCACATTTAGGAGTATTTTGGCGTGCTCCATCTAGAGGCTTGATTACGGGAAATTACACCGTCTTTGAACCATTAAAAGGTATTAACTCTAAATATTTTGAGCTTCTTTATCACACACCTGTTTATATCGATATTTTTAGAACTATTGTATATGGCGTAATTGAAGGCATGATGCCTTTATATAACAATGATTTTTACGATATGTTATCAATTGTTCCTCCTTTAGAGGAGCAATTAGCAATAGTTCAATATGTTGGAGAACAGCAAAAAGAATTTTCGAAAATAGAAAGAGTCTTTTTGGGGCAAATCGAAAAACTTAAAGAATATAAAACCACACTCATTAATGATGCTGTCACAGGCAAAATTAAAGTGGCTTAAGAATAATTAAACCTAGCGAACTTCGGTTGGCTAGGTTTTTTAATATTTCGGGGGGAATATGAGCTTATATACAGTAGACACAGCAAAAAAAGTATTAGAACCGTTGAGTATTACGCCACTTAAAGAGCAGAATCTCACAGAGCGTTATGACTTACAAGAATGGCTAGTCAGCCATCCTGAAGCATTGGGTGAAGAACTGCTGATTATCCAAAAAGAATTTGATGGCTTTGATGGCACAGGTGAACGCCTAGACCTTTTGGCATTAGACACCAAAGGACAGCTTGTACTGATTGAAAATAAACGAGATGACAGTGGACGTGATGCCGTGTGGCAGGCACTCAAGTATGCATCTTATGTAGCGCCGTTTACCTCAGATGACATCGAAGACGTCTTTGCAAAATATCTGTTTAAAAATAGACCTGAATATCCCGACTTAGAACCGAATGCATTTGATGCAGATCAAGTTAAAAACACCGCAAAAATTCTGATTGAGCGCTTTTTAGAAGAACATCAAGAAATGGGTGTGGCAATCACCACCTTAAACCCAAGGAATAGCCAGCGTATTATCTTGGTGGCAGGCGAGTTCCGTAAGGAAGTGACCAATACCGCATTGTGGTTACTTGACCGTAAGATTGATGTGAAATGCGTCAAGGTATCGCCTTATAAACTTGGCGAACAACTGTTGGTGGATATTCAACAAATTATTCCTGTACCTGAAGCATCGGAATATATGGTGAGACTCACTCGAAAGGAAGATGAAGAAACCATAGCTAAAGTAAAACAAGCAGATCATACCGATATACGCTACCAATATTGGGAGCAATTGCTCGCTCATTTTGCTCAAGGCGACAATTCGCTTTATAACAACATTAGTCCTAAGACTGATCATTGGCTTAGTTCAGCAACGGGTATTTCTCAATGCAACTACCATTTGATTTTCTTACAAAAGGCGATACGGGTAGATATTGAGTTTGCTCGAAAGGACGCCGTAGAAAACAAACAGCTTTTTGACTTCTTCTATGAGCGTAAAGAAGAGATTGAGCGAAAATTTGGTCAGTCTTTAGAGTGGCTGAGATTAGATGCTAAGAAATCATCTCGGATTGAGTTTATTTTGAATACCGATGGTCATAATCAGGACTTATGGCAAAGTCATATTGCATGGCATTTGGAGCATATACAAAAGCTTGAGCAAGCCTTTAAGCCATATATGAAAGATGCATATCAAGTAATTAAGTAAGTAAAGATTTAAAAATTGGGGGATAGGGTGAATACAGCAAATTTATTGGCACAGATTAGCCAACTTTTAGAGAATAAGCCTGACTTATCTGAAATAGCAGATGATCGATTAGGGCAACTCATTTCTTATTTAGAACAAAAAGAAAATTCATTGGAATTGAAAACCATTAATGAATTACAGAAGGCTAATTTTTTTGTTGATAGTTACCAACGAGGTTATAAATGGGAAAAACAACAAGTTTGGGAACTGCTAGATGATATTGATGAGTTTGAACCAAAACTGGACAGTGATTTTTATTGCTTGCAACCTGTAGTCGTGAAAAGAAAGACAGAGGGAACACAATATTATTGGGAGCTCATTGACGGTCAGCAACGGATGACCACAATTTTTATTATTTTGACTTACTTAACCAATGAGCAATATTTCTCTCTTCGTTATGACACCAGAGAATCTAGTACAGAGCATTTAAATAACTTAGCTGGACTCACTGAAAATAACCTACCAACGATTGATGCTCATTACTTCTATACGGCTTATCAAGCTGTAAAAACATGGTTTGAGAAAAAGGGTACAGAATTTAACAGGGAGCATTGGAAAGATAAGCTCCTGCATCATACAAAAGTCATTTGGTACGCTGTACGTGTGGATCGAAATCAAGATTCTAAAAAGCAATCTATTGAAATCTTTAGCCGACTGAATCAGGGTAAGATTCCACTCACCGATGCAGAGTTGATCAAGGCATTATTCTTACAAAAAATTGCGAAAGCTTATGGGAATGATCATCTTGCAGTTCAGAAACAAACTGAAATGGCGAATCAATGGGATGCGATTGAACAGGCCTTACAAAATGATGAGTTTTGGGCATTCTTGAGTCCAACACAACGAACCAATAAACACACGCGTATTGAACTTATTTTTGATCTTATTGCGGATAAATCGACTGATAAAAAAGCGTTAAAACTTAAAGTGGATCATCAAACTTTTCTCCATTACGCCAATAAGTTTAAATCAGCCCAAGATGTGAAATATTTAATTGAAACAGAGTGGCTAAAGGTTCTCACAGGATTTCAGTATTTAAATGAGTGGTATGAAAATGATCGTTTATATCATCTGATCGGCTATTTAATTGGGCAAAAATATAAAACTATTCAGGACATCTGGATTGTAGCTCAAGGTTGTAAACGGGATGAATTTGAAGCGAAGCTAAAAAACTTTATCGAACTTGAATTAAGTCATCTTTTTAAGAAAGACAAAAATTCCAAAAAATTAGATTTTGAGCATGTCTTCTATGATGCAGATGACACCTCATGCCGACCAAAAATTAAATCGATACTCGTATTATTTAATATTTTTAGATATGAGAGACACAACACACGTTTTTCTTTTAAACGTTATAACCAAGTAAAGTGGGATATTGAACATATCCATGCCCAGCAAAGTGAGGAGTTGTCTAGCAAGGATGATCAAATCAAGGTTTGGGTATCTGAGCAAAAGGCATTGTTAGAGGAAATAACAGATAGTATTGCTAAGGAAAAGCTTGGAGAAATATTAACTCAATATGAAACAGTCATAGATCCTACGCAAAAAGAGCATTTTTATAATCAATATAATGAAATTTTAGAAGAACTGATAGGCAGTTTCTCTGAAAATATTCAAACACTTGATAATTTATGTCTTTTACCAGAAAGTGATAATCGCTCTATAGGAAATGATCCGTTTTTTATTAAAAGAAAGAAGGTTTTACAAGCCGAAAAAAAGTTTTATGAATTAGGTAAGACTGACAAAGCCAACTTTATTCCTTTAGCATCACAACAGGTATTTTCTAAGTATTTTAGTGATGATGTAAATCACATGCTGAAGTGGGATACGGCAGACAGGAAAAACTATAAACAAGCATTATTAGACTGCTTTAAACAATTTGGTATTGAATTTCACGATGAAAATGAGGGGTAAATAAAAATGGCTAAATTGACATTGTGGAAAGCATTAGAGCAATATCATATTGTTATTCCTACAATTCAGCGTGATTACGCACAAGGTAGAAAGAATGATCCAAAAATTGCACAAATTCGTAAAACATTTTTGCAAGCATTAGTACAAAGTTTGACTAAAAATCAAGAGCTTGAACTTGATTTTGTCTATGGGTCTTTAAATCACAAAACACTTGAATTATTAGATGGACAACAACGCTTAACGACTTTGTTCCTGTTACATTGCTATTTAGTCCATAAAAACAAGTTAAATATAAAAGAAATTGATGTAATCAAAGAAAGATTACAGAAGTTTAGCTATCAAACACGAACGAGTTCTAAGCTATTTATTTCTCAGTTGGTTGCAAAATTAGTCGAGATGGAATGGAGTGGTAAACCTTCTATGTCGATTGAAAATGAAGCTTGGTTTTTAGCAGTATGGCGTAAAGATCCAACCATTATTTCAATCTTAACGATGTTAGATGAATTAGATTCATTGCTTGGAACTAAACATACCGATGAGCTTAATGAATTATGGATGGGGTTAAGTAGCCACTCGGTTTTGAATTTTTATTTGTTACCAATGAATGAGTTTTCATTAACAGATGAGCTATATATCAAAATGAATGCCAGAGGTGTTCAACTAACAGAATTCGAAAACTTTAAAGCATGGCTCCAGGGTTTTCTTGAAAATAAAATTGAGACAAGCAAAGCAAATCATTTTTTTCAGAGTATTGACACAAAGTGGACCGATTTAATTTGGACTGCTAGTAAAGACTGGAATAAATCTTTTGATGCGAGTTTTATTCATTTCTTTAAAATCTGTTTGCTATGTGAGCATCAAAAATATTTATTCAAAAATCAAAATTCTGATTATACGGATGAAAAAGATATAGAAAGTTTAGTGAGTCGTTTGAGACTTAATTTATTTATTTCGCAAACAGAATATATGGATTTATTCTCAACTGAAGTTGGCAATACGATTGATAACTTAACAGCGCTGTTAGATTTTGCTGTAGTACATCAAAAACAACATAAGATCTTCGAAATATTAAGTAAAGATAAGCCTTCCTATGAAGAGCAAGCGAACTTCGCAATCACTTATTATTTTACTAAGTATATTCGAAATATTGAGCAATTTGAGGATTGGAACAGAATTAGTGGCTGGTTGGTAAAAAATGCTAAGGGTTACTACAACTCTGAAAAATTGATGCTCTCAGTACTCGAAGCACTAGAACAATTAGCAATTTATATTGGCCATGAAAGTGTAATTGGTAAAATTAGCACTTTGCACCAATATCAGAACATTATAGAGCTTTGTAGTAAAACTGCTTTTGAGAAATCACATATTGAACATGAGATTGAAAAAGCCAAACTCATACTTCAAGATCCAGATTGGAAAGAATTATTAAAGAAATACGAAGAGCATAACTATTTCTACGGTCGCGTTGATTTTATACTCGATTATGCAAAGACAGATGATCAAATGATCTGTATAGATAAGTTTACTTATTATGCTGAAATTGCGGCACAGTTACTTACAGATGAATTTATAAAAGATAAGGAATATCGACTACATCGGTCATTATTAAGCTTAGGTGATAGCGTAAATTACTATTTCGTTAAACGCGGAAGAAATTTAAGTTTCTGTTCTGCTATTTATAACTCTTATCGTGATAGAGCAGAAAATTGGCGAGCTGTATTTGATCGCAATAGAGTCTCTGAAAATAATAAATTCCCTCAGCTCAAAATCTTATTAGATATGTTAGAGGGTGATGTCAGCTTTGAAAAACTGAATGCTATTAGGAATCAAAAGTTAGCTCAAATCTATGATTGGAGAAAATATTTTATTCTTGATGAAAAGATTTTTAAGTATTGTTCTGATGCGCAAATTAGAAAGGAAAGTGAAGATCTTATCTTTTTACTCAAAAAGTCAAAGCTTAGTGGGACACATGCTGAGTTAAGAAGTTATGTTTTATATCACACCTTGCAGACAGCAGAATATGGTTTAACAAACACAGACCTTGATTATTTATCTGTTTCTAGCAGAGAGATCATGCCAAGTTTAAAAGTTCAAAATAGGCTTCGGATCACGTTTAAAAATGGTGTATTTATCAATGAAATCATAGAAAAAAACATAGAAGATGTTGAAGTTTTTAGACCAATCACAAGTGAAGAGATGCGAGAGTTTAAAAATATCATCAAAGCACAACAGCAAGTATTAGATGAAATTAAACACCCAGAAATAGTAGAGGTTGCTTAATGGTTAGTTTAACCAATGAACGTGCATTAGAAATGGCAATTGAAAAAGCGCTGACTGGAACATGCCTTGAAAATGTTAAAGCAGGTTTAACCGACATTGCTCAACCTCATCATGACTTTGTATCAGGTTCACCTTCAAACTTTGACATGCTTTATGCCTTAGATACTCAATATTTCTGGCAGTTTTTAGAACAAACACAAGCTGATGAGCTGGCAAAGATTCAGAAATTTAATCCACACGATTGGCAACGAAAAATCTACGAACGCTTTGATCGAATGATCCGAAAGCATGGGGTGGTTCATCTACTTAAAAAAGGTCTCGCCGTAGATCAAGCACATTTTCAGTTGATGTACCCAGCGCCGTTGGCAAGTAGTTCTCAGAAGATTAAAGACCGATTCAAGCAGAACATTTTCAGTGTAACTCGCCAATTGCGCTATTCAAAAGCAAACCCACTGCAAGAAATTGACATGGTGGTCTTTGTAAATGGTATTCCGATCATTACCTTTGAATTAAAGAATGAATGGACGGGGCAGAACGCTCGTCACCATGGACAAAAGCAATATAAGCAAGATCGAGATATCACTCAGCCCTTACTCAACTTTGCACGTTGTATCGTGCATATGGCTGTAGATACCGATGAAGTCTATATGACCACGAAGCTTGCTGGGGCGAATACATTCTTCTTACCGTTTAACAAGGGACATAATGCAGGTGCAGGAAATCCGCCAAATGCAGAGGGTCATAAAACTGCATACCTTTGGAAAGAGCTACTTTCTAAAGAAAGTCTGGCAAATATCATTCAGCATTTCGTACGACTAGATGGTGATGAGAAAACCTTATTAGACAAAAGGAATCTCTATTTTCCTCGTTATCATCAGCTCAGCGTGGTACGCCGTCTTATTCATGATGTCTCAACTCATGGGGTGGGTCAAACTTATCTCATTCAGCATTCGGCAGGTTCGGGTAAGTCAAATTCGATTACGTGGGCAGCATTCCAGTTAATTGAAGCCTACCCGGCAGAGAAAGATGTTCCTGGAAGTAGAGGACTGGAACATCCACTATTTGATTCAGTTATTGTGGTGACAGACCGCCGTATTCTTGATAAACAGCTTAAAGAGAACATTAAGGAGTTTTCTGAGGTCAAGAATATTATGGCACATGCCCATAAGTCATCAGAGCTGAAATCTGCTTTAGAAAATGGCAAAAAAATTATCATTACCACGATCCAAAAATTTCCTTTCATTATTGATGGGATTGCAGATTTAAGTGATAAGCGTTTTGCTGTGATCATTGATGAAGCACATAGTTCTCAGTCAGGTGTTGCCCATGACAAAATGAATGAAGTTATGGGTAAAGCTAATGAAGACAGTGATGGTGTAGATGCTCAAGACAAAATTCTAAGTGCGATGTTGGCACGTAAGATGAAAGGCAATGCGTCCTATTTTGCCTTTACTGCAACGCCAAAGAATACAACTTTAGAAAAGTTTGGTGAAAAGCAAGCTGATGGCTCGTTTAAACCTTTTGATCTGTATTCGATGAAACAGGCGATTGAAGAAGGGTTTATTCTAGATGTCTTGTCCAATTATACGACATATAAGAGTTTCTATGAAATTGAGAAATCAATTCTAAACAATCCATTATTCGATACTAAAAAAGCGCAGAAAACCTTACGAAGTTATGTAGAGAAAACCCAACAGACCATTGATATCAAAGCTGAAGTAATGTTGGATCATTTCATTCAACATGTTGTAAATACCAAAAAATTAAAAGGTAAGGCCAAAGGAATGATTGTGACTCAAAATATTGAGTCTGCAATTCGATATTACAAAGCGATTGACCGACTGCTTGAGCAAGCCGGATATCCATTTAAAGCCATCATTGCTTTCTCTGGTGAGAAGAAAGTAGATGGTATTGAATATACAGAAGCAATTCTCAACGGGTTCTCTGACAATGACACCAAAGACATGTTTGATCGAGGCTATGTTGGTGATAAGAAGCCTGCAGGTGTGAATGAAGATCAGTATCGCTTACTTATTGTTGCGAACAAATACCTCACTGGTTTCGATCAGCCAAAGCTATGTACGATGTACGTTGACAAGAAGTTGGCTGATGTACTCTGCGTACAAGCGCTGTCTCGCTTAAATCGTTCTGCACCTAAATTAGGTAAGAGAACTGAAGATCTATTTGTGCTCGATTTCTTCAATGAGATAGAAGATATCAAACAATCATTTGATCGTTTCTACACGTCGACTACGTTGTCACAAGCGACCGATATTAATGTACTCAACGAACTAAAAGATGAGTTAGATGGTGTTGCGGTATATGAATCTACTGAGGTGGAAGATTTCGCTACGAAGTATTTCGATTCAGTCGATGCAGAAAAGTTAAGTCCAATTATTGATATCGCCGTTGCACGCTTTGAGGCTGAATTAGAACTCACTCCTGAAGATAAAGCTGACTTCAAGATCAAGGCAAAGCAATTCGTGAAGATTTATGGACAGATGGCTTCAATTTTGCCATATGAAGTTCCAGCTTGGGAAAAGCTGTATTGGTTCTTAAAGTTCTTGATTCCGAAACTCAAAATTGAAGATCCAGAAGCGGATGCCTTGGATGAGTTGTTAAACTCAGTTGATTTAAACTCATATGGATTACAGCGTAAAAAACTGAATGAGCAAATTGAGTTAGATGCTGAAGAGACAGTTCTAGATCCGACAAATTCGAATCCTCGTGGTGCTCATGGCGGTGAAACTGAAGAAGACCCATTAGATGAAATCATTAAAACGTTTAATGAACGCTGGTTTGGAGGTTGGGCTGCAACGCCTGAAGAGCAAAAAGTAAAATTTGTGAATATCTTAAAACAGATAAAAGAACATGCTGATTTCGAAAGTAAGTATCTGAATAATCCTGATCCGCATACTAAAGATCTAGCTTTTGACAAGATTATGAATGAAATCATGCTTCGTCAAAGAAAAATCGATATGGATATGTATAAGCATTATTCAAAAGATACTGCATTTAGAATGTCATGGAAATATAGTCTGCAACAGGGTGTTATGAGGTAATTCTTAAAATATGGGTTAAATAATGAAAATTAACCCATCTAAGCGACACTTTCTGACGCCTTTAGGTTTATATAGGTCATTGAATAGATTATATTATTTAATTTGAAGCAGAAAATAATAATGGGGGCATTATGGAGTTGTTAGCATCTGATATCTTAGGGGAGCAATTGACTGCTAGACATATTCTAAAGCGAATGTTTGAGTCGCGTAAACTTACTGAGCCAACAAGTCATCCCCTGTATACCTATCATATTACCCTAGAAGAATATCAAGACTTAAAGCGTACGCTGAGATATAGCCAACAAGATCAAAAAAGCCATAAACCTGGTCGTGAATGGTGTGCAGTTTTTACACTATTTGTCTCGGAATGGTTTCGTCGAGAGTATAAAAGTGGGTGGAGTTGGGGGCCTGTATATGATGCACTGGGCTTTCAACCTTTGGATGATATTCGCTATGTGGTTCAGCAAGGCTTAGAATGTTTTTGGAAACGTCCAATCCTTAAATTTGAAGGTTCAAATCATACCAATTATTTAGGTTCTGCATTTAAAGAGGGTGGATTCCCTTCAAACCTTTTAATGGAGAAAGGTAATCATTATCAGACTGTATTTAAAAGAATTGTGGCGCAGTTTAGTCACTACAGACATTATAACCCAGAAATAAATGACCAATTGATTCAAGCGTATACTCAATATCTGCCTCAAGCATTCAAGGAACATGAAACACGAGTGCTTATTTCAGATATGGCAGAACATCTGGTTCATTTAGTTGAAACGCATGAATTAGACAATACAGATAATCCAGCAGCTTATTTATCTAACAATTTCCCGAAGTGGAGGGAAGCATTTCCTCTACCATTAGAAAGTAGTGTGGCGGAACAGTTTTTAAATCAGTTACTGGTTACTTCTAGTACTGAATTGAAGCAAATCAAGACAAACCAGGATGCTTTATCCTGTGCGAGTTTTTTTAACCGCAATTCTAATCAAATCTTAACTGAAGTTTTCCTACCAAATTCCTTGGAAATTACTTTGGAGGACGTTAAAGGGATTCCTCCTCGAGTAGAAATTGTATTGTATGAAGCACATGAACCCTTAGCAAAACTTGGCACAGCAACGTTTATGGCAAGGCCTGAGGCTAAGAAGACAGTGAATATACGTATAGGTGCACAAACGCGCATTATTACTAGAAAGCATTATCAACATGGATTGATTCTGGCACTACAAAATAAAGATCAAATTCTTTATCAAAAAGAATTACCTCAAACTTGTTTAGAAATCGGTAGTGTTCCTGTTGCATTTGCGCAGGATGAGGGAGAGCTTTGTCCATTTATTGGGCAGGCTTCATTTAAGACAGCAGAATCAGAAATTATTTTACTAATACCGCCATCATATCGATTTACTTCTCAGGAGTGTGTAACTGGGCACTTGTCGAATGCTTTTGGCCAGCATGTTTATAAGGCGAAAGGCGATATTGAAATTATTGGAGATAATCAAGAGCAATATCAGATTCAATGCTCTAAATATTTTGACAAATCAGAGCTTGTAGATCTTTTTGGTACGAAGTTTACTTGGCCTACAGTACCTGCATTGGCTTTTTTAGGAAGACCTAAGGCACGTTATATAGAAACGGGTTTGCAGTCAAAAAATGATAGTTTAGCTATTTATGCAGAACAAAAGCTTTTAGCTCATCATGTGGGTTCTGCAGCATATGGCGTAAAGACTTTAACCATTAAAAATTCATCTCAAAATGTGGTGTTACGTCGCAAGGTTGTAATTTTTCCTGAAGACCTACAAATTGAATTACTGGCGGCTGATACGCCTAATGAAGCAAATATTCGTCTTCTAACAAAAAGTAATATCATTTGCTTAGGAATCACTACTGATCATCAAGCAGTGAGCTTTAAGTCGCGTAAACTGAATGATGATATATATGGGCAATATGGTTATGAATATCATCTAAAATGCAATGAGCATCCACCTGAAAATATCAAACTGAATTTGATGCTGAATTTGGGAGATCAAGTAGATTTATTACTACCATTTCCATCACATGGTGCAACGCTCTACAACGGAAATCATCAGCCGATTAAACAAAAAGTATTAACTGTAGATGATTTACTTGGTTCAAGATTATGTTTATATGCGCCAGAGAATAAGCCAACCAATTTTCGGATGACAATCAGACTGAAGAGCATTCATATTCGAGATGTAGATGCGCCTTACTACAAATGGCAATTTTTGGTGAGTGGAAAACCACATCAAGAATCACTTATTCATTATCGAGCTGAAATAGAAGAATTATTAGCATTAACAAAAGACTTAGATGCACGGATTATTCTCGAAGTCACTGGTGGGAAACAATCTTTAAATTATGAGATTAAACATTATCAAACCGAGTTTGAAATAGATGAACAAGGTCATTATTTTTTAAATGGTTTGAATCTTTCAAGTTCACAAGTGGTTGATCCAGTCATCATGGTTTTAAACCAACCTGAACAGGCCGTTTTACCACTCGAACCAGTTACAACTGAAGGGGTTGAAACAGGTAAGTATAAATTACCAAGATTGAGCAATGTGGGTCCATGTTTAATTATTCCTAGAGATGAAAGAACAATTAAATTTAGACCGAAATTCATAGCGCAACAGATAATAGAAGATTCATTGTCTTTTGAAACTGCGGATACCTTACATACTGCCGTACGTGATTATCATCCAACATTTAACCCAAATAGTATCGCAGATTACTTAGAACTTATGGCGAGTGATTTGCAAAACTCTGGATGGTTGTATCTTTACCACTTATATTCAAAATATAACCATCTACCGTTGGTCACATTTCAAGTGTGGAAGGATTTAGTACGAAATCCATCATGTTTGGCATTGGCGATATGGTTACTTGATTTTGAACATGATATTTATCAACGCTTTGAGCGAGAGTTTGATTTAGTATGGGAATTAATTCCTAGTGAAGCTTGGAAAAATGCAATATCTAAAACTTTTGAACTCTATGTGAGTCAAGGTATCCCTGAGGCCATTGTTAAAAAAACGCTGAAAGCGAGATATGCAAATTTATCTCAAGACATTTCAACGTTAAATCCAAGTTTAGAAGCTTATTATTTTGATGAGCCAGTTTTAAATGGACTAACCTCTAATCAGTTGAATAATATTGTTAACGGTCATTATCTTCAGAATTTATTGAGATATCAGCCTGAAGGTGAATTGTGGCCAACGTGGTTCCAGCAAGAACTCACCGCATGGATCGAAAAAGATAACCTAAATCTTCCATTAAAACCTATGGTCAGTTTGCCACAGCATTCATCAGTTATTCTTTTACCAATTTATCTTGCGCTAAAAAATGTAGGTCTAACCGATTTTGTGCTTGAAGATCAATCAAATAGCTTAACTCATCATAAGATCCGTCAATTACGTGACTTTGACCAATCTTGGTTTAATTCAATTTTCGAAATAACAGTATCTTACTTATTAAATTCACAGGCTCATTAATATGCAACGTTATTATTCAGATTTATTAGAACAAGCATGTCAGCGTACAAAAGAATCAACTTTAAGTGTGTTGGGTATTAGTGATCCTGAGTTGCGAGAACACCTAGCTAAACAAATGTCTCAGCTTCCAGGGGGGAAGTTTTCATTTCTCGCTCCGCCAGTTTTTGAGCACACTTTTGCTTGGAAGCAGGCACAGGTAGCGATGTCAGACTTAAGTGGAAAATTATTAGCAAAGTCGGTTGTAGATGCTTTAGATGCTGAAAATAATGGCCGATACCGCTTCGGGAAAGAATTTAAGCCTTTTGAACACCAATTAAAAAGTTGGAAAAATTTATTAGCTGATAAAAAATCTGTTGTTGTCACATCTGGTACTGGTTCTGGTAAAACAGAATGTTTTATGGTGCCAATTCTGAATGATTTATATGAGTTAAGTGAGAATATCAATACGCCGTTGGAAGGTGTTCATGCTCTATTCTTATATCCTCTCAATGCGTTGATTAATTCTCAGGAGGAGCGCTTAAGTGCTTGGACTCAGCACTTCGGTGGGAAGTTACGATACTGTTTGTATAACGGTAATACACCTGAATCAGAGAGTTCAAAAAGAACATTGCAAAATGAGCGTCCTTATCAAGTCTTAACACGAGAATTGATGAGGAAAAGCCCTGCACCAATTTTGGTGACCAACGGGACGATGTTGGAATATATCATGGTGCGTCAAATTGATGCACCGATCATTGAGAAGTCTCGTGCAAAGAAAAGCCTGCGTTGGATTGTTTTAGATGAGGCTCATAGCTATGTGGGATCACAGGCAGCAGAGCTAGCCTTGCAGTTACGTCGTGTTTTAGAAGTCTTTGGTGTTGAGGCTAAAGATGTACGATTTGTCGCAACCTCTGCAACCATTGCAGACAGTAATGCAGAACAACAATTAAAGACCTATTTATCTCAGTTGGCCGGAATTGAGGAAAGTCAAATCGAAGTGATTGGTGGTCAACGAGCTGTACCCCAGTTAAAAGCAGAATCGAATCAGAATAAACTAAGTTTAAAAGAGCTCGCGGAAATAGAAGGTGATCTAGAGGTTAGTGCTAAACGGTTCCAAGCTCTAGAATCAAATCAAACAGCTCGTGCAATTCGAGAAATTATTGTTCAACAAGGTGTAGAAAGTTATAAGCCATTAACATCTTTAGAAATTAAAGAAAATTTAAATGCTGACTATGCTATTTCAGTGGATCAAGTCGAAATTATTGGTTGGATTGACTTACTAACAAATACAAAATTGCAAGAAAAAGAAGAGGCTTTCCTAAAAGTACGAGCTCACTTCTTGCAAAGAATTACGCATGGCTTGTGGAGTTGTATTAATCCTCATTGTGATCAAAAAGAGGGTACAGCATTAAAAAAATGGCCATACGGTAATGTATATGCGACATGCGAACAAAAATGTAAATGTGGGTCACCAGTATTAGAACTGACTTTCTGTAAAGATTGTAATTCACCACATTTGTTAGGGCAACTGGTCGACGCTAATGATGGTATTCGTCAGCTTAAACAAGTTGGTGAAGCTAAAATTGATGAGTTTTCGCTGCTAACTGAAGAAGATGAAATTGAAGAAGCTGACATTAATAATAGCTCGAACAAGTTAATAGATTACAATCAATCAATATTGCTAAGTGTAAATGATAATGGGGAGATGCTGAATCTAGATCGTGGAGGCTTTGAAAAATATCCAGGGGAAGAAGAATTTAATCTTTGGGCGACATCAAATAAATGCCACTACTGTGAGCTAGAGACGCAAGAAGGATATTTGCCTGTAACTAGAAGCATTCTTGGTGCACCTTTTTATGTTACTAAAGCAATCCCGACTATTTTAGAATTTTGTCCTAATATTACGATTAAAGAGTTAGAAGAAAATGGTGTTACGAACATTTCACCTCAAAGCTTACCTTCATTTGGACGTCGTTTAATTACATTTACGGATAGTCGCCAAGGCACCGCAAGAATGTCTGTGCAGATGCAACAGGAAGCACAGCGTTCAAGATTAAGGGGTGCTGTGGTGGAAATGCTCAAGTCATTACCAATGCCAGATCGCCCAGAAGAAAGTAAGGAAGAACTTTTGCAAAATATTAAAATTGCAAGAGGGAACCCTATGATGAAAGGTTTTTTAGAATATTTAGAAAAAAGATTGTTTGAGCTAGAAAACCCTATTGAGAACAATATTTCCTGGGCAGAAATGATTGAAAAGTTGTCATCTTTATCAGATTTTAACTTTTCAATAATGAATGCAATGAAGTATTACTCTCCGGAAGTATTTGGTGATCAAACTGAAGGACCACATAAATTAATCTCAATGTTATTGTTGAGCGAATTTAGTCGACGTCCCCGTAATCGAAATAGTACTGAAACGCTAGGCTTAGTAAAAGTTGGTTATAGTGGTTTAGAAAAAGTTACCAGTGTTCCTTTATATTGGGAATCTAAAGGTCTTAACCTACAAGATTGGAAGGACTTTTTAAAAGTCGTTCTAGATTTCTATGTGCGTGATTATTATTACATTCATATAGATAAAAGTATTTCAAATTGGATGGGACGAAAAATTGTTACCAAACGATTATTTGGACCTGATTCAAAATTAATAGAAGATAAAATTAGTAAACAATGGCCTTTAGCATCTAAGCGAAAGAATAATCGTTTGGTTAAGTTATTAGCTTTAGGTGGGCAACTAGATCTAAGTGCTACTATTGATATAGATATTGCTGATGAATGGCTGAAATGTGCTTGGAAAGTTTTGACCCAAGATACAGCTATTTTAGAAAATGATAATGGTCAATTTTTTATTAGACCACAAAAGTTCAAATTTTCATTGAATGAACAAGTATTTATTTGTCCCGTCACGCATAGATTAATTGATACTACCTTCAAAGGTATTACTCCGTATCTACCGACGGGTATTCCAAAAAGTAAAGAGGCTTTCATTTGTCAAAAGATTAAAATGCCGAATTTGAAGGTGTTTAGTTCCAATAACGACCATCATGACAACATTCAATACATCCGTGACTTAATTGCTAATGATGAGACAATTAAGGAGCTGCGCTCTTTAAATTTGTGGAATGATCTTTGTGATCGAATTATTGAAGGTGGTATGTACTATCGAGTTGCAGAACATTCAGCACAGCAAGCAAGTGAGCGATTACAAGACTACGAAAAGCGATTTAAAACAGGCGAAGTTAATGTAATGAACTGTTCAACCACTATGGAAATGGGGGTTGATATCGGTGGTATTTCAGCAGTGGTGATGAATAACGTACCACCGCATCCTGCAAATTATCTACAACGTGCGGGTCGTGCGGGTCGTAGTAAAGAATCAAGAGCACTTTCTTACACAATCTGTAAGTCGAATCCACATGATCAACAAGTATTTGATAACCCTAAATGGGCTTTTGAAACCAGTATCCCTGCACCTTATGTCGCTTTAAACTCCAAGAGATTGATCCAAAGGCATGTGAATTCAATGTATCTGTCTTTCTTTTTAAAGAATGAAATTGGAGACACAGATGCTGAGAAAACTAAATTAAATTTGAAGTGGTTTTATTTAGAAAATGGTGCGGAAGAGATATCTGTATGTAATCGATTTATTACGTGGGTTAAAGCAAATATTTATACATATTCATATGCCTTAGAGAAATTAATCAAAGGCACCGATTTATCATTTGATTCAGTTGAAAGCATTTTAGCTCATACAGTTCAAAGAATAACGGAAATGCGAGATCAGTGGTTAAAAGAGTATAAACGTCTTGATAGTCAGTTGAGTGAAGCAACGAAAGGCACTGCTTATGCGTATCGATTAAGTATTGAAATGCGTAGACTTTGTGATGAATATTTATTAAGAGAACTTGCTGCTAAATGCTTTCTACCAGGATATGGCTTCCCAACGGATATAGCATCATTTGAAACAACTAATGTGATTGACTATATACGTCAAAAGAAAGATAGAGATGCTGAAAAGCAACGTAAGTCTAGGGAAGATAATGTTTCGTTATTAAGGGATATGCCAAGTCGAAATTTAGCTGTTGCTATTCGCGAATATGCACCAGGTTCAGAAATTGTATTGGATGGAAGGGTCTTTAAATCCAAAGGGATATCTTTAGCTTGGCATAATATTCATAGTTCTGATGCTAAAGAAGCACAGAAATTCGATTTGGCGTGGCGCTGCGTGCATTGCGGTCAAAATGGATTTAATGCAGATAGTGCCGTCGATATTAATAATGTTTACTGTGATAACCCAAGTTGTGGTGAAAAAATACGTATAAATGAGCAACGTAAAGTTTTGCAACCAACGGGTTTTGTTCATGATTTTTATGAAGAGCCTAGTAATGATGTAACAACTCAAACCTTTATTCCTGTCCAAACCCCTTGGATCGCTGGGAAGGGAGCAAGATTAAGTTTGCCGAATAGTGCCTTAGGATTTATGGTTGCAGATACATCGGGGCATGTATTTAATTATAGTTCAGGTTTATATGGGCATGGTTATGCTGTCTGCCTTGAATGTGGTCGTGCCGAATCTCAAAAGGAGAAGGATAAATTCCCTTTATATCTGTCACCTGAGCAGAAACATTATCCATTAAAACCATCTAAACATGATCGAGAAAATGGACAAAGAAAGTTCTGTGAAGGCAGTGAGCGTTTAATCAAAGATTTACATCTAGGTAGCTATATGACTACAGATATCTTTGAATTGGTGTTACATCACCCTGAACGTAATGAATATCTTACAGATAGTAAAGAAAATGAAAGTATAGCATTTACTTTGGCTGTGGCTTTCAGAAAAGCATTAGCGAAAAAGTTAGGTATCTCAGCTAATGAATTGGGATATGGCAAGCGCCCAATATTATTAGATGGTAATCATCAGATTACAGCCATTCAGGTGTATGACGTCATTAGTGGTGGAGCAGGATTTGCGAGTTCAGCCCCTCGTCACATTGAGTCGTTATTATCTAGTATGGTCGATGAGCTTGAATGTCCGAAATATTGTGAGTCTGTATGTGCTCATTGTCTTTTGGATTCACAGTCACGACATCATTACAGTTTGTTAAATCGTCATGATGCTAAAAAGTGGTTAGGTGCAAACTATAAAAACTTTATTTCTACTGAAGAATTGTCATTCTTCTCTGGTGCACAATATTGGCCATATAGCTTGAAAGAATGCATTGAACACCATGTATCATTAGGTGCTAAGAAACTAATTTTGAATTGGGGTGGAGAATCTGATAGTTGGGAGTTGTTATCTCCTAGTGTTAAAAAAACAATTGCTAGATGGTCAGAGGATACAAGTTTAGAAATCGATATTTCTCTACCACAAACTATCATAGATTCTAAAGCATATTTGGCTGAGCTGAAATTTTTACAAACACACTTCAATGTACAATTTGTTGAAGGTGACAATATTCATCAATCTATTGTGGCACAACTATATTTGACAGATCGTATTGTTACAGTTGTTAGTCCTGATATGAATAGTCGTATACCAAATGAAGAGTGGTTGAATACAAATGCGATAGTTGGATTTAGTGAAACTTATAAGTTACTGAGTGAGAAAGTCATAACATTACCAACTTTAGTGGAAAAAAATCAAAGCTCGATTGTGGAATTAGATCTTCTTGATCAATTGAATGTTGATTTATGTAGTTTTGGTCGTAAGTTCTGGAATTTGGTTGCTGAAAGTACTAGTGAGTTCGGAGAAATTTGCCGGAATGAAACTATAAAAAGTATTGAGTATTCAGATCGTTATATCAAGTCAGCTAGCAATATGTTGTTAATTGTTAGTTGGTTAAAGGGGCTTGAGGATCAAGTTGGAAATATTGGTCAGTTGAAGATTAAGACAGTTATTTCTGATGATGAGACAAAAGATTTACCAACGATCCTTCATCATGATTACCATAGTGTGAAACAATTTGAGAAGGTTTTTGAGAAACTATTAACTGATAATTTAGATATATCCCAAAAAGAAATAGATTTAATGACCTATGATAATGCTAAGGCTCTGTATCACAAGCGAAATTTAACTATAACTTTTGAGTCGGGGACTATATTTGATATTCAGCTCGATCAGGGGCTTGGCTATTGGAGATTATTTGAGAGTCATAAATTGTCACAACGAAATGTCTATTTTAATGCCCAAAAGGACTTCATAAGTGTTGCGAATGGACTTACAGATTTACAGAAGTTTTTAGTTGTTAAAAATGGTGAGCAGAATCCAACGAACATTTATGTCAAAAAGAGAGAGGGTGATTTAGTTGTAGCTGTTTCAATATAATAATGTGTGAAAAGTTTACGAGTAAAAATACAAGTGATGGTTTATTACTTTAGATTGGCTATTCAAATTGAATAGCTTTTCCATAGATGTGAAATAAATAATTTCAATTAACTGTGTCGTATATACAGAAAATGAGAGGGAAAATGAGACCAATTGGCCTACACCGTAAATCTAAAGATTACTTAGATACATTAAATATTGACCCTTATGCATTTGAAGAGCGATTCATATACCTCGAATCATTAATAAAAGCGAATCTTGCATTTAAGACGAAACTTGAAAACTTTAAACAACTTATTGATTGTTTAAGCGCAGATCGATGCTTTGCCTTATGGATTGGGGAAACAGAAGATTTAATCATACAATCTGAAGCGTGTTTGCAAAAATTTGCACATGGTGAAATCATAGAACAACAATTTGTGGAAGAACATGTTGCTTTGGCAGATCGAATATTTGAGTTAGCCAAAGCACGGGTTTATGAAGGACATTGGGAATACGGCGTATCTCTGGAGGTTGATCAACAGTTTGATGATCTAACGGAGTTATGTCGTCGTATTTGGACAAAAGAAAGTAAGGCATGGATAACATTGGCAAAGGTATGGAAAAGTTGTAACCCAATAGGGATGTGATTTACAGGCTCTAATTAGCGATCAAAACAATTAGCCATTCCATTATCCGAGCCTGTAAATAATTTTGTGTAATTAATTTACCCTTTAATTAGTTTATAGATCATCGTTCACAAATAACGATGATCTATAAACAGAAAATAAGGCTTAAAAAATACTGGTGTTCACATCAGTTCAGAAAATAATAAAGCCTCTTCCTTTCTAAAATTTTCAATCGCTTGATCGAGTTGATTAAACTGCTGTTCTTTAAGTGTGAAATATTGAATATTTTGATTGGTATTGAATTTTTCCCATACATTTGGTTGCATCTTTAAGCGCTGATGGTGATCTAGCTTCAAACGTACAGTTGTTCCAGTGTTTAAAGGCAACTCAATGTGAGTATCGTCCGCTTTCCACACGTGTTCAATATCTTCTACAGAAAATACCGTTAAATCTTCTAAGAATGGAACAAAGCTACGTGGAAAATAAATATTAATCGGTGAATTTTTAAATAAAGGGCCAATTTGATTTACTCTGAAATTGGCAAACCCACAGCCAATTTCAGTGAGATAGAACTCAAGATGAGGATGGTTTTTGGCATATTGCTTAAAGTTATTGATATAGTTTTGAATAAGATTTAAATCCAATACTTCCCCATTTTTAGCAATGGTTGGAATGCCATAAGACTGGCCTTGTCTTCCTTCGCCTTGACCTAGTTTTGCACCAAAATGATGTAGAGCTGTTTGTGCATATCCAGAGTAATGCTTACCTAATTCATGACAGCCAAATACTAAAATTTGATTTTCGGAAAAGTTATAATCTTTAATTTCTTGATAATATTGATAAATCATAAAAGGTCCATTTGGAAAACGTTTCGTTGAAGAATGCATGTATATGTATGACTCAAACTCAATTTAGATTTGAAAAGTACATAAATATCTAGCTAATAAGTGAAGTAAAGTGTTTAAAAGATTTGTTTAATTTTCTATTAAATGCTAACACAGAATAATTTCAATTGAAGGGCTGTAGGTTCAATAAAAAATAGTTGGACGACAACTAATGTCGTAAAGATGCTCGATAGGTTTGCTAATTGAATATATAAGCCGTAGAGTAAGTTATGAAATTAATCCTTATAAACCAAATAACTATAATTCGCTTATCGTGAGGAAAAAAATATGTGTGTACATCAAACTGAAAAAACAGTTCAGGATTTAGATATTATCAATCAACTGATATTGGGCGATACTGCTAATGAAAAATCAGGAATCTATATCCTTCCAGTCTTCACCCGTAAAGTCGAAATCGCAGCTGCTTTATTTGGCTTAAAATATACGTTTGAACAGCTGAGTCTGCATTATTCAAATGCTAATGAAAAAGAAAATGGACAATTGTTTTTTTGGGTGAAACAACCCAAGGATTGTGAAGATTCAGTCTTTAATCAAAATATTCTAAAAATTTGTCACTACTTTCAAATCACATCGAAATGTCTACTCAGCATTCAAGATGAGGGCGCCAATATTAGACTTTACGTCAACAAAGAACCTTCACAAACAACCGTTAAAGTGAAAGAGGCTGCAGAATGGTTAATGACTTTATTCTGGGATAAATTTCAAAATGAATCTCTAGGAACATTTGTTATCACTCCGGCAAATGAATATGTAGCCGTAGCTGAACCACAAACCAATATGGGCAGAATGGCAAGGAGGTTGAAAGCTGATCAGCTTGTAAAAGAATTAGATTTAACCCAGATAAATTTGCCTAATGAGACGACATAAATTGACGTAATAGCTATGATTGAACTTTATTTATTTGCTGTAATTGATTAATATAATTGAATAAAATTTGATTAAATATAAAGGGAATATCATATCGCTACTTTAGAAAAAGCAATTTCCTTCGCAACTGAACGGCATTTGGGGCAAATAGATAAAGCAGGGCAACCCTACATCCATCACCCCTTGCGTGTCATGCAAAATGTACAACATCCTGATGCCAAAATTGTCGCTGTTCTGCATGATATTTTGGAAGATACAGCAACATCGGTAACTGATTTAAGATCACTAGGGTTTAATGAAAATATTATTCATGCAGTTTTAGCCGTCACAAAACAAGATGGTGAAAGTCGTTTTCAGGCAATGCAAAGAACAGTAAAAAATCCGATTGCTTGCGAAGTTAAACTTGCAGATTTACGTGACAATATGGATTTATCGCGCCTGCCCAAAATATCTGCCAAAGATTTGATTCGCTATAAACAATATCAAAAGGTTCAGAAAATACTAAAAGAGGCTTATGCAATTCATCAGCATATAAATACTTTAGATCTGGATTCTGAATATCCAGAGTTTGAATACGGCAGTATGCAGTTTAATTTTCAATATCTACTGAATGTTCTATTTGATCAATTACATCCAATGGGTGGAAACCAAATTGGTAGTCCTGAGGAATGGTGGATTTTATTCGAAGATGCAAGTGAGTATTTTGCCTACTGTAAGCGTAAAAAATTAAAACCTTTTCTAAAACATTTTATTCAATTATTTAATTCGACTGATCGTGATTTTTTTGGCAGTTCATTCCAAACACCGGAAGATCAAGATATCTTGATGGAAATCTACAATAATGTTCTTGGTCATCATTTTAAGAAGGATATCGTATGATTTTGAAAGAGGACTTAATGATTGATGGATTGCACTACATACTCAAATTTGATCATTATAGTTTTTCCTTCTCTTTAAATAGACCACCCCGTGCCAGAGTCCAGATCAATTACCGTAAACATCCTGAATTAGCCCTATTTAGAGATGATCCCATATATGAAGATATCAACTTGAATTTACCTGCCATGAAAGTTTTTAATGCGATTAGTCAGAGAGTTGAGGAGCTTATTTATAAGCATGGGATTCATTATTGGTCTTTTAGTGCGACCTCAACTAAAAAAGCGAATGTCTACGAAAAACTTTTAAAGCGATGGATGACTCGGAACACCATGGCTTTTAAATATGATCGTGTGGGAAATGATTTTTATGTATATGTAGAGAACAATTTTAATGAGTAACATTGCCAAAATATAGAGAATTTGATGCTGATATTGATTAAAAATTCTTGAAGATCTAGAAAGTATAGATGTAGATGCACACAATCCAGATCTTTGGCAAAGCCATATAGTTTGGCATTTGGAATATATTCAAAAACTTGGACAAGCATTTAAGCCTTTTATGAGCGAAGCTCATCAGGTTGAACCGTACCGGGATTGTCGGAGACTTTTTATTTAAGTTAGGCCACCTGACCTAATAGGTTAATCTTATCATAGTACATTGCTTCAAACTCAGAAGAGGCTAGTAAGTTCTCTTCTTTATGGGATTGTAGACTGGCATAAAAAGCAACTTGAATTGAGTTGGTTTTCTCAATCAATATATGAACTAAAGATTACAGTAGTAATCTTTAGTTCCTCAAATTTACTTGGGTAAAAAATGGGTTAATCATACTCATTTTGATCAAACTAAAGATCAAATTGGTTTTGAATTTAAGTCTCATTACGTTCATTTTTTGAGTTAGTAAAGTGATAGAATAAATTCTTTTTTAAATTTATAGGACTTACGCATTGACGGATTCAAAAAAGTATTAAAATACTTTATAAAGTATCTGTGATCAGACGAATTAAACATGCTTCTACAGCAACTTGTACATTACCCATTTATATGGGCTTTCTCATGACAGAACCGAACTCTATTAGCTGCACACAACTTGCCGAGACTTATAATATCTCGCATGATAGTGTAAATCGCTTTCTAGAGCGTGAAGACTACACACCTCACGACCTATATCAAGAATCAATTCAACATATTGATAATAATAAACTTATAGTCAGTATTGATGATACTGTTTTAGATAAACCATATAGTCAACATATGGACTTGGTTAGCTATTTTTGGTCAGGCAAACACCACCGATCCGTCAAGGGTATTAATCTCATTACCTTGTATGCGACAGATCAAAATGGTCAAAATATTCCAATTAATTTCCGAATTTATGACAAATCTGAAAGTAAAACCAAGAATGATTACTTTATGGATATGTTAAGTGAAGTACTCAGTTGGGGTGCAAAGATTCAATTTATTACAGGTGATAGTTGGTATTCATCGACTGGAAATCTAAAAACCATAAGAAAATATGGTATTCGATTTATGTTTGGTATCGACTGTAACCGTAAGGTTTCCCCAGAAAAAGGACAATGGTTTCAACTGCGTTTATTGCCAGATTTCTATCAGGGTCAAGTGGTCTGGCTCAAAGATTTTGGCTTTGTACAATTATTTAAGACTCAGTTAAAAGAACAGCAGAGGTTTTATATTGTGCATCAAGATGAAGATGATTTATTGTCCTTTGAGGGTTTTCATGAATTACATTCAAGTCATTGGAAAATAGAGCAATATCACCGGGTGATTAAACAGGTTTGTCATATTGAAAAGTTTCAAGTAAGACGATCTAAACTGATTTTGAATCATATTTTTTCAGCCTTGATGGCCTACGTTGAGATACAAAAGAACCAGTTTGAGCGGATCTTTGAAAATGTATATCGTTGGCAGAAGAAATTATTTAGACCAGTTATCAAAAACTTCATTGATGACTTTATTCTCGATAAAAATCATCTGCTACCACAGAGAATCTATAAATAATAGTGCGTAAGTCCTAATTTATTATTAAGCTAAATTATAAAAAATAAATCATTAAAAATTAGATGCTTGCTTTTATTAAAAGATATATAATTCTACAATATCTCAAATATGTTTTAGATGATGACAAAGTTAGATAATTCGACTGGAATTAGTCTTCGCATCAAACCAAATGGAAATATTACCTCGGTTAATGAGGGCACGATTGTAGGAAGACCAGTTAGTTGTACGATAGATTTTAGGAGCAGATTTATTCATATTGAAATTATAAGGCTGAATAAACCTTCTAGGCTAGGTTTGTGCAACAAAGCCCTTTAATGAAAAGAAAAATGCTTGGTGGTGTTTCAAAAAGTATGCTGGCATTAAACGAATCCATTATTGATATAAAAAAACACTAAATCAAAGGCTTTGAAATGATTTTCAAGCTTTTTGGAGAAGTTGCAGCTTCTCCTAAAGCCTCGCCTGATTCGATGCCGTAATCGACAATTATTGCCTTCTATACCAACAGTGAAAAATTTACCAAAACTGTTTGCATTCTTTAAAGGTCGTAACAAAGCTATCCCAATGGTCACTTGATATACATGTATAGCTTACACCTAACTGCTTTAATTTTAATTTAAGTCGTTTTGCAGTGGCTAAATCTCGTTTACCCCATACATAAGCAACAATTTCACCTGTTTCTCGATGATAGGCATAAATTAGCCATTGTTTATTTTGCTTATGACCAACAAAAGTCCAAAACTCATCTACTTCAAGGGTTTCATAATGACTTTGCTGTGCTCGAAGTTGATATTTTGATTGGCTAAGTGTCCGTAGAACTTTACCGATACTTACTCTTTCAATTTCTGCTATATCCCTGACACCACTGCCTCGCACCATGAGGTGTAATATTTGGGTTTTGATCCCTGAGTGACAGCCTTGATAACTGAGAGCATGATCACCAATAAATTGACGTCTGCATATTTTACATTGGTAATTTTGCTTACCATCTACTTTTGTGCCATTTTTCTTTATACTGTCACTTAGGCAGGCTGGACACTTGATTTCTAGAGTTATTCGCATTTCTCTATTTTATCAAAATCCAACCTGCTTTTTTTCAGCATACTTTTTGAAACACCACC
>JASLHF010000035.1 GCA_030152275.1 Acinetobacter sp. | reverse complement strand
GCTGCCCTTGCAATGCGTGATGACGGTTATGAAACAATCATGGTGAACTGTAACCCTGAAACTGTTTCAACAGATTATGACACTTCAGATCGTTTGTACTTCGAACCGATTACACTTGAAGATGTTTTAGAAATCGTACGTATCGAAAAACCAAAAGGCATTATCGTACAGTACGGCGGTCAAACTCCGCTTAAATTGGCTCGTGCTTTAGAAGAAGCTGGTGCGCCAATTATCGGTACATCACCAGACGCGATTGACCGTGCAGAAGACCGTGAACGTTTCCAGCAAATGATTCAACGCCTTCAACTTCGTCAACCAAACAACAGCATTGTAAAATCTGCTGAAGAAGGTATGGCTGAAGCGGCGAAAGTTGGCTATCCATTAGTTGTACGTCCTTCTTACGTGCTTGGCGGCCGTGCGATGGAAATCGTGTACAACGATGACGAATTGAAACGCTACTTACGTGATGCGGTTCAAGCATCGAATGAAGCGCCAGTATTGCTTGACCACTTCCTTGACGATGCAATCGAAGTTGACGTGGACTGCGTATCTGACGGTAAAGACGTTGTGATTGGCGGTATCATGCAGCATATTGAACAAGCAGGTATTCACTCAGGTGACTCAGCATGTTCTATTCCTCCTTACTCTTTATCTCAAGAAGTACAGGACGAAATGCGCCGTCAAACCATCGCTATGGCAAAAGAGCTTGGTGTCATTGGTTTGATGAACGTACAGTTTGCGGTTAAAGGCACTGACGTATACATCTTGGAAGTGAACCCACGTGCATCACGTACTGTTCCATTCGTTTCTAAGTGTATCGGCGAATCTTTAGCGAAAGTAGCTGCACGTTGTATGGCAGGTCAATCTCTTGAGTCGCAAGGCTTTACCAAAGAGATTATTCCTGAACACTTCTCTGTAAAAGAAGCCGTGTTCCCATTCAACAAGTTCCCTGGCGTTGACCCAATTCTTGGCCCTGAAATGAAATCTACAGGCGAAGTGATGGGTGTGGGTAAAACTTTTGGTGAAGCATTCTATAAAGCTGTGTTAGGCTCGAATGATCGTTTACCAGGTCTACCAACTGAAGGCGAAGTAAAACATGCATTCTTATCTGTTCGTCATTCTGACAAGCCACGTGCGGTTGGTATTGCGAAACAGTTAACCGATCTTGGCTTCAAAGTCATCGCAACTGGCGGTACTTATGATGTAATTAAAGAAGCTGGTATTGAATGTGAACGTGTGAACAAAGTGACTGAAGGCCGTCCTAATATCGTCGACCGCTTGAAAAACGGCGAAGTTCACCTCATTATCAATACCACTGAAGGCAAACAGGCTCAAGAAGATTCTTTCTCGATCCGCCGTTCTGCACTGCAAGGTAAAGTGTATTACACAACTACCCTTAACGGTGCTGATGCAGTATGCCAAGCTTTAGCAATTAAATTGCCAATGGATGTATACCGTCTGCAAGACCTGACCAAAGGTTAATTAAGTTACCGATAAGTCCCGCCACCTTATCGGTGGCGGGCTTTTTTATTTTATAAACCTGTATTTTTTTAATACCAATTTATGAGGGACAACAATGCAACGTTATCCTATGACTCCGGAAGGCAAAGTTGCCTTAGAGAAAGAATTACATCAATTAAAAAGTATTGACCGTCCGCGCATTACGGCTGCCATTGCCGAAGCGCGCGAACATGGGGATTTAAAGGAAAATGCGGAATATCATGCTGCCCGTGAACAGCAAGGTTTCTGCGAAGGCCGTATTCAAGACATCGAAGGCAAGCTTGGCGCATGCCAAGTAGTTGATGTTGCAACACTTGAGCAAAATGGCCGTGTTGTTTTCGGTGTCACAGTGACAATTGAAAACTTAGACACTGAAGAACAAAAGACCTATAAAATTGTAGGCGACGACGAAGCAGACTTTAAGATCAACAAGATCTCTGTGAACTCTCCGATTGCGCGTGGCCTTTTAGGTAAAAACGAAGGCGATGAAGCGAAAATCGTGACTCCGCAAGGCGAAGTAGAATACGAAATTGTGAAAGTTGCTTATCTTTAAGTTTTAAAGATCTCAACACATGCCCCTCTTATGAGGGGTTTTTTTGTTTTTAAAATCCCATTTTCCTCCCCCTTGCGAACTCAGAATATATTCTGAGGATTCTCACCCCATAGGGATGAGGAAGTATTCATTATCAAATACATATTGGATTATTTCCTCTCCTTTTAGGAGAGCGCTAGGGAGAGGTTAAAAATATCAGCTATAATCTCATTATCGCTTCCATGCTGTATATCCATGTCTGAAAAATTGATTAATTCCCCTGTAAACCATTGGTGTGAATTTGAGTTCATCTCGAAAACGGTGAAGAACCCCAATATTCATATCAAAGGGAATTATTCATATTACTCAGCTTATTGGGATCAGGGTTTTGAGCGCTGTGCCGTGCGTTATTTGCATGATAAGCCCGCAACGCTTGAGAAGCCGATTGACCAGCTTTATATCGGCAATTTTGTCTGTTTGGGTGCTGAATGTGTGATTATGATGGGCGGCAATCAATTACACCGTACAGACTGGATTTCTGCCTTTCCATTTGATACCCGAAGTTTCGTGCCTGCAGGCGATACGGTCATTGGCGATGGCTGTTGGATTGGCAGTCGTGCCATGATCATGCAAGGTGTGACTTTGGGTGAAGGCGCTGTGGTTGCTACAGGTGCAGTGGTGACCCAAAATGTACCGCCTTATGCCGTTGTGGGCGGTGTTCCTGCCAAAGTGATTAAATATCGCTTTCCTGAGGAAGATATTAAAAAGCTGCTTTCTCTTAAGCTTTATGAGTTAGATGAAAAGCAGTTTTTAAAAATGCGCGAAAAGCTGCAAACGCAGGATGTTGAACAATTGAATAAATATTTCAAAGATCAGTCTAAAAATTAATGCTCAAGCAAATATCAATAAAGACATTTATTTCCTTAAATAAGGGAGTTTAAAAAGTTATCTGCTTTTAAATTTACTGACTGAGTAATTTTTTAGATTGAGTTATATCAAATAAAAATGGGTCTCAGCCGATTTTCCGTCAATTATAAAAAGTATGACGCTATGTATGATAATCTTTCTGCAGTCATCACGCCTAGCTATAGTCCAGATTTGATCTAATGACTTGAATATACAAATAAATGCGCCATCAAAACAGTTCATTTTT
>JASLHF010000100.1 GCA_030152275.1 Acinetobacter sp. | reverse complement strand
TTGGCAACGGTCGCTGTCACCAAAAAGATGATCATCAATACCAGCATAATATCGATGAGCGGAATGAGGTTCATCTCATTCATGCCTGCATCGTTGTCTTCACCCAATTGAAAAGCCATTAAGCTTGACCTCCAACTAAACTGTCCTGCGCAGCGCTGACTTCAGCTTTTTTTGCTGAATCCTGCTGCAGCATAGTATCAATTAATAGACCATGCGCCTGATCATGCAGTTCATTACTCAGGGTACGGTTAAAACGTACGGCAATGTTATAAGCCAATACAGCTGGAATCGCCACTGCCAAGCCTAAGCCAGTCATAATCAGCGCTTCACCCACAGGTGTTGCGACTTGCGCAAGTCCAGCCTGACCGCTTTTGCCTACAGCCACCAGTGCGTGAAAAATTCCCCACACGGTGCCAAACAGGCCGACAAACGGCGCGATAGAAGCAATGGTACCCAAAACAGATACGCCCTTTTCAGCATTGGCTTTTTCAGCCGCGATTTGACGCAGCAGCGCCTGTTCCGCAACGGCTTTGCGCTGGTCAAAACTCAGCGGCGCAAACTTAGCCTTTAATGCAGTCAATGCATTTGAAAGGCGGCTGTACGCCACTTGTTTCAATTGACGCGTACCCATGATGCGCAGCGCAAAAATCGTCCAAGTCGCAATCGACATCGCCAGCAGCACAAAATACAGTGTTTTGCTTACTGCATCTGCATGCTGCCAATAAACTGAAAAGTTCATATGTTGAACTCCTAATGAGTTAGCCGGTTATTTAAGCTGAAAATCGAATGGCTGTTCCACACGCGTTGGATACGCCACACCATTTTCAATATATTTGGTTAACTGAGCGCGTTTTACAGCAGACACCACTTTACGGTCTACCGCTGCGCCGCAGCTGGAATTTTTAGCTTCTGCCGAAACAATTTTACCCTGCTCATTGGCTGATACAGCAATCACCATAGAACATGATGACTTCAGCTCACCGCTGGCAAAGCTGACTTTCGGCGCACGCAGCCAAGATACCCCGCCGCCGATCGAAACGCTTCTTGGCGATGGATCTGCTTTGGGTTGAGGCGCTGGCTGCGGTTCTGCTTTTTGAACAGGCGCCTGTTGAACCGGACGCTTCGTTTCAGTAATTTTTGACTGTATGACCGGAGTTTCCGCTTTTTCAACCGGTTTTTCGACTGGTTTTTCAACCGGTTTCGGTTTTTCAGTTTTTTTCACCTGCTGCACTTTTTCGACTTTTTTTGGCGGTGCAGGAAGCGGTTTTTCAACGATTTTAACTTCTTTCGGTTTTGGCGGCTCTTTCTTCGGCTCAGGCGGTTTTGGCTTTGGCGGAAGCGGTTTTGGTGCTTCCTGCAGCTTGACAAAACGCACTTTCAGCGGGGTTTTATCCTGAGGCTTCAGCTCTGGCGCCTTCATTTGACTGACTGCCCACAATACCCCTGCATGGCCAATGATTACCGCCGCCAATGCGGTCAGTACTTTCTTTTTCATTGGATTGGGATTTGGCATTTGAGGCGCAGCAGTTGGGCTCATTAAAATCTGTTACCTTGGAAAGCGATTGCCTCCGGTTCTGCAGAGCGTAGAATTCGGATGCGGCAATCAAGCCTATCGGTTTGCACAATTAAAGTGGCATAATGATAAATGAGAAGTGTTTTCATTTGCAACTATTAATTTGTCTATTTTTATGACTTTTTTGAATGCTGAAATAGACACAAAAAAGGCATACATTAAGTATGCCTTTTTTATAAATTCTTGAATAGCGCTAGAGCTTATTGGAAAACCACAGTTTTGTTGCCGTCAACAATAATCCGGTCTTCTAAATGCCACTTCACCGCGCGCGCTAAAACATTGCGTTCCACATCCTGCCCCAATTCACGCAGCTGTTCCACAGTAAAGTCATGGCTGACGCGCTCAACATCCTGCTCAATAATCGGGCCTTGGTCCAAATCTGCAGTGACATAATGCGCAGTTGCGCCAATCAGCTTCACACCTTTTTCATGCGCCTGCTTATACGGGTTAGCGCCCACAAAGGCCGGCAGGAATGAATGGTGAATATTAATCACTTTCATTTCCCATTTTTTCACAAATTCTTCATCCAGAATCTGCATATAACGCGCTAAAACCAGCAGATCATTGCCCTGCATCAGTTCATCAATCTGCGCATAGGCTTCACGTTTATTTTCTTTGCTCACCGGCACCACTTCAAACGGAATGCCAAAGTTTTCTACTGCTTCACGCAGCGTATCGTGGTTAGACACGACTTTGGTAATTTCACACGGCAAGCCGCCGCGCGCATGGCGCCATAACAGCTCAAGCAGCGCATGATCGACTTTTGACACTAAAATGCCGACTTTTTTTACATCGCTGACCAGCGCTAAGCGCCAGTGCATGCTGTAACGGGCAGCAACATTTGTTTCAAAAGTCTGCAGCAGGCTTTCTTTACGGCTTTGCAGATTATCCAGTTCAAATTCAACACGCATGAAATAGCGCCCGCCCTGAGCCTCAGTCGCGTATTGATCAAGTGCGGTAATATTTGCTCCCTGATGATACAAAAAGCTCGATACGGCTTGCACAATACCTGGCTTATCTTCACAGGTAATGAGCAAGCGCGCAGTATTTGCAGTCGACATATTCATTGTAGTATGTATCGCTAAATTAAATTAATAAAAAACTAAGCCGGTTATTCTAGCGCGTTTTGCAGATAGACTGAATAGTCAGAGCAGAACAATCATCAGCTCTTCACACCCAGCCAAACCGGCCCCGCTGCCGCATAAAAAAACGCTGCCGTTTCAGCAGCGTTCATTGCGTCATTAAAAGCAGGCTTTAGAATGCGCTAAACATCATCTTCATGCCGCGCCGAAGACAGGCTAGCAAACAGGTCTGATTCGCCCATCGTTTCCAGCAGACGCTCATACGTTTGACGGCTCTCACCGCGCAAATATGCCCCTTCCAAGAACACCATTTGGCGCAGCGCCTGCCACACCCATTTTTCTTCCAAATGATTCGAGTCTGTAATATGACCTGACATATACAGAAAGTTGGTCCAGTTGGTCAGCACAATCCACAGGTTAATAATTAATGCTTCAATCTCTGAATTGGTCATTTCCATCAGGCCTGCATCTACAAAAGCTTTATAGATTTTTTGCCCCTGCTGCATCACCTGACCGGCAAAACGCGGATACATCTTTCTGAAATCCACATTATTTTCCACCAAATGATAGACATCACGATGTAAAAAACGGTATGCCCAAAGCTGGCTGCTCAACACTTGAAAATAGCGGATCTTATCATTCGCATCGAGCTGGCGGTCATCCGGAAGCGCCAGCATCTGCAGCGTTTCGCGCTGATACTGCTCCATCAGCTCTTTGATAATCTCGTTCTTGTTGCGGAAATGATAATACAGATTGCCAGGGCTCATCCCCAGTTCAGCGGCAATATGATTGGTCGTAACAGAACGCTCTCCACGCTCATTAAACAGCTGCAGGCTCAGCTGTAAAATACGTTCTTTAGTTTTCAGCGTTTTGGTTTGGGACATTCTAAAATAACCATGAATTCAATGTATTAGCCAGCTAACACATAAAGTAACTTGACTGTTTAGAGTTTTTACTCTAAAAAATAATAAATCGCTTATTTTTAAATGGCATCGCGGCATGAACAGTCAGACAAAAACAACATCATTGACACCACATTCTTTTGAAATCCAGCACTTAAATGAAATTCTGGAACAGCAAAAGCATGCATATCTACGCTATCCTCTGCCTACTGCAAAAGAGCGCATAGACCGCTTAGCACGGCTCAAGCGTATCTTAGTTAAGTATCAAGATCAATTTGCCGATGCAATTAATCAGGATTACGGCAACCGTTCGGTCAGTGAAACCAAAATCGGCGAACTGCTGACATGCCTAGAGCATATTAAATATTATAGCAAACACTTGACCGAATGGATGAAACCGTCCAAACGCCATGTCGGGATTATTCATCAGCCGGCAAAAGCGTGGGTGCAGTATCAGCCTTTGGGCGTAGTCGGCATTATTACCCCATGGAATTATCCGCTGCTGCTGTCTGTAAGCCCGCTGATTTGCGCGCTGGCAGCCGGCAATCACGCCATGATCAAAATTTCCAGCGCATCCGCGGCTTTTGGCGCGGTGCTGGAAAAAGCGCTCGCAGAAGCTTTTCCGCAGGAACTGGTGGCAGTCGTCAATGGCGGCGGGCCAATTTCAGACGCTTTTTGCCATTTGGCTTTTGACAAAATGATTTTTACCGGCTCGACCAATGTCGGTAAAACCGTAATGGCCGCAGCTGCTGAAAATCTGGTGCCGGTTATTTTAGAACTGGGCGGCAAATCGCCTGTACTGGTGCATCCGTCTATGGACTTGCAGGACGTGGCCGAGCGTTTGGCCGTTGGAAAACTATGGAATGCTGGCCAAACCTGTGTCGCACCGGACTATATGTTCCTGCCGCGCGGCAAAACAGCAGAATTTATTGACCGTTTCAAAGCTTGCGCGGAAGGCATGTACCCAGACTTAGCCGATAATCCGGACTACACTTCAATTATTAATGCCAAACAGTACAGCCGGCTGCAGGGTTACCTGCAAGAAGCCAGCGACAGCGGCGCGCAGATTATCGAAATCAATCCTGCAAATGAAGACTTGAGCGCAGCGCGCAAAATTGCGCCAACCTTACTGACAGGTGTGCGCCCAGACATGCAGATTATGCAGAATGAAATTTTCGGCCCGATCCTGCCAATCATGGAATATGATCAAATCGACGATGTTATTGAGTTTATTAATAGCCGTCCGCGTCCGCTTGCATTATACTATTTCGACTTTGATCAGGCGCGTGCCGACTATGTCGCGCAGCGTACTCATTCAGGGCATTTCGGACAAAATACAGTACTTACCCATGTTGCACAGGATGATCTGCCATTTGGCGGCGTCGGCGCATCGGGGATGGGAAAATATCATGGTCCCGAAGGTTTCTTCAGTTTGTCGCACGAACGTTCAGTCATGTCGAATCCAAAGCTGTACAGCTTGAAATTCATTCTGCCGCCGTTCAATAAGCCGATTCACAAACTGATTTCAAAGACTCTTCTTCGTTAAATGATCAAGGCATGAGCGGTCGCACCAGTTGATGCTCCGTTTTAGATAAAATCGCTTGTCTTTTAAGCGTATTTTTGATATAAAACGCCCCTTGAATGAATTCATCCGTTTATTTTGACTGGCCATACAGATTTGCTGTTGGCTAAATCAATGGAGTTACACCATGTCTAAGGTTTGCCAAGTTACCGGCAAGCGTCCAGTCGTTGGTAACAACGTCTCACACGCCAACAACAAAACTAAGCGCCGGTTCGAG
>JASLHF010000066.1 GCA_030152275.1 Acinetobacter sp. | reverse complement strand
TTTTTAGCTTAAATAAGTCACGAATCGTTGCGATTGGACGATTATTGACAAGCTCTGCATATTCTTTAAAGTCTGCATAGTTACCAGAGCGTACTGATTTATGCAGCGCATTAATCACGTCTGGATTAAATGCATGGTATTCCTTACCGAACACGAATTTCAGCATACCGCCTTGATCAATTGGTTTACGTGATTTCCACGCCAAATCGGCCAATTTTTTCAAGTCATTTTCAAGGTCAGCAAAAGTTGCGCCTTTAATACGGCTTGGCACACCTGTGAAGCATTTTGCAACCACTTCATCCGATAGGCCAACAGCTTCGAATAGCTGGCCGCCACGGTAAGAAGCAACGGTTGAAATACCCATTTTCGAAAGTACTTTTAACAGACCTTTCTCGATGCCTTTACGGAAGTTCGCTTGTGCATGGATAGGGTCACCTAATAGCTCGCCTTTTGCAATCAAGTCATTGATCACATCATACGCCAAGTACGGATAAATCGCTGTCGCGCCAAAACCAAGAATTACCGCAAATTGATGCGCATCGCGTGCTAAACCAGTTTCAACAATAATGTTGGCGTCCGTACGAAGACCCGCATTGATTAAATAGTGATGCACTGCACCCGTTGCCATTAAGGCATTCGCTGGTAAAAAACCTTGACGGATTTTCTTATCAGACAATACAAGTAACGTTTTTCCATCACGAATTGCTTGAGCAGATTCCTCGCAGATACGCGCAATCGCTGCTTCTAAACCTTCATCTTCTGCATAGTTCAAGTCGATATCGGCAATTTCATATCCTTTACGGCCAAGCGTACGGATTTGATGCATTTTCGAATTTGAAAGCACAGGGCTTGAAATGATTAAACGATCTGCATGTTCTGGACTTTGTTCAAATACGTTTTGTTCACGGCCCAAACAGGTTTCTAAAGACATCACAATCGATTCACGCAGTGGATCGATCGGCGGGTTAGTCACCTGTGCAAACTGTTGACGGAAGAAGTCAGATACGTGGCGCACTTGACGCGACAATACTGCCATCGGCGTATCATCACCCATTGAACCTACCGCTTCTTGACCGCTTTCTGCGATCGGACGTAACAATTGATCGCGTTCTTCAAATGTCACCATGAACATTTTTTGTGACGCTTTCAGGTCATCGCCTTTTAAGCCTTGATCACATAAATATTCTTCAAGTTCTGGGCTGCCTTGCACACGGACTGAATTTTCACGCAGCCATTCACGGTATGGACGCATGCGTTTCAGGTGATTGCTGACATCTTGGGTATCCAGCATTTTACCGGTAAAGGTATCAATCACCAGAATTTGCCCCGGACCCACACGGCCTTTAGACACCACATCTTCAGGCTCATAGCCCCAAACACCAATTTCAGATGCTAAAGTGATATAGCCGTTTTTGGTGATGACCCAACGCGCAGGACGCAAACCGTTACGGTCAAGCATACAAATCGCATGACGGCCGTCTTGAATCACTAAACCTGCAGGGCCATCCCATGCTTCCATGTGTTTGGAGTTGAATTCATAGAACGCGCGTAAATCAGCATCTAAAGTTTCAACGTTTTGCCACGCTGGCGGAACCAACATGCGCAGTGCACGGAACAAGTCCATACCGCCGCCCACCAGAAGTTCCAGCATATTATCTAAGCTTGAAGAATCCGAACCTGTGCGGTTCACGATTGGGTTCAGCTCGGTAATGCCGGGCAGCAGCGGGTTTTCAAATTTAGGCGTACGCGCAACTGCCCAATTCCGGTTGGCAGTAATCGTATTAATTTCGCCATTGTGGGCCAAATAACGGAATGGCTGCGCCAAAGGCCAGCGCGGTAAAGTGTTGGTCGAGAAACGCTGATGGAACACAACGATATGCGATTCCAAACGCTCATCAGCCAGGTCCGTATAGAAATCTGCAATATATGCAGGCATCATCAAACCTTTATAGCTGATCACAGTTGAGCATAAAGTGGTTACATAAAAATACGGGTCAGCAGTTAACTGCTGTTCTGCACGGCGGCGCGCCATTAACAGCTTGCGGTTGAATTCAACTTCGCTCACACCCAGCGGGCAGTTGACAATAATCTGCTCGAAGCCAGGCAATGACTGCATGGCAATTGAACCCAATGCATCATTATTGGTTGGGATTACACGCCAGCCTAAAACCTTACAGCCTTCAGACTCGATTTCTTTGGTTAATACATTTTTTGAGTGCGCAGCCAATGCGGGATCTAAATTGAGAAAAATAGTCCCGACAGCAAAGACTTCACTTAACGTAATATCGCTGATCTTTTTCGCTTCTTCACGGAAAAACTGTTTTGGCATTGCCAACAGAAGACCGCAGCCGTCACCAGTTTTACCATCCGCAGCAATACCGCCGCGGTGGGTCATACAGCTGAGGCTGTGAATAGCGGTTTTCAGCAGATCATGGCTTGCATCACCCTGCATATGGGCGATTAAACCGAAACCGCAGTTATCTTTAAACTCATCCGGTTGGTATAAACCTTGAGCGGGAGCTACAGTATTAGGCGATGGCATGTGCATAGCGTACCCTTCTTTTTTACTTTGCTCTTTCGAGCGACTAACAATCTAATTTTTTGTTGCGATTTAGTCTTAATTTACTCACATGAATTGTTTTCATAAGCAAAATTATTTCGTCTTCACACTTTAAGATAAACCGAATTCATCTTGAATACATAAAACTGCGGAGATAATTTGCTGCTTTTCACTTCAGGTTAGTACGTCAGCTTGACTGCTTCGCATACTCATCGAATCATTTTCGCGCCAAAATAGGGAGATCAATTCAACTCATGCACCAATAAAGCAAACTTCATGCCAAGATGATGCAGAAATATTAAAACGCATTGTTTATTCAATATATTATGATTCTAATAAGATCTTACTGTATTCTTTTTATCCAAAAATGCACTACAAAAGCGCATTTTTAACTACAAGGTATAAACGATGCGCTATTTTAGAACGTATCGTTTTAACCCTAATAGATAAGAATCAATACTGAAACGGCACTAATTAAAAGGATCCGTAACTTCCTGCTGTGCGGCACTGCCGCTGCCATGCCCGCTTTCAGCAGAACTTTGTGATTTTTCAACATTTACAACATTACCCGAGGCATCACGGCGTGTCACAGTAGTGCTTGTTGTCGCAGTTTTTGCTTCAGTTTCTTTTTGCACCTGAGCTGCCTGCGCGCGTTTAGCCGCCAACTGCGCTTCATCAATTTGCGGTACAGGCGCAGGTTTCAGCTTTACAGTATACTGCTTGGCGCTATTTTTCAGCTCTTCTGACCCCAAATCATTCACTGAAGCTTGATAAGTACCTATTTCTACTGCTAAGGGCTTAACCGAAGCAGGCAAAGCCAGCTTTAAATCAGCTAAAGCACTCTGTGCATCAGCAGCACTGCGGTAAACGCCATACAGCATGACATACTGTTCTTGCTGCCCTTCACCAGACAAACGCAAATACATAAATTTTTTGCGTTCTGGCTGCTGCTTTAAAAAGTTTTTAATGATGCCTTCATCACTGACTCTGAACAATTCAATGCTATAAGATTTCTTTTGCTCATTCACAAACTTGCTGCCGCGAAACTCTGCCTCATGCTGTGCTGTCGTAATGACTCGAGTGCTCATATCAAGTGGCTTAACTTCATCAAATAATGCACCAAGATGGTTCATTGCTGAAACTTTTTCAGGCTGAATCTGCAATTCAACCTCTGTTTCAGCCTGTTTTTCTACTTCAACCAGCTCTTTAGTGTCAGTTACAGCCCAAAACACTAAAGAGAGAAACAGACAGGCGCATCCCAACACAAGCCAAATATAATTTTGTATCTGCTGCCAATGCGTACGGAGCGCCACTGTTTTGTTCCTTTTTAAGCTAAAGCTTTAAGTTAAATTATTGCATATTTGCAAGAATTGCCTGTTTCATCAATTCCAGATCAAATTCTTTAGTAATCACCGCTTGACCCAGCTGTTTGAGCAGTACAAGCCGCAACTGGCCATTCAGCACTTTTTTATCATGCGACATATAAGCCAGAAAATCCTCGAGTGGAATTTTAGGACATATTATCGGTAAATTGGCGCGTAAAATGATTTTTTTTGTACGCTCTACATCATCAGCACTAATCCATCCCATGCGCTGGGAAAGATCCGCGGCCATGACCATGCCGGCTGCAACCGCTTCACCATGCAGCCAAACCCCATAGCCCAAATAGGATTCAATGGCATGACCAAAAGTATGGCCTAAATTCAGCAGCGCGCGTTCACCTTGCTCTTTTTCATCATTGGCGACGATTCGGGCTTTATGCGCGCAGGAACGGTATACCGCTTCGGCCAGCAAGTCCGCATCGCGCTGAACCAGCCCATTCATATTCGCTTCAAGCCAAGACAGAAAATCGGTATCACCCAGCAGCGCATATTTAATCACCTCAGCCAAACCAGCTGAAAGTTCCCGTTCCGGCAATGTGGCCAGCTGCGCCATATCCGCAAGTACTGCCTGCGGCTGCTGAAATGCGCCGATCATATTCTTGCCCAATGGATGATTAATGCCGGTTTTACCGCCAACACTGGAGTCAACTTGCGACAGCAGCGTTGTCGGGACTTGGATAAAATATACACCGCGCTGGAAACATGCAGAAGCAAATCCTGCCATATCGCCAATTACTCCGCCGCCCAGCGCAAGCACCGTACAATCACGGTTAAAGCCGGCTTGCAGCAGCGCATCAAAAATTAAATTTAAATGCTCAATATTTTTATATTTTTCACCGTCAGGCAAAATACATGCGGCTACAGTTTTGCCTAGCGCCTTTATAGCGCTTTCATAATGCTCTAAATACAGTGCAGCCACAGTCGCGTTAGATACAATCATGACTTGCTTACCGTGAAGATAAGGCTCAAGCAATGCTTTAGGGTCTAAATGACTGCCAATATAAATGGGATAGCGGCGTTCGCCGAGTTCAACATGTAAGGTTTGCATGACTTTCCAGCTTTTACTTTTGCTCAATATGAGACACAATTAAATTGAAAATTTTTTGCGCCAAATCACGGGCCGCGCCTTGATTGGTTTCAATAATAAAATCTGCAACTTCACGGTAAAGCGGATCGCGAACTGTCAGCAAGTCCCTTAATTTTTTTTCTGGATTTTCAACTTGCAAAAGCGGGCGGTTTTTATCGCGGAAAGTACGCTGAAGCTGGATTTCGACTGGAGTATAAAGATAAACGACTATACCGCGCTGTTTTAAAAATTCGCGGTTAGGGGGCTGTGTCACTGCGCCGCCGCCAGTGGCCAACACTAACTGCGGACGTGAAGTCAGCTCATCAATCACAACAGTTTCGCGGCTGCGGAATCCCTGTTCACCTTCTTTTTCAAAGATCCAAGGAATAGTAGCGCCAGTTTTACGTTCAATTTCATGATCACTATCCAGAAATTCACGCCCCAGCAGCTCCGCCAAATGCCGTCCAACTGTAGTTTTTCCTGCCCCCATTGGCCCTACCAAATAGACATTTGGCAGAGTTTCAAACTCTTTGCTTGGCAAGGAGCCACCTATTTCTTTTGTTAAATTCAAAATATATTAATGATTTCTTGAAACACTGTCATTAACAATTCGAGGTGTAACAAAAATTAGCAACTCAGTTTGACTAGTTGTCTTAACACTATTTTTAAATAATGTGCCAATCACTGGCAAATCACCTAAAAAGGGAACTTTCTGATATTGGTTTTGCTTAAGATCATCAAAGATCCCGCCCAAGAC